>JAGKWS010000033.1 GCA_021151685.1 Chitinophagaceae bacterium
GCTTAGTTGTGCAGCATGCAACCTGCCACAAACTCTGCCACGGTCTTTGGAAAAGAATTCGTAGAGAGCCGCATCGCTCCATGTGGTAAAGTCTATTACTGTCTTTTGGCAATGAGCACAGTGGCGGCCCTGCTGGTTTGGGGTCATCTGGCTCCAGTCCTGGTGGCAGGGTGTGGGTATGTGTAGTTGTATGGTTTGCTGTTGCTGCATGGCGGGTATATACTGCTCTAAGATAGACGTAAAAAACAGTATTTATCTTGGGTAGAGGCCGGATTTTAACTGAAAGATGCTGTAAATATTGACCTGAAGCGTTGTAGTAGCAGGAAAGAAGATGTAATACCAATAAAAAGGGAAGGGGGGAATACCCCAATATGGTCTCTATCGGCAATTCCGGTTTGCCTCTATGGGAAGAACTGGAGAAACAGCGGCAATGATAGTATCTCCAGTTTTCAACTGGAGATAGCTGGAGATGTACGAGTGGGCCAATGTACTACAACCCATGCCTTAGACGCGCGCCAGTGGCCACTGTAGGCATATTTCAGCGACAACAATGTGAAGCCGTTCGCTGAACGGGCCCTACCGGCAGTTCTCGTTCGCCCCTGCGGGAAGAACCGGAACAACGGACAGTTTTCATCACTATGACAGAGTTCTTGTTAAGGAAAAACATTAACTTCAACCCAATATCATACTATGAGCCAAGATATATGCCCAAACTGCAATTCACCAATAAAGAATAATGTATTCAGTACCAATAAGAAGCTTTTATCTACCGCAGTAGATGTCATTAATGCCGCGAACGGGACCAAATCATCCGGATATTGTAATAAATGCGGCGATGAATTATTTCATACATCATTGTCGAAGTTGAGAAGCGACATACGCAAACTACGGCATCATCTGGCAAACTCTGAGCAGTCTATGCCCATAGTGACCATTCATAACCCATTGGGTTGGGAATATGAGGTTCTTGGACTAGTGACAGCCCAATCTGTGACAGGTACTGGTATATTCTCAGAGGTAAGCATGAGTGTATCAGATCTACTTGGAAAGGAATCGGAATCGATGAGCAGTAAAATGAAAGATGCTGAAAATATTTGTCTTGCCCGACTGCGGCATGAAGCTACCGTGATGGGTGGTAATGCCGTTGTAGGCCTGAGCCTTACTTATGCAGAAATGGGAAGCCTACGTGGTATGATAATGATATGCTGTACCGGTACTGCGGTTATTGTGAAAAATGCAGCACATATTGGCTACTACAAACAAGCAACATCGGACAGTGAAACCGCTGCAAAAAAACTTGAGCAATTACTATTGATTTGTGAACCTCACGAATTGGATTAATTGTTGTGCTCATATTGCTACTTTATTCAGTGGTATTACTAGGGATTCTAGTTTAGCGATAATAGAAGCTAAAAAATAAGCAGAAATAACTTATACCTGATGTTTCCCATGTTTCAGTATCCCTCTTTGCAAAGTACCACCATAAAGGCAATAAGCCTATTCATTTTGACGTTAGCAATGTTGCATAATCTGCCGATAAATACATGAGCGCACCCAAGATATAGGCTAAAGGCTACGTCTATTATAATAGCGCAGGCATGCACATCCTGCTTTATGTGGCTTTTTTAATACCCAAACAGTACCCTCATGAGATTAGCAAAACTCCTTTTTCCCCGTGGGCTGATAGCCATCTTATTTCTATTTTGTGGCACCAATGTGCGTGCATCTCACAATGTGGGTGGCGAAATGACCTATGCGTTCGTGCAAGACTCTGTAAGAAATGGCGTACAATATGAGGTATATACAGTGACCCTGCTGCTGTACCAGGATTGTATTGTTGGCCATCCGGATGCAATAGTACAGGACAATCCGATATATCTTACAGTATATGAGAACGGAGGTTCCCTTCTCAGGTATGATACTGCTATATATTACGATGCCACGCCGGGCAGCGATGGAGCAATAGACCTATCTCAGCAAGAGATAGTGACAGATTGTGGCTCGGTGCCATTGCTCGGCAACAATTCATGTCTTCTCAGAAAAAAATTCACCAAGACGTACGTACTGCCTAAAAATAATGCCGGATATGTGGTGGTATACCAGCGGTGTTGCCGCACCGGCAGTGTAGCAAACCTGATTGACGCGGGCAATAATGGCGTAACGTTTTTTTGTACAATACCCGGTGGCGGAACCCACAATAGCAGTGCGGTATTCAAAGAGTATCCTGCGCCGGTTATATGCTTGAACAACCGAGCGGAAATTGATTTGAGTGCTACTGATGCCGACGGAGACTCGACAACTTATGAACTATCTAATGTATACAACGGAGCTTCTGAAGGTAGTATAAAGCCAAGTGTGGCCAGTGCCCCACCATACGATACCATGCTGTACGCAGCACCCTACTGGCACGCTATGCCAATGAATACTACAGAACCGCTGCAAATAGATAGCCGTACGGGCCTGATGACGGTGGTGCCCGGCCAAATAGGCAGATACCAGATAGGCGTATGCTGCAAAGAATGGCGCAACGGTGTGCTCATCAATAAGGTATACAGGGAATTTCAGTGGACGGTAGTCAACTGTGCGAATACTACACAGAATTATAGGCCCTATGCCGGGGTAAGCCGTACCGTATTGGTGGGCGATACGGTACACTTTCATGCAAAGGGGGCGATACTGTATTCGTGGAGCCCCGCCACTTTTTTGAGTGATGCCAATTCTGCGGATGCGATTGGCACATTTACAGAAGCAGGTGACTATACTTATGTGTTGTATGGCGAAACACAGAGAAACTGTAAGGGCTATGACACCATTACCATATACGTGCGCGAACATACCAGCTATACCGCCCCCAATGCGTTTACCCCCAATGGCGATGGCCTTAACGACAAACTAATACCTATACCAGTGGGTAAAAGCAAACTAAGAGCATTCAGCGTATATAACAGGTGGGGAAATAAAGTGTACTACAATGGCGCACCAAATGCAGGAGATGGCTGGGATGGTGTCTATAATGGCAAGGAGCAGACAACCGGCGTGTACTTATGGATGATAGAATACACGGATAACAGCAATATAGACAGACATGCTACCGGTAACACAATTTTGATAAGATAGGCAGAATATGCGGCGGTGCCGGGCTGGGCCGCATAGATGTTGCAAGGCGATAGTTGCCAACAGCCCTTAGCTACCGTAATGCTCTTTCAGTTTCCTCATCAATAGTCTTACGCCTTGCTGCGTGTTGTCGTTGAAACTGTTTGTAAAAATTGCATATGCCCTACCCTTTTGCCTGTCGATGTGCACAATGGTAAAGTAGGTAAAGGCACCGGTACCGGAGTGTACAGAAAGTTCATTGCCGTTTTCATATATATTGAACCACCCCAATGAGTAGTTTTCCACCCCTGTATGCATGAAGCGGTAAGTGGTTGATTTCAGGTAGTTGTTCTTGCCTGCAAGCCCCGACAGGTTTAGCTGGAGAAACTTTACATAATCGGTCAGCTTGATGTTTATATCGCCAGCCGGCTCCGTATAGTCTAAATGATAATCGAAGGTAGAAGGAATGGGCTTGAGCACTCCGTTCTCTGTACTATGCCCCCAAGTATCCTGATTCTTTTGGTTTTCGGGCCATGACAATTTCACATTCAATTTCAAGTCTTTATTGAAAACTTTTTCAATTAGCTGCTCCCAAGTTTTTCCTGTTACCTTCTCCAGCATTAATGTTGCAAGGGTGTATCCTGCGTTCGAATAAACGAACGAATTGGTTCCATCGGGCTTTACAGGTACCAACGTCAATACAAATTGTCCGAATTGTTTTCTCTTTTCCTGATGAGTCCCTTTATAGTTTGGTATAAGAGGGTCGCCCTCGCCCTGAAATGGATGTATTCCTGCTCTGTGTGACAGCAAATCTTGCAACGTGATGTTGGCATAATATGGCTTGCTCTTTTCCTTCCACTCAGGATAAACATCAAAGAATTTTGTTGTCCATTTCAGCTTCCCTTTTTCCACATATTTGGCTATAACAAAGGCTGTCATTGCCTTGGTATTAGACCCAATATGGAACCGATCGCCCAGAGAGGCAGTGTCTGGCAGGGCTATAGAGTGTTTGCCAGTTGCAGCAGCTTCAATGATTGATTGGGCATCTACAACCGCATAACAGATCTCCGGAATACTGAATGCTGTTCGAATTGAATCGGCAAACTGTACAGTCTTTTGCCCAAAGCCAGCCGTTGTAATGCATAGAAGTAGTATGGTAATTATTTCTTTCACTTTCTTAGTTTTTAATGCTACAAGATTGAAACTCCAATCGAGACCTCTCTCTTTAGCATTCGTATTTGTTTGGTGCCTGGAGTGTTTTGGGCCGACACACTGCATAAACGTGTTTTGCGAAAATACTATGCAGTCTCGTTTTGAATTCAGAAATGATGCGGGAAACAGAAGCATACAGGCACTTTGCCGTAGTGTAACCCGAAATAGGAAGTGCCAACAAAAGCGAAAAATGGACCAGGTGCAAAAAAACAAAACGGGAGGACATTTCTGCCACTCCCGTTGATCACTTTTGTAGTTCCATCTGGATTCGAACCAGAACAAACAGAACCAAAATCTGTTGTGCTACCGTTACACCATGGAACTATTTAGTGTTCGGTTTAGGGGTGCAAATGTATAGTGCGTTTCTGAAACTTCCAAATCTTTTTTTTATTCTTCTTCCTGCGTGTGTGGCACAGACTCTATGGTCTCCTCGGTTGGCTGTTTTAGAGAACCATCATAGAAGCCAGGTTCTGCTTCGCAATCGTCGAAACCTTTGGGTTGTTCGAAGGTCTTTTTGGGGTCTATACCAGTGGCGGCATCGGCATATACGCGCTTCATATAGAAGGCCCATATAGGCAATGCGGCGGCGGCACCCTGCCCCAGTTTCTCGCTGCGGAAACGGAATACGCGGTCGTCGCAACCCACCCACACACCAGTAAGCAGTTGTGGTGTGTAGCCCATAAACCATGCATCGGCCTGATTGTTGGTAGTACCTGTTTTACCGGCCACATCGTTGTGTATACCATACCTGTAGCGCAGGCGACCACCGGTACCGGCATTTACCACGCCTCGCATCATCTTCACCATTTTGAAGGCGGTGTTGGGGTTGATGAGTTCTTTTTGACGGGCGGTGAAACTTTTGACCAGCATGCCGTTTTTGTCTTCAATTTTGGTGATGAACAGTGGCTCGGTATGCATACCCCCATTGGGGAACATGCTGTAGGCCCCCAGCATCTCGTACAGCGATATATCGGCCGCGCCAAGGGCTATGGCAGGCACGGGGTCTAAACGGCTGGAAATGCCGCATTTCTGTGCGAAATCGACAAAGGGTACAATACCTACCTGTTTCAGGATGTAGAGCGCAGCATTGTTGACCGACTGTGCGAGTGCGGTTTTGAGCGGTATATCGCCCTGATCGGAGCCACCGGCATCGTAGGGATGGTCGAGAAAGTCGGGGAACTCTTGCGGGGCGGTAGATACAATGCCACAGGGCGAAAAACCATTGTCGATAGCGAATGAATATAACAAGGGCTTGATGGTAGAACCCACCTGACGCTTGGTGTTGATATTGACGTGGTCGTACATGAAGAACTTATGATCTATACCACCAACCCAAGCACGAACCTCGCCGGTGAAGGGGTCCATTGACATAAGACCTGCCTGCAAGAACAGTTTCATGTACTTTACCGAGTCGAACGGACTCATAACAGTGTCTTTGTAGCGTTTTTCGTTCCATGCAAAAACCCGCATTTTAATGGGCTTTTGCATTTCTTTCAAGGCATCTTCTTCGGTTTTGTCCTGATTGATGAGGAATTGATACCTGTCGGACGATTTAACGGCCGTCATCAGTATGGTGTTGGTAGCCCCCTTGCGCTTCCATACAGCACCATCTACATAGCCGGGCTGCGCCAGAAACTGTTGTTGCAGGTTGGTAAGGTGTTCCTGCACCGCTTCTTCGGCATAGCGTTGCATACGCATGTCTATGGTGGTGTATATCTTCAGACCATCTTTATAAATGTCGTATGGGGTACCGTCGCTTTTTTTGAGGTCTTTGCAGGCATCTTTTACATACTGCTCCAGCACCTGACGGAAGTAGGGTGCCAGGCCATCGTGATAGTCTATCTTGTGATAGTCGAGCGGGGTTTCACCTGCTTTCAGCTTTTCGCATTCAGCACTGGTAATGTAGTCGTACTTGGCCATCTGGTTCAGTACATCGTTGCGGCGGGCGCGGGCTTTTTTGGGGCGTGTGCGGGGGTTGTAAATAGTATTGCCCTTCAGCATGCCTATCAGCACGGCTGCTTCATCGACAGTTACCTTGTCGGGCGTTTTGTTGAAGAAGGTAAGCGAGGCATTTTTGATACCATACAAGTTGTCGGAATAAGGCACGGTATTGAGGTATAGGGTAATAATCTCGCGCTTGGTGAGGTTACGTTCCAGCTTTACGGCCAGTACCCACTCCTTCAGCTTCATGAAGGGCAGGGTGAGCATACTTTTTTTCTCGCGCGGGAAGAGATTTTTGGCCAACTGCTGTGTGATGGTAGACGAACCACGTTTTTTGTTCATCAGCACATAGAACGGTATGGCAATGGTGGCCACAGGGTCTATACCGGCATGGTCGTAGAAGCGGACATCCTCGGTAGCCAGCAGGGCATTGATGATGTTGGGCGAAATTTCGCTGAATTTGCTGTTGGAGCGATCTAACACAAAATAGCGGCCCAGTACGGTACCATCGGAGGCCAGCACCTCGGATGATATGGCATTCTGAGGGTTCTCGAGCTCGGCCAGAGAGGGCATATAGCCTACCATACCATTTTCTATGCCAATGACCAGAAAAACGAATGTGGCCAGCAAGGCTATAAATGTGACCCACAGACGGCGTATGCGGCGGCGGGTACGTTGCTGTTTGTCGGTAGTATTGGGTGCTTGTGTCTTCAATGTAGCTTGCTGTATAACTGAAGTGCGAAAATACGCATGAAGGTAACAATAAGCCTACCTTTTTTACCTACCCAATATGTTAAGAATCGTTATTCGGCGGCAACGGCTGCCGCTTTTAGCGGGGAGCGTTGTTTCCATTTATTATCCTCGGTAGCGGCCAAATAGCGTAGTACCCAATTAACAGCCACGTCTGGTACGTACCGCACACGCACCGTGTAGCCGGTATCGGCGGGTTTTGCCCCAAGACTGGCCTTGGCATCGAACGATGTGCGCCCGAGTTTCAGCAAGGGTAACCCGAGTTCTATGGCCCTACCCAACCCATGAAACAACATATGAAAGTATAATGGGTAGCGGGTATTGACCTCGCTGCTGAAACCTACATACCACACCTCGTATGCGGTGGCACTGATGATGCCACTGCAAAAGCCAATCAACTCGCCTTGCAGAAAGTAACCGTACACCTCGAAGTCGGTACCACATATATCTTTCATAGCAGTGAGCAGCGACGCACCACAACGAGACAGGGTGAACGATTGCTTTTCTACCACCTCGAGAAAAAGTTGCTCCATGCGGGGTTCGTATTGCTTCATTTCCGCAACCGAGAGCGAGCGAACCTCGATATCGCTCATACTGTTCATTATCTTGTTGAACCGCGCTTTGTACTTGCGGCTAAGGCTATTGGCGTAGTCGTTCAGGGTTTTCCATGCAGGGTCTACTTTCATCTCCATCACGGTGTCTATCCATGGTGCTGTATACCCCATGGCAGCCAGCATCTTTCTATCGGCATTACCGGCATCTGGAAAGCCCGGTAAAATAGTGGTGACTATGTTGCCGGAGTCTGCCAGACGATTGGCTACACTTACCAGGGCATCCAATGCCTCGGAGGGCGATACCATGGTAGCATCGTAACACATGGCCGGTGCATCTATGCGCAGGGCATTGCCTGCTACCAGCACGCGTGCCCGGCGCACATCGAGCAGCAAGCCCACAGTAGTGCTGGCAAGGCTGGTTTTGGTCTTTTGCGTGAAGCTGGCCGATGATACCGGGAAAAGTTGAAAATAGAGGAACATGGCGGGGCGGTCGTTGCGGCTGACGATAACATAGCGGAACTCGGCATCGGTCATGGCTTTTTCCACCGCCATCAGATGGGGTACACACAATTCGCGTGGGACATGGGTATTGATACGAGCAATGGCACCACTGGCCTCGGCTATAGTGTTGTATATAATTACACCCGCATCGCGCTGTGCGCCCTTGCAACGGCCAAAGATGTTTTTCAGAAATGCTGTCACCACACATTGCTCGCCCGTCACTTGTTCCACCAGGGGAACGCTGAGATTTCTGTACGTATTCATCTATGCCAAATGTAGTGTAAACGGCTGTTGTATAGCATTATAGCGGTATAAAATGTATTGAATAGCAAGGCGAGTAGCGTTAATGCGACACAAATTTGAGCCCGGCAATAGAGCCTATGAGGGTGGCCAAAAAGAACAGCCGCCAGAAATCGGCCGATTCTTTAAAGAATACAATGCCCAATATAACCGTACCCACGGCCCCAATACCCGTCCATACGGCATAGGCAGTGCCTATGGGCAGTGTAAGTGTGGCCCGATACAACAAGTACATGCTGGCCGATAGGGTGATGAAAAAGCCCGCCATCCACAGCGATGCTTCTGTGCCTGTTGTTTCTTTGGCCTTGCCCAGACAAAAGGCAAAACACGCTTCGAAAACACCGGCTACAATGAGTAAAATCCAATTCATATCAGACCTCTGATGGCACAAAAGTAGGCGTAGCAAATCATAGGGAATTGTTATAAAACAGGAGTAGTGCAACAATAATCGGGCCCTTGCCACAAAGGCAAACTACCTTTGTACGGGCAAACAAAAGCCGTCTTTTATGACGAAAAGATTGGTAATACTTGGCGGCGGATTCGCCGGATTGCAACTGGCCAGACACATTGGTAAAGCACCGTATGAGGTGACGCTTATAGACCAAAATAACTTTCACCAATTTCAGCCACTGTTCTATCAGGTAGCCACTGGGCGACTGGAACCGAGTGCCATATCATTCCCGCTGCGCAAGGTGTTTCAGGGCAACAAGCAGGTGCATGTACGGGTAAGCGAGGTGCTGGCCGTAGATGTGGCCGGGCAAAAAGTGATAACCAACGATAGCGAATATCCCTATGATACACTGGTGATAGCCACCGGCTGCCGTACCAACTTTTTTGGTAACGAAAATATGGCCCGCTATGCATGGCCCATGAAGAGCACCAATGAGGCCATAGCCTTGCGCAACCGCATACTGCAAAATTTTGAGGATTCGCTTACTGCCACGGAAGCAGAGCAGGCAGAATTGATGAATATAGTGATAGCCGGTGCAGGCCCTACGGGTGTGGAACTGGCGGGCTCTCTGGCAGAAATGAAAAAGCACATACTGCCCAAAGACTATCCGGACATGGATTTTTCTCGCCTGACGGTATATCTGGTAGAGGGTGGCCCCAACACCCTGCAAGCTATGAGCGAAGAATCTCGCAGGAAATCGAGGAGGTATCTGGAAGAGATGGGCGTGCAGGTAATGACCGATACCATAGCTACCGACTATGACGGACATGTACTGACGCTGAAAGGGGGGCAGCAAATACCAACCCGTACGCTGGTATGGAGTGCGGGCATAAGCGGCAATGTGCCAACGGGCCTGCCACAAGACAGCCTTGTGCGGGGCAACCGTATAAAGACCGATGCCTATAACAAGGTAGTGGGGATAGATAATGTGTACGCACTGGGCGACATAGCCTACATGGAAACAGAAGCTTTCCCCAAGGGGCACCCTCAGGTGGCCAATGTAGCCATCAATCAGGCAAAAAACCTTGCGGCCAACCTGAAACGAATGGTGAAGGGCGCGCCACAAAGGCCATTCGAATATGTATCGCCGGGTAGTATGGCTACAGTGGGTAAACACAAGGCGGTGGTAGACCTGCCACGCTTCAGCTTTCAGGGGCGTGTGGCTTGGTTTGTATGGATGTTCCTGCACCTGATGCTGATACTAAGTGTACGCAACAAGTTGTTGATCTTCTTCAACTGGGCATTCAGCTATTTTACCAACGATACTACCCTACGCCTGATACTGCGACCGGATAATAAAGAGTTTCTGAGAACACGGATGCGGGGAGAGGGGAAACCAAAAAACCCGGCCAACCTACCAACCGCTGGCTAAAACATCGGCAATGTGCATGGTGCGTATGGGCAATCGCTGATTGTCTATATAGCCTTGCATGTGCATCATACAAGACACATCGGTAGTAATAATGTATTTAGCACCGGTTTCGAGGGCACTTTTCACTTTTACCTGAGCCATGCCCAGCGAAATGGGCTCGTACTTAACCGCAAAAGTGCCCCCAAAGCCACAGCAGGTTTCGCACTCCTTCATTTCTATCATCTCGAGCCCGGCCACATTGGCCAGCAACTGCCTGGGGGCTTGTTTGATGCCACACTCGCGCAGGGCACCACATGCATCATGATAGGTAGCCTTGCCATTCAGCGTGGCACCTATGTTGTCTACCTTCAGTATACTGGTGAGGAATTCGGAAAACTCGTATACCCTACCCTGCACAGTACCACATGTGGTGCGCTCGCTGCTATTCTCGAAAAGCCTGCCATAATAGTTGCGTACAAAGCCTGTACACGAACCGCTGGGGCCTACAATAGGAGCATCGCCATGAAAATCATTCAGAAATTTACGGGCTACGTTACGGGCTTCATTATGGTAGCCTGCATTAAATGCGGGCTGGCCGCAACAAGTCTGTTTGGTGTTGTACGAGACTGTACACCCGAGTTTTTCGAGCACCTTTACCATGTTCATACCCGTTTGCGGGTATAGCTGGTCTACAAAGCAAGGAATAAATAGTTGTACCTGCATCTTTCGTTTTGCGAGTCCAAAATTAGTAAGTAATATGGTGAATAATAAACCGGATATTCTGTTATGTATACTTGCCGCAAAAAAGGTATAGCAAAATGGGCACACGCCAGCAGCTACCTATATATAATAGTATACCTTTTATGGCCTGCAGCCATGCAAGCACAAGCTATAAAAGTATGGAAAGCCACTGCCCAAAATGCCTATGGTGGCATAGCTGGCAGCCGCAGTTGCCGGTACAATTTTGTGCTACAGGGAAAAGACCTGCCCTATATAGAGGCTGACAGCCTGTGGATAGGCGACCATGCCACAGACCTGAAAGGCAGAAATAGCGGTATACCTCAGAAAGGGTTTAATGGCCGCACACCTACCCTGACGTTGACTGCAACCGTACACCAACCCAACGAGTACCGGGTGCCCGTACCGCCCAATGACAATACCCCCACACCACCCACTGCCATACCACCACCAGTGTATAGAGGAGTGGCACTACTGATATACCACTGGCAGGGTAAAAGATATACACTGGCCATACCCAAAATAAACGAATGGCTGCCAACCGTATCGTATCCCTGAAAAGCGGCTACACAATTATGTACGAATTGGGCCCACCAACGTATTGAAAACCAATACAAGAAAGGGATGTACAAAAAAAATTGTGCCAACAGCTATGCGAAATTCGATTTTATGTCTATCTTGCCTTCACAAAACTAATCTGAATGAAAAACTACTTCTTACTAGCGTGTTTATCAGCTGCACTTATAGGAGCTAACAGCGCGTCGGCCCATGGCGACGATGACAGGAGCGAAGCAAGAGAATTCCATTGCTACAAAGCCTGGAAAAAGGACTGGAAAAGCGACAAAAAAGAGGTGAAAGCCCGCAAAAAAATGTGTCAGGACAGACCTTTTGCTGCAGCACGTAAGCACCGCAAGGCGCACAAGAAAGCGTGGAAGAGCGAAATGAAAGAGCACAACCACCTGAACTACTACCACTGGTATTAGTAGGTAAACATATGTATAAACAGCCCCGGTTTCACAACTGCCGGGGTTGTTTATAATGTTTATGTGTATATCTAACCCGCCCACAAAAGTGGAGCGGTAAATTTTTATGTACACACGTATTGTGTAATTATGCGCCTACTTCACTATTGCGCAGCAATGGCATGGTGTACACTTAAGTTTGGAACATGTAATGATATTGGGGGTGCGATGCACTGTTTTGTGCGATCATTTACCCCCGTTATTACTGCGGAAAGTAGCATACCACTAAAATTGTTTTATAGTGTGGCAGCGAATTTTCATGATGAACATAAGTGAATACGGCAATGAAACTTAAACAGGCTCTGAACATTCTCCCCCTTTTTCTAACCATTTGTTTATCGGCGACGCTTATTATATTTGCGTTTTAACATTTTCTATTCAAACAAACAATTACTTAATGAAAAAATTGATTCTGCTTTTTGCTGCTGTAACATCGCTGCAGGCTGCAAGGGCCGATGAAGGCATGTGGATACCCATGCTCATTGGTAAGAACTACGATGAGATGCAACGTTTGGGCCTGCGCCTGACGAAGGAAGACATCTATTCCATTAACCACAGCAGTCTGAAAGATGCCATTCTGCAATTTGGAGGTGGCTGCACCGCCGAGATGATATCGGACAAGGGATTGCTGCTTACCAACCACCACTGTGGCTACGATGCCATAGCTACGTTGAGTACTGTAGACCGTAACCTGCTGGATAATGGTTTTTGGGCACGTAGTATGGATGAGGAACAACCTGCCAAGGGCGTTACAGCACTCTTTTTGCAACGTATGGAAGATGTGACCAAGGAAGTGCAAGCTGCTATTGGGAATGCTACCGGCGAGGAGTATAACAAAAAGCTGGAAGCCATAGCCAAGAAAATAGAAGATCGCAATACCAATGGAGGAAAGCTGGTAGCCAATGTAAAATCTTACTTTAACGGCAACCAGTACCTGCTGCTGATATATAAACGCTATACCGATGTGCGCCTGGTGGGTACGCCCCCAAAATCGCTGGGTAAATACGGCGGCGATACCGACAACTGGATGTGGCCACGCCATACGGCCGACTTCTCGATGTTCCGCGTATATGCCGATGCCAATAACCAACCAGCACCCTATAGCCCTGACAATAAGCCATACCGCCCCAAAAAACACTTGCCGGTATCGGCCAGTGGTGTGAAGGAAGGTGATTATGCCATGATAATGGGCTATCCCGGCCGTACCAACCGCTATGAGGTTTCTTATGGTGTAGATTTGGCAGTAAATGCTGTAAATCCATCGATAGTGAAGTGCCGCGACCTGCGCCTGAACATTATGAAGAAGCATATGGACCAGAACAAGTCGGTGTATTTGCAACTTACCTCTTCGTACTCGCGCATTGCCAACTACTGGAAGTACTTTATAGGCCAAACAGAACAACTGAAACGCCTGAACGTAGTAGACAAAAAGCGTAAGGAAGAAGAGAAATTCATGGATTGGCAGGAAGACAATAATATGTCTACCACGCTGATGGGCGACTTTGCAAAGATTTATGCCGACTATGAGCCATATGCCAAGCATACAATTTACTACGGCGAGGCATTTCGCGCACCGGCACTTACGCGCATGGCCGCCAGCCTGAAACCGCTGTATGATGCCTATGGCCGCCACAATGGCAAACTGGTTGCCGATACATTGAAAAAGTACATCACTATGGCACAGGGTGGTTATCGTGCTGCTATAAAAGATTACGAAAAAAGCACCGATAAAGAGCTGTTCGCCGAAATGACACGCCTGTACTACATGAACGTGCCCCGCAACCAGCAGCCTGCTATATATGCCAGCATACTGGGTGGTGCCAGCGGTAGCAGCAAAGCACCTTACGTAAGCTATGCCAGCAGTGTGTATAGCAGCAGCTTCCTTACCGACAGCAACAAATTCAATGCCTTCTGCAAGGCACCATCGTACAGCAAGCTGAAGGGTGATGCGGCAATGAACTATACCCTGAGTTTTGTGAACAACTTCAACAAAAACTACCTGCCAAAAGTAGAAGCGTTTAACAATCGCAAAGCTGATCTGGCACGCGAGTATGTGAAGCAACTGATGCAGATGAAGCGCGGAAAGCTGATGTACCCGGATGCTAACAGCACCATGCGTGTAACCTATGGTAAAGTACTGAGCTACCAACCCACTGACGGTGTGGAGTATACTTACTACACTACGCTGGACGGATTGATGGCTAAATACAAACCCAATGACGAAGATTTTGATGTGCCAAAAGAACTGGTGAGCCTGTATAAAGCGAAAGACTACGGACGCTGGGCCGACAATGATGGCAGCCTGCATACCTGCTTTATTACCAACAACGACATAACGGGTGGTAACTCGGGCAGTCCGTGCATAAACGGTAAGGGCGAGCTGATAGGTACTGCATTTGACGGTAACTGGGAAGCTATGAGTGGTGACATTGCCTTTGACAAGAAGTATAAGCGCACCATTGTTTGCGACATACGCTTTGTGCTGTTCCTTGTAGACAAGCTGGGCGGTGCTGATAACTTGATACGTGAAATGGACATCAGATATTAATGCTGATATTGTAAATATCATAAGGAAGGGGTGGCCATTGTGCCGCCCCTTTTTAGTGGTAGCTATTCAGTATCAATGAAAAACACTATGCAAAACATAAAATAAATTTCACTATCCAAAACAGCCCTTAACTTTATAAAAACAACCCGACATGAAGCCTGTATTTGCACTTGTAATGGGCACTACCCTGCTTTGTACTGCCTGCCGTAAAGAATCGGTTATATACTATAAAGTACACAATGTATCGGCAGCCCCCATCACCATAAAATGCGATGTGCGCAAAGAACCGGGCACTAAGGAATGGTATATACCAGCCAATAGTGAAGTGATAATTGCCAAAGACATACCCGGCACCAGAAATGTGTACCACTACAAGGAGACGGGAGAATATATGTCGGTATTCAGCAAAATAGAGATATACCGCGACAATGTGCTAAAGGACAAAACAGATGTACGGCAAAAAGAGTATTGGACATATTTTGACAATAACCTGAACAGTGCCGACTATACGCTGATAATACACGAAGAGTATTTGTAACAAGAACAAACACGATAGAGAGGTATTGGTATTGCCAATGCTTACTAACGCAGACGTACGGTAGTGCGTGCGTACAAAGCACAATCGATAGTAACGGGCGCATCTGCGTCTTTGTTTTGCCCGTCAAATGTTCTGTTCTTTGCAAGTGTTACCTGATAGATGCCAGCAGGGAAGTCTTTTGTAGTAGGGTAATCGAATACTACTTTATTGCCAGTAATAACTCCTTCTGCACCAATCCAGCCAACCGAAGAATCGGCACGAGAAATGAAGGCCGAAACAATATCGCCAGAGATGAGCGGATCGCCCTGCCACATAGCAACAATGGTATCTGCTATGTTGTACGCAGTATCTGCTACCCATGACAAAGCCCCCATACTGCTTCTGGTTACAGTATTGTAGATGGTTTTGTCTGCTTTTCTGAAACCAAATGTAACATCGGGGGTTCCAGAGAACGACCAATAGAACTGATTACTGACCGAAGAAGTAAGGTTCATCTGATCGGTCTGACCATTGGCAGTAATCATAGAACGGTCCTGAAATGCCACCGGATTGCCCAAACTTGGGTATACAGTGAATGAAGCTCGCGCTGAAGTACGCCCCTCGTACTGAAAAAACGAAACCGCATAGTTTTGAGCAAGAGACACCTTAACTGGCTCGGGCTTCTTACAGGCATTCATAGATACCGACATTGCGGCAACAGCAGCTATCCAAAGTGTAGTACGCATAGAAATAGAGAGCATTTTTTTCCCTTTTGATAAAATTAAAAAAAAAGTGCCACAACAAACTGCTGTGGCACGGTAAAATAATAGCATACAAACTACTTGATGTATAAGAGCTCTCTGTACTTGGGCAATGGCCACAGTTTGTCGTCTACAATCAGTTCCAGTTTATCGGCATGGTAACGAATCTTGTCGAAGTAGGTCTTTACATCGTGGCAATACATGAGCGCACGTTTGTGCATGTCTTCGGTATTGTTGGCCAATTTACGTGCCTCAATCATGGCCTCCACATTGTCGTTTATGTTCTGTATGTGGCCGCTGATGATGGTTGCCAGATTCAATTGTGCTTTATAAGCCGATGAATCGAGTCCTATTTCTTTCAAACCACGTATGTTCTCGATGAGTGTATTCTGATAGCTGATGGCTGCCGGCAGTATGTTGTTGGTAGCCATATAGCCTATTATGCGGGCTTCTATCTGCACTTTCTTCACATAGTCCTCCAGCATTATCTCGTGGCGGGCATCCAGCTCGCGCTTGCTGAATATGCCATTGCTGAAGAATAGATCTTTTGCCTTGCTGGTTACAAAGGCATCCAATGCTTCGGGCGTGGTTTTGAAGTTGCTGAGGCCACGGCGTTTTGCTTCTTCGGCCCACTCTTCGCTGTAGTTGTCGCCTTCAAAACGAATTTTCTTAGACTCGGCAATGTACTGGCGCAGTATCTGCAGTATGGCTATTTCTTTCTTTTCGCCTTTTTCTATGAGTGCATCCACATCGTGGCGGAAACGCTTCAGGGTATCGGCCATGATGGTGTTCAGCACCATCATGGGTGCGCCACAGTTGGCCGAAGAGCCCACTGCACGGAACTCGAATTTGTTGCCGGTAAATGCAAACGGACTGGTACGGTTACGGTCGGTATTGTCCATGAGCAGCTCTGGTATCTGCTTGTGGATGTCGAGTTTCAGTATTACTTCGTCCTGCTCGCTGAATTTATCTTTTACACGGCTTTCTATTTCGTCCAGCACCTCGGTAAGGTACTTACCAATGTATACCGAAATGATGGCAGGCGGGGCTTCGTTGGCACCAAGGCGGTGATCGTTATTGGCAGAGGCAATGGCACCACGCATCAGGTCGGCATAGTCGTGTACGGCCTTAATGGTGTTGACAAAGAAGGTAAGGAACATGAGGTTGGTACGCGGTGTTTTGCCGGGCGACAAGAGGTTGACACCGGTATCGGTAGCCAAGCTCCAGTTGTTGTGCTTACCAGAACCATTTACGCCTGCAAATGGTTTCTCGTGCAGCAGGGCCTTCAGTTTGTGGCGTTTGGCCACCTTGTGCATTACGTCCATCAGCAGCGAGTTGTGGTCTACTGCTATATTCACTTCTTCAAATATGGGTGCGCATTCGAACTGGCCGGGAGCCACCTCGTTGTGACGGGTGCGCAGTGGTATGCCCAGTTTGTACGACTCTTGCTCGAAGTCTTGCATAAAGGCAAACACACGCTCTGGTATAGAACCAAAGTAGTGGTCTTCCAACTGCTGGCCTTTGGCGGGGCTGTGCCCTACAAGGGTGCGACCGCACATAAGCAGGTCGGGGCGGGCATTGGCCAGTGTTTCATCTATTACAAAGTACTCCTGCTCCCAACCGAGGGTAGCAATAACCTTGCTTACGTTCTTGTCGAAATAATGGCATACATCTACCGCAGCTTTGTCGAGTGCGCTGATAGATTTCAACAATGGTGCTTTATGATCCAGCGACTCGCCGTTGTAGGCAATGAATATAGTGGGAATGCAGAGTGTTTTGCCCGAACCTGCTTCCATGATGAAGGCAGGAGAGGAAGGATCCCAAGCGGTATAGCCACGCGCCTCGAAAGTAGCGCGTATGCCCCCGTTAGGGAAGCTTGATGCATCGGGTTCTTGCTGTATGAGTGCATCACCATCGAACAATTCGATGGCCGTGCCGTCGCTTTTTATGGTAAAGAAAGAATCATGTTTTTCGGCAGTGGTACCTGTAAGCGGCTGAAACCAGTGAGAGAAGTGGGTAACACCACGCTCCTCTGCCCATGCCTTCATACCTGCTGCTACCTGGTCGGCCATGCGGCGGTCGATTCTGGCACCAGTTTTGGCGGAGTTCATGAGACTCTTGTACGCCTCATCGCTCAGGTACTCGCGCATGGAGCGTCCATTAAATACGTTACTACCAAACATGGTAGTGATTCTTTTTTCTGAGTAGCCGGAGATCTTTTTTTCTTCTCCTGCTGCCAGTGCCTGAAGGGCTTGAAAACGAAGTGACGACATAAACATTAAATTTTATGCAAAACTAAACATTTTTAAAGCAAAACACCAAATTTTTCATCAAAAACACGCAAATAACAAACATTGCAATTTTATTTAAAATGAATAAGAATAAATTATTACTGCGTTTTTACAAGCGAGTGGTCATTGACGAACGAAACACGACCATAATATGAACACCGAAAATTAATATTTTCTCAACAAACATCACCAAAACAACAAACAAGGGGTACAATAACAACCCGACACCATACTGAGCTACGAAAACATAACTGCACGCAAACACATAAACAAATAAATACACAAGTTGAATAACCAACAAAACAAGCGATAAAAACAAAACGACTACACACCAGCAACAATAGAGAAAACAAAAAAAACGAGGCATACCGGCGTTGTGGCAAAGACTGGTAAATGTGGCAAAAACGACCAAACGAAATAGTCAAAATGTCATGACAAAATTACACATTGATATTATAGAGCCATATTGGCACTATCACAAATATAAATGAACTCATCATTGAACACAATGGATGAGATAAAAGATAGATAGCAAAAAGGCTATTTACACCTAACTTCACTAAACCCATTGTGTAGCCGACCGAAAAAGAAAAAGAACGAAATGGAACATATTACTATTACAACACACAGCGAAGAGATAAGATTGCCCCACACCGACCGCCAGAAAAACCTGACGGTATTGGCAACGGCTGCACAAACGCTTGGGTGGCAATTTCAGGGTTGGCACGAAAATGCACTGTACTACCTTACCCCCAACAGCTACGAAGCAATACAGGAGATTATACAGATAACTGTATCCCAACAAGTGGCAACCATCTACAGTAAACCTGCGGTTGCGTGGTATACCGGCGACTATAATGGCACGCACCACATACAGCAACTGCAACAGACTGTAGCTGCGGCCACACGCGCCGAAGAACTGAAGGAACGTAGCATGCACCCCATGCACCGCGAAAAATGGGGGGCAATTGTCCCATCGCGTACCTATATTGTTACACCAGCTATTGCGTACATCAATATTGCAGTATTTCTGTTTTTGCTGGTGGTGGGCAGTACATTGTCGCCCAGTGCGCAATTCTTGTTCAACTGGGGTGGTAACTACAAAGAAGCCATAAGGCATGGCGAGTGGTGGCGCATGCTGACATATATGTTTCTGCATGGCGGCCCCATGCACTTGTTTATGAATTTGTTCGGGCTGTTTTATTCGGGCATGTTTCTGGAGCCGCTTATAGGCAAAACACGCCTTGCAGGGGCCTACATCATTACCGGCGTATGGGCCGCCTACTTTAGCTGCATGGTGCATATGAGTAGTGTGGCAGTAGGTGCATCGGGTGCTATATTTGGTATGTATGGTGTGTTGCTGGCATTACTTACTACCGACTATGTGCAGAAAACCGCCAGAAAAACCATGCGCCGTGCATTGCTATTGTTTGTAGTGTATGGCTTGCTGGCCGGACTGGAAGGCAATACCGATAATGCGGCACACCTTGGCGGGCTGATAAGTGGCATGGTAGTGGGTTATATCTTTTACCCCGGCATGGACAGAAAAGACCCACTGCGCAAGCAATGGGTCTCTATAATAGCTATGATATTGGTTACAGCGTTGGCAATAGGTGGTTACTTTGTATATACTGCAAGGTAGTACTACCCTATCGCAGCAAGGTAACATTACCTGTTTTGCGTACCTGCTGACCACCAAAGGTGGTGGCAGCCACATCGTAGACATATACGCCCGATGGTTGTGGTACGCCCTTATAAGAGCCATCCCAACCAGCATCTATGTCTTTGCCCTCGTACACCAGTACGCCCCAACGGTCGTAAATACGGAAGTGTTGCAAGACGGCAATACCCCTGCGTGCAATGCGGAATATGCTGTTGACAGAACCGGGCGCAAAGGCATTGGGTATGTTCAGCACGGCATCGGGGGCAATGTTGATATCTATAGAGTCGCGGGTGATGCAGCCCCACTCGGTACGACCGGTAAGAACATACCGTGTACTTACCTGTGGTGTAGCGGTTGTATTGGCCTCGTAGCGGTTGCTGAGGCTGCCCGCAGGAGACCAGGAAAATGAAAGGCAATTGGAAGTGGGTTTTATGTCATAAGACTCGCCAGGGTAGAGTGTTACAGAGTCTTCCATATGTATTACTGCGGCCGCTTTTACCTGCACGGCAACTGTGCCGGTGTCGGTACAACCATACATATTGGCCGCCACTACGGCATACTCCATTGGTGTTTCGGGCCGTGCGGTAACAGATGGGCCAATTTTGGCATTCAGATACATATCGGGGTACCAGCTATACTGGTTAATGGCATCGGTACTGGTAGCCTCCATGAGTACTGGCTCGTGTGGGCATACGGTGGCCGAGGTGGGGTTGACTGTTACCGTAGGCTTGGGATTTACCACCACCCGTATAGAGTCGCGTGGGCCGGGGCAGCCTGCCACCGTCTGGTTTACATAGTAGAACGAGTAACCCACCACATTGGTTTGTGGCTGTGGCGGCACAGTGGTGCCAGTGGCTGACGGTGATGATGAATTGTACCACAAAATGTTGCTACCCACGGCCTGCAGGCGTGGGGCATCATCGAACTGGCAATAGGTGAGCCACTTGGTCCATGGCACACCTGGTGTTTGGTTGATGACAACGTTGTGGCTGGCACTATTGGTACAACCATTGAATTCGATGTTGACATGATATGTGCCGGCATATTCTGCTACTACAGGAGTGCGGAACGGATGTTGCGCACCCGATGTGAATACATATGGCCCAGACCATGTGAAGGTGGTACCTGCTGCGCCGGTAGCGTGTAGCTTCAGTGTATCGCCGGTACATACGGGCGAGTTGCTGGTAATATCTACTGTGGGGCGAGGGGTAATGGTAAGTGGCACTACCGCACTTGCAGGGCATATGCCCAAAGTAGCCGTAACGGTGTAGAAGCCTGCGGCCCCCAGTGTAGCCGGGAAAATGTAATTGCTGGCATTGGTGGCACTATATGCCAATGGCCCTGCCCACGACCATGCAACACCTGTAGTAGGTGTAGTAGCATTCAGATAAATAGTATCGCCTTCGCAAACAGGAGAATTGGTGAAGGCCGCCGGAGTAACCGGGGTGCTATCTATAGTTACTACCAGCATAGCACTATCGCCTGTGCAGCCACCAACGGTTTGGGTTACGTAATAGGTAGTGACACCAGTTACAGCAGTAGATGGTACCGGGGCTACCGGGCTACCCGGCGTACTACCGGGGCCGTACCATGTGAGGCTGGAACCACCGGCAATAAGTGGTGGTGCCAAAGTGTACTGACAATGATTGATGGGTACTGTAGCAGGTGCCGGCGGACGGGCTGTAACCTGTATATGCAGGTGCAGACGAGCACTTTCGCATCCATTTACATCGGTTTGGGTTACATAATAATCGTAGGTGCCAGCCACCGATGTATTGATAACAGGCGGTATGAGTGTACCTGTACCGCCGGTGGCTACTGTATACCAACGCACATTGGTACCTGTGGTAGTGAATGGCACAAAATCTTCGAACTGGCAATAGTTGAGCTGGCCACCGGTAAGTACGGGTGTGGGTGGTGTGGGGTGTACTATTACCTGTATAGAATCGCGATAGCTTTCGCACCCCAATACTGTTTGTGAAGCATAATACTTGTAGGTACCGGGTACCCCTGTAGGTACTGTGGGTGCGGTAGTACTACCTATGCCACCAGTGGTTGCTGTGTACCAAAGGATTGAAGAACCCGTTACCGTAAAAGGTGTGAATGGTGCGCTCTGGCAATACTCGGTAGTGCCGGTTATGGTTGGTGGTGTGGGTCTTGGATTTACAACCACAGTTATAGAGTCGGGCGGGCTGATGCAGGTGCCTGCGGCCTGCCTTACATACCATTTGTAGGTGCCGGGCACTGTAGTAGATGGTGTGGGCGCACCGGGAAGCGATACCCAAACAGCGGTATCGGTAGTGAACCAGCGCAGTGTAGAGCCCGTAGCAGCAGTTGCTGTAAGCGGCACAGCTACATCGTCTTGACAATAGGTAACGGGAGTAGTAACGGTAGGCACAGGCAAAGACACCAAGGCGGTGATGTGTACACTTTTGATAGACTGGGTACTATACGCTGCGCCCGTGCTGGAACTGAAACCGAAATAACCGGAAATAGTAAGCGGATAAAAACCAGTGAGTGTGGGTGTAGTACTATAATTGAAGTAGACATTTACATTCCCCACATTGTAGGTAATACGGCAATGTCTCCAGGTACCATCGGTAATAAAGGATAAGAATGGAGCAACCGGTGCCACAACACCCGCTGTGGCTCCTTCGGTATAGCCCGGTATAGTGCCATCGTAACCGAGCAGTGTGGCTAATGGAACATTTACCGGAGCTATGTTGTCATAGGTATCCATAATCATAATAAGCCCGTTGGGAGAAGCTGGCAAACCAATGCCACCACCTACCGAAAAGCCTGTAGGTGGATTGCTGATGTACCAAAAGGCTATACCATCGGCCACGGTAGAACCTGCTGCTGTTTGTATACGGTAATCGAAATCTACAGTAAATTGACCGCAGCCGGTAAGGTTTACAGGGGTATTATAATATACGTACCCACTCTGACTTGTTGTAGCAGCGGTGAGCCTGATAGCACTGTCTACCACTGTACTGGAGCCGCCCACATTCCAACCGGTGGTAACGAGGGGGAAGCCAGCCAAATCGGCAACGAACTGCGCCTGTGTGCTGATACTGGTAAGTAAAAGGGTGGATACATAAAGTAATATCTTTTTCATGGGGCCTATGTTTTATCTACAATGCAGTGCCAGCCGCAGAAAGCGGCTAACGTAATATAGACGCTTTTTTTGTCGTAAATGTTGGGTAAATGTACAAAAAACACACTTTCTTACATATTAATCTACAAAATGCAGAAACCCTGCCGTGGTGGCAGGGTTTCTGATATATAATATTAACAAAAAAGATTAGGCTACCAAAGTATCCAGTACGGCATTCATGTTGCGTACTGCCTCTGCCGACTTGTTGAACAATGCTTGTTCTTCGTCGTTCAGTTTGTAGTCTATGATGCTTTCCCAGCCGTTGCTACCTATTACTACAGGTACACCAAGGCATATGTCGTTCTGGCCATATTCGCCTTCCAGTGCTACGCAGCAAGGGAATACTTTCTTCTGGTTGCGCACAATAGATTCTACCAGCTCGGCTCCTGCTGCACCTGGTGCATACCAGGCCGATGTACCCAACAATTTGGTAAGCGTAGCACCACCCACCATTGTATCGGCAGCAACTTGCTTCAGTGTTTCGGCACTCAGCATGTTAGATACCGGTGTACCGTTGATGGTAGCCAGACGCGTCAGAGGGATCATGGTAGTATCGCCATGACCACCTATTACTGTAGCGTGCAGGTCGTTGGCAGAGCAGTTGAGTTCTTTTTGCAGATAGCACTTGAAACGTGCACTATCCAGTATACCACCCATACCTATGATGCGGTTCTTTGGCAAACCTGTAGACTTCAATGCCAAATAAGTCATTGTGTCCATTGGGTTAGAGATAACCACAATGATGGCGTTTGGAGAGTATTCCAGTGCGTTTTTGCAAACAGTCTCTACGATGCGTGCGTTGGTGCCTATCAGCTCTTCGCGCGTCATACCCGGCTTGCGGGGAATACCTGAAGTGATTACCACTACGTCTGACCCGGCAGTTGCTGCATAGTCGTTGGTAACGCCCTTAACACGGGTATCGAAACCGCACAATGAGGCAGTTTGCATGATGTCCAATGCTTTACCTTCGGCAAAACCTTCTTTAATGTCCAGAATCACTACTTCTTCAGCCAGCTCCCTGCGGGCAATGTTGTCGGCACATGTTGCGCCCACTGCGCCGGCACCCACTACGGTAATTTTCATCTGATTACTATTTAGTATTGTTTGGTAATAAAAAATTTGCGCGGCAAAGATACAATGGTTGAGAGATAAAATTGTGAAAAAATGCAAAACGTATCGCTCAACGTTTGTGCTTTTTCGATTTTCCCGAACGGCTGCCTGCATTGGGTGTGCTGTAGGCCGATGTATAGGCCCGCACGGCTGCATCTACATAAAACATACCACTTTTGCCCGACGGCAATGTACAGTTTACGAGGTAAAATATTGCATCATTATTGTTTTGCTCTTCATTGGGTTTGTGTACGGGGCCGATGGCCCTTACAACCCACACTTTACAGCCGGGCACTAATTCGGTACCATTCTTACATAACAACGTTTTCTCCCTCCTTCCATTTTCGGTGAGTAAGAGTTGGCCATATGCAGTCACTGCCTTGTACTTGCCACTAAGCCAGGGCAGTAATTCATTGCCATCGGGGTCGAGCAGGGTGATATACCCTGCAGTATCTTTTGCCCAAAACGCAATGGTATCGCTGCCAAAAAGATTGGCGGCCGCTTCTTTTATCCATCTGCAATATTTCCAACTGCCTTTTAGCTGCCCAATAGTATCGCCCACTACATTGTCGCCATATATTGCTTCGTCTGTCGGCATTGCTACGGGTCTTTTGCCTGTTGCATTAAAACATTTATATAAACGGTCTTTGTATAAAAAATAGTTAATGATTTGCTGGCTACTGATGCCCTCTAAGCGGTTACCTAATCCCTTTGGCCCAAAACGATATACACCGTTTGGCAAACCAATAAGGCTATCTTTCATATTTACAAAATAGACGTAATTTGTCTTAAACGGGGGCAGTATGTAGTGCATAGAGTCATCTACTATAGCAAAAACGGCCTCATTCGTGGCAAAACGATTTTCGCCCTGCACCAGATAACCTTTTACTTTGGGTCGCTCATTATCAATTGTTGTCATGCCACTTGTGGTAACGTGATAGTCTCTACGGTGCACCAGTGCTTTCTGCGTGCTATACACAAATGAGTCCTTAAAAAAACGCTCAAAAGACTGGGGAATGTTTACAACGTCGGTGGGTCTGTAACTGTGCGCATCATAGCCTCGCATCGCATTGCCACACTTGGAACGGCGAAGAGGAAATAGATCTTTCCAGGGCTCCATCCAGGTGTATTGTTCTTCTGAGTGTATGGGTACAAGGTCTGGCAAACGATAACGGGCTGTTGTATAAACAGCCGTGTCGCTTCTATGCTCAAAAGTACTTTGTATCACTATCGAATCGCCCTCTGTGTTGATGATGCTATTCTTTACCAATGTTCCGCCAGTATCGTACAGAGCATAATAGTTGCCCGGCAAATCCCTCAAGTAGAATTTGCCGTTGCCCATGCGTTTGCCCGGTTTGAATTTAGTCTCCACCCATGGTTCTGTTTCAGATGTACCGAGGTGCATAAACCGCTCTACCACCCAGTTGTTGTGCTGTTTCCAGTCTTGTGCTTCGAAGGTGAGATGGAAACCACGATGCGGTGTAGTGATGTACTCTATGTATCGGTATTTCATGGGCACAAGCACCTGGCCATTGGCCAATACCACGCCTTTGTTGTTGGGTCCTGTTTCGTCATTGGCATCTGTAACAATGAATGCGCCCAAGTCTCTGAACAGTGATGCTACCACGTCTACCTGTCCGTAGCGGCAAGGAAGCACTACATTCCCACTAAAATCGACGACACCAGCAAGACCATTCTTAGCCACAACCAACAGACTATCGGCCATGGGCTGGTTGTGCACTATACGGGGCCGGTCCCAGTCATAGGGTATACGCAATTCGTTATTGTCGTTTACCCACCCCCATCTACCACGTGCATCAAAACAATTGAGCTGGTATTGCTGTTTATAGAAAGTATCGCGGTAAACCCATCTTCGTTCCGGTGGTATCAGGTATTTTCCGGTCGTGTCTATCAGGGCAAAATGCTGTTGCGTGTACTTTGGTTGCCCTGCGGGTACTACCAGCGCACGGTTACCTGCAAAAAAGTACGCATTCATCCATTGTGGCGGTATTACTACTTCGCCATGCCGGTTGGCGTATCCGTACAAACCGGTAGCGGTATCGAGCCACGGCACCAGCAAATCCTGAGCTGCTGTATATGAACTCCACCCGCAGAGTATAAGCAACAAAATATGGGCTTTCAATAAGGACATGTACCACTAAGTTACGGCAACCTGACCAATGTACCCACTTTGGCCAACGACTGTTTGTGTTGTAAGATACATGCAATTTAGTCAATATACATCTACACAAATGGTACATATTACGCCATCAATGGCTACATTCGTGTATACACTTTTCGAACTGTAGTAATACTACCTTTTGTATCACCTACATTATAACCATGCGCCCTCTACTACAGATAATATTAATGGTAGCTGCAACTCTTACCAGCCATACTGCCCACTGCCAGCATACGGTGGCTGAACTTGGCAAAATGTACCCCATAGTTGTACCGGCAGGCAATAGAACTATTGTTAGTACGGGCGCAAGGGCCACATTGTTTTACCCATCGGGCGGTGCTGTTTTCCCATTCCGGTATGGGAATATTGTTCCTGCAATAAGTGGGTGTTTTGTTGCCGACAACCACTTCATCATTGATAGTATGGGGTTGTTGGTAGCGCAATTGCAGTACCCTTTGGCATATATAGACAGTACAAATAACCGATACATAACACGCACCAGTAATGGTGAGCTGGAAGTATACGACCGATACGGAAACTCGCTGTGCTATGGCACACCGCCCGATGCATGGAAACTAAACCGTATAACGACGTGGAAGTATCAACCGTATCAACGAAACACGATACTCACCGACACACTGGGACATGAAATAGTTGACAAACGTGGCCGCTACAGCGTATCGGCCCGCTACATGTCTGTAACTACAAACGATACCGCCTATATATATTCTGTACAAGGCAGACTTTTGGGTAAACACCTTGCTGATGACTGTACCATATTTCCTAACCATATGATAGGGCTACAGCTATATGGCCTGTGGGCACTGGCCAACGAAAGAGGGGAACTGCTTACGCCCTACAGGTTTCATAGGTTGGAATATGAATGGCACCCGTATGCGCTGGAGGCAGACGGGTATAAAACCATAGATACTGCAGGCCGAATAGTAACAACCGGTGATGGCAGCGGCAACAACAATCTTGCCAATGGATATACAATTATTGGGTACGATGGTGATGTGTATGACGAAAAACACAAACTGATAGCAAGGGATGGCACATATGATCATGCAGAAGATATGGGTAACCGCTACCTGATATTTTCCACCTACAGGGAAAATGAAGATGAGCCGCACTACAAAACATATGACATGATAGCTCATAAATATGTGCGACTTTCCGTACACGAGCATCTTTGTAATGACGTATACGTGGTATCGAATAAGGGGCACAACACCCGGTGGGTACAAAAAAACGGACGACCTCTGCCACTACCAGAATTTACCAGTATAGCACAAGTAAATTATGAAAAAATCTTCACCATCAAGCGCAGCCAGCGAACCGGTATCATCAATAAAAATCTCTTTAGTAATGAGGAATATGAAGTAACTAACGATGTGATAGGGAAACTGGATACCAGTATGCGGCTGATAGTACCCATGAAGTATCTCCTCATTGAAAAGGCCGGAGAAGAATTTTATGTGGGCACCACCCCTGATCTACAACATAAGGACATATATAGCACCAACGGGAAACTTATATTTTCGGGCAAAAACACGCTACAAATAAGCCACAACCGGAATACCGCAATGGTAATTACTACCGATTCGGCCTACCTTATAGACAAAGATGGGATTTTGTTTCGGACCAATGGTAGTTTCCCCTCATTTATACACCCCGGCGATAACAAAGAATATTCACCCTACCCGCCTACCCTTATTGCCCTGACAGACAGTAACAATTGCACTACTTTCCTCAACCTGAGCAAACAACCAGTACTGCCCACGTGCTACCAGCTTTTAGCACAGCGCAGTACCGCAATGCTGACATTAAAAAAAGATGACAGCTTGTACTTTCTTAGCTTGAGCGGCTCTCTGCTTTTTGGCGGGCGCGGTTTTGTGGGACATAACCTGATTGTGACCGATGGGCTGGTTGTAGCCACCACCAATGAAAGTGGCAACTGGGGAATTGTGACCGCAGACGGCAGGTGTAGTACCGGGTTTGTGTACGACTCGGCAGGAAAGAGGGGAGAAAATGAGATAATACTGAAACAGGGTAAGCAATATTTTGTTGCCAACAATATAGGGCAATGCAGCCCCTACCCGCCCCAGGCTAACCCCAAAGAAACAGAACAACGGGTACGCCAACGAGCCGAACAATACCGACAAAAATTTGTAACCATAGTGTCTCGTGACGACGTTGCCCGCCCGGGCATATATAACCACATTGGGCTACTGCTGATAACCCCATTGCCCCAATGCTATACCGAAAATGCCATTGGCGAACAATATGTACCCGTATTAGTAGTGCAAGACACAGTAAAAAATGCGCAAATAATTTTTAGCCAATGGGGGCAACGATTACTGAGCCTGCAACCACCGCCCCACCTGCTGGTGGTGAACCGCTATGCTGTGACTGCCCTGAATGCCGACGGAAAAGGAATGCTGTACAGAATACAAGACAGTACACTTGCCGAAGCAGAACCGATACAAACAGATACGGCTACAATACACCGACTGGAAGGGAGGAAAAGAGGCTGTAATACTTGCACCAACGAGAACCTGCAATGTAGCTTTGCCGATGGCCGGCCAGGATATATATCCAATTTTGCCCGTGTGACGGATGAACCGTATTGCGATTCTATAACCACCTACGGACATATTGTTTGCGTAAGGAAAGGGAGTAAATGGGGCCTGAGGTCGGTATTGGACGGGTGGCGCACACCTACTATTTATGACCGTGTAGCAGAACGTAACGGCATGCTGTATGTGTACATGGGTGGAAAAATGGGCCTGAGGTCGCCAGGTGGGCGCATTGCCATACCGGCCGTTTACGACACTATTATTGTACAGAAAGATGTTACCCTCAAATACATTGTATGTAATACTGACAAAAAATACTGTATCAGCAACTTGAAAGGACAACAAATTTCAGCATTTTTCGACAGTATTTCGGTGAATGGATATGCTCCGTTATATGGCTTGCATGCCCGAAGAAATGACAGCACATTTCTACTATCGATAGCCGGAAATGGAACAATTGTTGCCGAACCAGACTTGCGAAAACCAGTAATGGGTATTGAAAAAAATTATGCACCAGTAGTAGCTATTATAGACAAGAACGGAAAAAAGGGGTTGTATAGCAATGTACAAAGAGAATGGATACTACCGGCAACATATGAATACATAACAAGAAATGACGACAGGCAATACATAGTGTGGAAGCGTGCGAATGCCGCAACAAAGGCTAAAGACACCACCTTTGTGGTAGACAACAACGGTGTGCGGCAACTAACGGTTGCCGGGAAGTACCATCCGCAAAGGCTCTCTGGTAATTACTGGACGCTGAATGGCAACAGACCACCTGTAGTTACCAACAGTGGTAAAATGATTCTTTCTGACACATTGCAGACGGTTGAATTATATGAACCCAATTTGCTGAAGGTACAAACTGATGCTGGCAACTATGGTATTGCCAACACAGATGGGAATATGATTTTGCAGCCCGTATATGATGGAATACACCACATTGGCTATAACTACTGGCAAGCCTATAGATATAATGACACGGCAGACAAAGTGCAATATACGCTGATAGCCCCCGATGGGCGGCAACTAACCACAAGGGTGTATGACGAGATTGTAGCGGCAAAAAACGAATATATGGATACAATAGTACCCGCATTTATGGTAGCTAAAGATGGCTATTGGGGTTTGCTGGATGCTAAAGGTGAAGTGCTGTTGCCCTGCAACTACAAGACTATACTACAGGTATATAGAAACAAAGCGGTGGTGGCACGCAACAAAAATGGGAAATATGGACTACTCTCGATACAAGGCAAAGAATTGGTTCCGTTCCGGTATGGAGATGTGTTTCTTTTTCAGGATGGGCGCGTATCGTTTGAGGCAGAAGGCAAATGGATTGTTGCAGATAGCAACGGGAACATACTAAAATAACAAATGGAGTTACTGCTATGTTGCCATAGCAATAACCCCAAACTTTGCCCTATGCATTTATACTATTCAGGCACCACAAGGCGGAAGCCGTTGCCGTGAATATTCACAATTTCTACGCTGCTGTCTTCTTTCAGGTATTTGCGCAGCTTGGCTATGTACACGTCCATGCTGCGACCGTTGAAGTAGGTATCGCTACCCCATATGCGCTTCAGTGCGGTTTCGCGTGGCAGCAGGTCGTTTTTGTATTCGCACAACATCAGCAGCAGCTCGTTCTCTTTGGGAGAAAGGGTATGCGAACCATTGCCATGCTTCAGCGTGCGCAGCTTGCTGTTGAAGTGATATGCACCAATATTGAACTCGACCTGCGAGTGGTTCTTATCGTGCATTTCCTGATTGCGCTTCAGGATAGCCTTTATTTTATGCAGCAGTACTTCGCTGTCGAATGGCTTTGTGATATAATCATCTGCCCCCAGCTTGTAGCCAGTAAGTATGTCATCCTTCATGCTTTTGGCCGAGAGGAAGAACAGAGGTACATCGGGGTCTACATTACGTATTTCTTCTGCCAGTGTAAAGCCGTCCATATTGGGCATCATCACATCGAGCAGGCACACGTCGAAACGCTCTCTGCGGAATGCGGCCAAACCCAGTATACCATCACGCGCCAGCTCTACCACAAAGTCGTTCAACTCCAGATAGCTTTTCAGTACATGGCCAAAGTTGGTATCGTCTTCAACAAGCAGTATTTTATTTTTTTCTTTTTCCATTATTGAGTGGTTTGTACTTTCAAATATAATACCATAATGTGACAGAGGTTGCAATATTTTGTTAACTTAAATTGGCCACAGATGGTATTATAAAAGTAATAACATCCTTCGATAGTAAGCTGTTAGTCTAATACTGGAAAATTTCTGTTACTATTTCGGTAAGTGCCCCAAATGATGCCCACGGTAGTATAATTGCCATGTAGATCGGTACCACCCGGATTCTTGTAATCGACAATATTATAACGAGCAACAAGTGCCAAATAAGTATTGCGCTGAAGACCGGCACGGAACCTCTGGCCGGTATAGACCCGCCACACCAATCCGGGGCTGATGTAGGCTGAACCAACATAATGTGTCAATGACTGTTTGCCTGTATTGGTATTGGCACCGGTGGGCAACGTCTGAATACCATCGTACCCAACGGCCCACTGAAAGTCGATTTGCTGCTTGCCGAAACGGGCCAACAAGTGCGAAAACTCCAAACCTGCATTAATCCCCGAATAGGCACGTGTGGTGCGCAGTGTATCGTTTTTGAACACCTGATACTCGTTAGGGCTTCTGACAAAGCGAAAATCCAACATCAGATCCCAAACAAGCTTTTTTGATTTTCCACCAATCTGGTAGCCTATATATGGGTGGCTGCCCAACAAGGCGAGCCTGTCTTGTGGAACCCAAATGCCGCCACGCAATCCTATATCTAACCCGGTAATACTTTTGCGGTAATCGCTATATGCCTTGTACCGCTCTTGCAATACGGTGCCGCTGTAGATGGTAGAATCCAGCTCGGAATAAGTAATAGAGTCTGGCAATGAATAGAAACGTATCAGATATGCTTCTACAGGGGAATAGCTGCGCTTACCCTCCAGCGATTGTGCCATCTCTTTCAGAAAGGCGTAGTACTTTTCGTAGAAATTATAGTAATCGGTCACGTCTTTTGGCAAAGGATAGTTGTTGAACTGCCACAAACGGTACACTTCATCAGAAAAACTGCCTCTTGCCGCTTTCTTATATTCTGATAGCATAAAGAGTACCGACGGCCGGTATACATCAGAGTCGGAAATGGTGCTTGTATTGCGAGCCATCATGTACTGGCTTCTGCTTACAAATTCGCGAAAGCGGTTACTGCGAATGCTATTAAGCATAGCCAACGAGAACAGACGTTCGTTGGGGCGACTGTGCGATGCCCAAAATGCACATAAGGCATCCAGCGAATCGTAGCTGCCCCGGTGGTACATATCCTGCGCCAGCAATATAGCGTTATACTCTACCTCGTAAGCGGGGTACATGCGGTGCTTCATCAATCCAGCCATGGTTTCCGGCTTCACTTGTGCGTTAGTGGTATAGGCTGCTAACGATAGGAACAATATGGAAAGTACTTTTTTCATAAGCTATTTCAAAAAAAATGCGGCACCGTAATGCCGCATTCTGCATGTAAATATAACTAATTATACACTGAATTTGATACCCTGTGCCAGTGGCAACTGGTCGCTCCAGTTGATGGTATTGGTTTGGCGGCGCATATATGCTTTCCAGCTATCAGAGCCACTTTCGCGGCCACCACCGGTTTCTTTTTCGCCACCAAAGGCACCACCTATTTCGGCACCGCTGGTACCGATGTTTACGTTGGCTATGCCACAATCGCTACCTGCGTGTGACAGGAACAGCTCCGACTCGCGCATGTTCAGCGTCATGATAGACGATGACAGGCCCTGCGGTACGTTGTTCTGCATCGCAATTGCGTCTTGCAGGGTTTCGTACTTCATTATATACAGGATGGGTGCAAATGTTTCGTGCTGCACTACTTCCCATTCGTTCTGCACTTCGTAAATGGCAGGTTTTACATAACAGCCACTTTCAAACTCCTCACCTTCCAGCACGCCACCAGCTACTACTGCCTTGCCACCGGCTTTCTTTACCATGGCTATTGCATTCAGGTAGGCGGCTACCGCATCCTTATCAATCAATGGACCAACGTGTGTTGCCTCGTCCAGCGGGTCGCCTATTACCAATTGTTTGTAGGCGGCCACCAGTTTTTTCTTGAAGGCTTCGTACACAGACGAGTGAATGATGAGCCTGCGCGTAGTAGTGCAACGCTGACCGGCTGTACCTACCGCACCAAAGATGGCAGCGCGCAGGGCAATGTTCATATCGGCATGCTCTGACACGATGATGGCATTGTTACCACCCAGCTCCAGCAAAGAACGCCCCAAGCGGCCAGCCACTGTAGCCCCCACGGCCTTACCCATGCGGGTAGAACCTGTGGCCGATACCAGAGGGATGCGGGTATCGCTACTCATCCACTCGCCAGTTTCGCGGCCACCAACTACCAGACCACAAACGCCTTCGGGCACATTGTTTTCTTTAAATACAGAAGCAATAATGTGCTGGCAGGCAATGGCCGAGAGTGGTGTTTTTTCAGATGGTTTCCATACACAGGTATTACCACATATGAAAGCGAGCATACTGTTCCAGCTCCAAACGGCTACCGGAAAGTTGAATGCGCTGATGATACCTACCACACCCAGCGGATGCCACTGCTCGTACATGCGGTGCAGCGGACGCTCGCTATGCATGGTAAGGCCATATAACTGGCGCGACAGGCCTACGGCAAAGTCGCATATGTCTATCATTTCCTGTACTTCGCCCAAACCTTCCTGCAGGCTTTTGCCCATTTCGTAAGATACGAGACGGCCCAATGGTTCTTTTTGCTTGCGCAAAGCCTCGCCCAACTGGCGTACTACCTCGCCACGGCGTGGGGCCGGCCACATACGCCATTCGGCAAATGCCTTGTGCGCTTTGTCTACAACAGCATCATATGTTTCGCGGGTAACGGCTGTTACCGATGCTATTTTTTTACCATCAACCGGCGAATAAGACTCTATTTTTTCACCTCCGGCATTCAGCCACTCGGCACCGGTTGCAGCACCTTCGTTCAGCTTTACAATGCCCAGTTTACCGAGCACTTTATCCATTTTCATATTGCTCTATTATTTAAGGCGGCAAAGTTACTTGAAAATATGCGGTCTGTAATCAGTACAGTAACAAGGGTAATACTAAATTTTGTGTACCAACACTATACAAGGTGTGCATAATACTGTATATTTGAAACCATAAATATTGTCTATGAAGAACAGGATAATACTCTTCCTTACTATCTCCGTTCTGTTTTTGATGCCAGCATCGTCGCATGCAGGGCTATTGATGAAAAAACATACCGAAGTAAGGAACACTGCGCTGGCGCAGGCAACTACTGCCATTGCCGGGTATCAGGAATCTGCCACATATACCAATATGGCAGCTACCATAAAGACGATACAAGAATCGTCTTCGCCTTCTGGTACTTTTCTCAGAATGCTTTATCGCGGGCAAATAAGCACTATTGCACTACTGTGTGGCATTGCTGGTTTCTTTTTCCCGCTGCTTTCTATTATTGCAGTAGTGTTTGGCTTCCTTGGCTTCTCTGCTACAAAGGCTGCTCGTAAAAAGGGTGTAGGTGTTGCTGCATTTATACTGGGTGTTGCTGCAATTGTAATGTTGTCGGTAAGCGGCGGCGCAGCACTTGCTTTGTTTTAATCACACATTTATTGATATATAGTAAAAAAAGGAGAGCAACCCTCTCCTTTTTTTTATTGCGTCAAAACGACCGAAAAAAAGCTACCAAACTGCCATTTTGCACTTTGGTAAGCTATTTGATGTGCTATTGAATAAAATATCTATAGACTATGATGGGTTATCTCTTGCTTACTGGTGTACTGATGTTGTTGGGTATGGTGGTAAGCGCTACACTACGCAGCAAATTTACAGAATATGGGCAGATTGGTCTGGCACGTGGCCTGAGTGGTAAAGAAGTGGCAGAAAAAATGCTACGCGACAATGGCATTACCAATGTACGGGTGGTGAGTTCGGATGGATTTCTGTCGGACCACTACAACCCGGCCAACAGAACCGTGAACCTGAGCCCTGATGTATATTCGGGCCGAAGCATATCGGCGGCGGCAGTGGCGGCCCACGAATGTGGCCATGCTTTGCAGCATGCACAGGCCTATAGTATGTTGCAACTACGCAGCCAGTTGGTACCAGTAGTGCAGATAAGTACCTCGCTGGCGCAATGGGTAATAATGGCGGGCCTGGGCGTAATGGGCTTTGGTGGTGGCAATCAGGTAGTGTTGCTGATAGGCATTGCCTTGTTTGCTATGTCTACCATATTCTCTTTGGTGACACTGCCGGTAGAATATGATGCCAGTGCACGTGCGCTAAAGTGGATGGAGGCAACCAACCTGACTACCAACTACGAACACGACAAGGCTGCCGATGCCCTGAAGTGGGCCGCGCGCACGTATGTGGTGGCCGCCATAGCATCGGTAGCGCAACTGGCCTACTGGGTGATGGTGTATATGGGCAGAAACAAGGACTAAGAGACATTGGCCATAAAAGCAAAAAGCCCGGAAATGCAATGGCACTTCCGGGCTTTTTTATAGCATAACAGGCACCGCTATGAGCGGGCTACCATATAGTTGCACAACTTGTATAACATGCGGGCACCAGTAATGGCATCTATGCTATCTACGGCATGGATACCTGACGATACCTCATTGAGATCGAACCCGATGAGCTGGCGGCCAGACTGGTGTAACATACGGAAAAGATAGAAGATCTGCTCGGTCTCGAAACCACCGGGCACAGGTGTACCAGTATTGGGGCACAACTTGGGGTCCAGCCCATCTATGTCGAAACTGATGTATACCTTTTGGGGCAATGCTGCGATGATGTCGTTACATATTGCCTTCCATGTGTCGCCTTCGTACTGGCGTGCTTTTATGTCGCGGTCGAAGAAGGTAACAATGCGACCTTCGCTGCTTTCTATTATTTCCAGCTCCTCATCGCAATAGTCGCGGATGCCCACCTGTACCAGACGTTTCACCTGTGGTACTTCATTCAGTGTATTGTACATGATGGA
>JAGKWS010000183.1 GCA_021151685.1 Chitinophagaceae bacterium
CCGGTATATCGTAAGCCCATTAGCCACCTGTTTAGAAGTGAACATTGTATGCGTGCTCATTTCTATATCTATAGTAGACGCATCAAACCATGCCGAAAGCGTATCCATCACATATATATTCTCGGCCGGCGCACTGCCTACATTCTCGAAGTGTACCGTAAAATGAAACGTAGTATCATTATCAAAACACAACGGAGAAACAACTATTTCATTCGGGTCGCTGGAAGCACGCACAGTATCGGTACGTATAACCATGTTATTGGCCGTATTCACATCGGTAACACCACCCACAGGTGTTACAGTTATCATTTCATTTACCGTATCACCATCTACCGGGTACGGATACGCAGGATTATGCCATACTACAAAATAAATATCTTGCGGCGCACCATCTGTACTACTCAAATTAGCAAGGCTCCATGTTATTGATGTTTCAGTATACGAAGTTGGAGCTGGTCTTGCACCACCTGTATATCTGTATTTAGGGCTAAAGTGTAAAGTCACCGTAGCATCAGTAGGTATGCAACCGTTGTTCTTAACATAAATGTGTCCCCATTGATCGTTTGGACCAGTGACTGGAACATGCGCCGAAACCGAAAGGTCAGATATAGCCGGTGTTGCGCAAATAAAAGCTGCATACTTCGCAGAATTTTCGGTAACTCCATAAAATAATGTGTCGAACAGTATTCCACTGGCAGGGCAGAAAGATATTTGGTCCTCTGGCGAAGTAATAACTCTAAAGCGGTAAATGTCTCCGGGACTACCGTAGGCCTGGTAAGAAAATCCTCCGGTTGAAATAATCGTATCTATCGTCACTCCGTTAGAATCAATTGCAGTAACAGACTCCTTCATAAGAAACTTCTCACCACCGTCTTTTACACAGTTCCCATTAGCATCATTATATAAGTATAGAGACATCTGCGAACAGAACGAATGGTTGTAGCTATAGCTTAATGAATCAACCGGGACACCATAGTTGCACAATACATGCTTTACTAAAAAGGTATCATTTTCAGGATACGCAACACTTGTAAATACATATCCGCCAACTCCCGACCATGATGAAGTTACAGCCGTTGTGTCAATATTGCCATCTCCGAAATAAGTGCGGATTGTCATACCGGAATGAATACTATGCGTGCGAATAGTAAATTGTGGACCCGCACAAGTACGATAAATACTTACAAACATGCTATCAGACGCGAAATCTCCCGGAGCACCTGTTCCACCATGCAATGGCACCATGGGAGAGTAAGTGAAGCTTCTTATGCGTTCAGAATTATCAGAATAATAAACCTTACTGGTTGACGTATTGAGCCATATCATGTATGGATTAACACTCGCTGAAAGCGCGGGGGCTCCTTCGGCAGAACTGATACCAGATCCGGCAATGGTATTTACCAGGCCTGTTACAGCATCTACACGCCTTATACGCCCGTTAACCCAATCTGCAATAAAAATATTGCCTGCACCGTCCACGCGGCAAGAGTGTGAATATGCTAATGACATATTTGTTGCAGGTATCCCTTCTGCCATAGAGCCACCTCCACCAGCTACTGTATGAATCAACCCCGTTGCAGCATCAATCTTTCTAACTAATCCTGCCAGAGAGTCCGCTATAATGTACAAATTGCCCATATTATCCATACTAATGCATTCTGCCGACCCAGCAATAAGTGCGTTTGTGGCAGGTACACCTTCGGCAGTAGATGTACCTCCTCCCGCTATCGTTGCAATCAATCCTGTAGCAGCATCAATCTTCTTTATTTTTCCGTCGCTGCCTACATAAATATTACCCAAAGCATCCACAAAAACATTATTAAGAGTCAAAGAAGCCATTGTCGCTGCAACACCGTCTCCCATAGACGTGCCTCCTCCAGCAACAGTGGTAACTATCCCTGTTCCACCATCTATTTTACGTACTCTGGTATCATCCGCTATATAGATATCTCCTCCAGTCGTTGCATGAATCCCTCCTATATTATGACTAAATATGGCGGCTGTGGCGGGTCCACCGTCGCCCGAAAAACCATACGGAGCCGACGGATTACCTGCAATATTGTATATTAATCCAGTAGTATTTGATACCATTTTTATGCATTGTCGCAAGCGATCTGCAACGTAAATATTACCTGCACCGTCGGTTGCAACACCCGTGGGGGCAATAAGGTTCGCATTTGTTGCCGGCACACCATCAGCAGTAGAGGTACCACCTCCTGCCACAGTAAATACACCGCCTGCCTGCCCAAAAGCTGATAGCCCCATAAAAAGGGCAATTACAAGCACAAAAAAAGAACAATAGATATTTTTCATAACATCAATATTACCACATTCAGACGTTGGTATTTATATGAGTATTTGAATTCGACCCAAAAAAACGAAAATGATGGACACCCAAACCAATGATATAAGTTTTAAACAAAGGGTATTGCCCAAGGTACCAAATACCTTCGGCTACATCCCAAACCATGCTACCACTTCACAAACTTCTGCACATCACTGCCTTCATTACCCCTCAGGATTATGTAATAAATACCAGCCGGCAAATGACTTACATCTATTGTCTGTTTAGACATCATCATTGACTGCTGCAGTAGCTGCTGACCAATGGCGTTGGTAATCATTAGCTCACTGAAACTATTATCAGACGTTTGTATCGTGATAGTACCACTGGTAGGGTTGGGGAATATGGCTACCCGGCTCAATTTCTTCACAGGCAACACAGCCGCCGGCGGTGGGCAGCCCTTTTGGTTATCTACTGTATTGGTCAACAGCACATCGTTATAGTCGAAGTAAA
>JAGKWS010000034.1 GCA_021151685.1 Chitinophagaceae bacterium
ACCCGGTTGGCTTGGCTGCCGGCTTCGATAAGGATGCAAAATTTACTGATGCATTGGCGTGTCTGGGTTTTGGTTTTATAGAAATAGGTACGGTTACGCCCCGCCCGCAGCCGGGCAACGAAAAACCTCGTTTGTTTCGCTTGCCGGCCGACAAAGCTCTTATCAATCGTATGGGTTTCAATAACGATGGTGCAGCCGAGGCGGTAGCCCGTTTGCGTAGGCGCAGGGAGCGCATCATTATAGGTGGCAATATTGGTAAAAATAAAGACACCCCTAACGAACAGGCAACAGACGACTATGTAAAATGCTTTAATGAGCTGTATGACGTGGCCGATTATTTTGTAGTGAATGTTAGCAGCCCCAATACACCGGGCTTGCGTGCCTTGCAAGACAAAGAGCCGCTTACAGCATTGCTGAGTACCTTGCAGGCACTGAACAAACAAAAGGGTGGTAAAAAACCTTTGTTGCTAAAGATAGCTCCCGACCTGACTAATGGACAGCTCGATGATATTATAGATATAGTACGTACTACCGGGCTCGACGGTATTGTATCCTCCAACACTACCATTAGCCGCGAGGGCTTGAATACGCCTGCTACCGAGGTGGCTGCAATAGGTATGGGGGGGCTTAGCGGTGCGCCTTTGCGCGAAAGGGCTACCGAAGTTGTACGATACATTCACACCCATTCAGGCGGGAAAATACCCATCATAGCCTCGGGGGGCATTTTTACCGCTGCCGATGCGCGCGAGAAGCTGGACGCAGGGGCATCTTTGGTACAAGTGTATACCGGGTTCATTTACGAGGGGCCGGGCATTGTCAGCAATATTTGTAATGGGTTGAAATAGTTTTACTGAACGATATACAAGCAAAAGAGCAGCCATTTTCGATATGGCTGCTCTTTTGCATTAATGACGTTTCCTATGCCGCTTTTACAGGAATCCTTTTCAGAGTTTCTTGTAAAAAGTGCCAGAATTTCTGTATCGACGATATCTGTGCACGTTCGTCGGGCGAGTGGGCACCGGTAATGTTGGGGCCGAAGGAAATCATCTGCATATCGGGGTAGTGGCCACCAATGATGCCACACTCCAGCCCGGCATGTACTGCCGATACCGAGGCCTCGCCACCAAACAACTCGCGATACAGATTGGCCATGATACCTACAATAGGTGAGCCCGGCAATGGTTGCCATCCGGGGTAATCGCCCGCATAGCTCATAGTAGCACCAGTGCCGGCCATGGCGCAGGTAATGGCATCTCTCAGGTCATATTTCTCCGAGTCTACAGAACTGCGGGTAAGGCATTGTATACTAAAGCTGCCATCGCCCACTACTACCCGCGACAGATTGTTGGAGGTTTGCACCAGCCTGTCCATATCGGGGCTCATACGGTATATACCGCAGGGGCAGGCGTATATAGCCCGTATCAGTTGTGTAAACAGCACACCCGGTACCACCGCTTCTGGTTGTGTGGTGCTGGTTACGGTTATTGTTATATTGGGGTCTGTTGTTTTGTGTTCGTCTTTCAGTGCAATAGCCAGTTCGTTTATAGCTGCTGTTATGGCGGCTTCATCGGCTTTGTTGCCGGTTATTACAGCAACCGACTCGCGTGGTATGGCATTGCGCAGGCTGCCACCACTCAAAGATGCCAGAGATATGGTACAATCAGCACTTAGCTTGTACAGAATACGGTTCATGAGCTTATTGGCATTGCCACGGCCCAGATGAATGTCGCCACCAGAGTGGCCGCCCGTAAGTCCTTTTACTGTAATGGTCCATGCGGCATCGCCGGTTGGTGCTATCGGTGTATAGGTGCCATCGGCAGTTACATCTATACCACCTGCACAGCCTATGGTTAGTTCATGGTCATCTTCTGTATCGAGGTTCAGCAGGATGGTGCCTTGCAGCAGGCCTTCCTGTAGGTATTTGGCACCGGTCATACCGGTTTCTTCGTCTATGGTAAACAGGGCTTCCAGCGGAGGGTGGGGAATATCGGTTGACGATAGCAAGGCCATAATAGCTGCTACACCTATGCCATTGTCGGCCCCGAGCGTAGTGCCACGGGCCTTTACCCAGTCGCCATCTACATACATGTCTATTCCCTGTGTCTCAAAGTCGAACACGGTATCGTTGTTCTTCTGATGCACCATATCCAGATGGCTTTGAAGCACTACCGTCTCGCGGTTTTCCATGCCTGCTGTCGCAGGTTTACAGATTATGACGTTGCCCGTGCTGTCCACAACTGTCTTCAGACCCAAGTTTTCTCCAAAGCTGCGTGCAAAAGCTATTACTCTTTCTTCTCTCTTAGATGGTCTTGGAACTGCATTCAAATCGGCAAAGTGGTTCCATAATGCGGTAGGTTGCAAAGCGCGTACGTCCTGACTCATGTAATTATCTGTTTCCTGCTAATGTACTATACATTGCCCGATTTACGCTTGCATGGCGCATTCTGGAAAGCGGAAATATTTGTTAAATGGGCTATGCCGGTTGTACGTTGTCGCGTTCCAGAGCTTCCAGATATTTGTTACGTAATCTTTCATAGAAAGACATTTCATCAACCAGCATTGCGGCCATGCTGGCCAGTAATGCTGCCAACATTAAATAGAATATAACACTGTGTCTGTCTGTCATCTCCAACACCAGAATGGCCGAAGTCATGGGGGTGCGTGTAACGCCCGTAAGAAACCCTACCATGCCACCCAGTATCAGTATATTGGCATTAGCCCCTGCAAAATCGGCAATGCCGGCAATAAACGACCCCATTGCGGCACCTGCTGCCAGCGATGGAGCGAAAATTCCGCCAGCGGCACCAGCATTAAAGCACAAAACAGGTCCAAGAATACGCATAAGCAGCGTACTGGCTGATGTGTGTTTGTCTGTGGTGAAAAGAACTTTATTCATAAGCTCTTTACCCGATCCCAAAATTTGCGGATTGGCAAAAAAGGCAATAGTGGCAACAATAAGCCCTACCGACAAGGTGAAAACAGCCGCTTGTTTTTTTGTCAGGCTGTTTCGCCATGCCATAATCCTGAGTATAATTTTAGCAGTGCCTGCACCGAAATAACCAGTAAGAATTGCTGTTACTGCCACACCGGCAAATGCCATTTTTGAAATGTTGGAGGCATCGGGGTATCCAAGATATAGGTATGGCCCGGCAAGTGATTGGGCTGTAAGCCCGGCTATAATTACCGCCGAGAATAGTGCCGTACGGAAAAAGCTGACATGTATACGTGCCAACTCTTCTATAGCAAACACAATACCACCCAACGGAGTGTTGAACGCTGCTGCCAGCCCGGCTGCTGCACCGGTAATATAGTAGCTCTTGGCAGCAAGGCGCGGTATACCTGCCGGCAACCATTTATGAAACAGACTGAAAACCGAACTGGCTATCTGTATGGTGGGGCCTTCGCGTCCTACTGCGCCACCGCCAACTACCATCAGCAAGCTCGAAAGTACTTTTACAACAATAATGCGCAGGCTCAGCAATAGGTTGACGGCTTTTTTTTGCGCGGTAGATGGTAGGGCAATGGCTGCCATTACCTGCGGAATACCGCTACCCCGGGCCATGGGGGCAAATTGCTCTACCAGCAGCCATGCTGCAAGAAAACATAAGGGGGCGGTAATAAAAATCATCCAGTTGTGCCATTCCAGATAACGGGTCATCAGTGCTTCGGCACTGCCAAATAGCCGGGCATACATGACCGAAATGAGACCTGTAGCCAATGAAGCCAGCCAGAAAGGTACCGCCAATAGCACGTTGGTACCCATACGATTGTTAGATCCGGCCAGTTTTGCAAAGAGCTTTTTGTATAGCTGTTTCAATCTGTAAATGCGATGGTGATTACCGCAAAAGTAGTTATTATGTAGCCCTTTTCAGGGTGGGCTAGCTATAAATAAGGCCGCCCCGGTGCGAAACACGGGACGGCCCGAGGTTTTGTACCTCTGTCTTCACCAAATTATTTCCACCCGCCGCCCAGTGCGCGATAGATATTCACGCCCGCATTTAATTGTTGTTTTTTAGTCTCGGTCAGTTCAAACTTTGCTTCCAATGCATCGCGTTGTGTCATCAGTATTTCCATATAATCTGCCCTTGCAGACCTGAATAGGTCGTTTGATATGGCAATAGACCTCATCAACGCATCTACTTGTTTAGTCTTAAGGTCATAGCTCTGCTTCAGGTTACTCACTTTAGCCATTTGGTTGGCGACCTCTATGTAAGCATTCAGCACCGCCCTTTCATAATTATATGCAGCTTGCATTTGCCGGGCATTGGCACTGCTGTAGGCGGCTTTCAGCGCGTTACGGTTCACCAAAGGGGCCATCAGTTCGCCGGCAAGGTTGTATAATATAGACTCAGGCTTTACCAGATAGGCCGGATTAAATGCCTGATAACCCGCATGTGCGTTGATGCTTAATGATGGGTAGAATTGAGCCTTAGCCACTTTCACATCCAGTTTGGCAGCTGTCAGTTCCTGCTCGGCCTTTCGTATATCGGGGCGGTTGGCAAGCAGCTGAGTAGGAATTCCATATTGTACCGGGGCAGGTGTCATTGCCATAAAATCGGCAGTGCTGCGATTGATGTGTTGCGGATACCGTCCCATCAGAAAGTTGATGCGGTTTTCGGTCTCTGTTATCTGCTGTTGTATGCCATACTGCAGGCTTTGCGTTTTCAGTACTTCCGCTTCAAACTTCTTTACCGCAAGTTCTGTGACCTTTGCTGCGTCCTTCTCCAACTTCACTATGCGCAGGGCATTGCTCTGAATGTCTATTGTCTTTTGTACAATGTCCAGTTGGTTGTCCAGAGACAGCAGTTCGTAGTAAGAATTGGCTATCTCTGCCACCAGATTGGTGATAACAAAGTTTTTGCCTTCGTTACTGGCCATATACCGGTTCACGGCCGCTTGCCGGGCATTACGCAGCTTGCGCCATATATCCACTTCCCAGCTGGCACTCAGTCCTGCGCCAAAGTCGGGTAGGGGCTCGGGCATTTCCTTGCCGGGTTTTATCTCGGTATTGGCCTCCATAGCCCCAATGTTGGTATAACGGGCCACCTTGTCGGCACCGGCACCTGCTTTTACTCCTACAAAAGGAAGATATTCGCCTTTGCGTGCCCGTACCTCGTTGCGTGCTATATCTATCTCGCGCAGCACTATGTTCAGCTCCTGATTGTTGCGCAGAGCGGTATCTATCAGATTTGCCAGTTGTGGATCGGCAAAAAAGCTACGCCATTGTGTTTGTGCGGTGTTTATACTATCCTTTGACGTACTGTAGGCAGTTGGAATATTGGTATTTGCCTCGCGGGTGCTGGTTGCCGGCAATTTGCAGGCCCCCAGCGATAGCAGCAAATACATTCCGCCAGCCCATTTATATATTTTCTGTTGGCGCATTATGCTTCAATTTTTTCGGTTAGTGGATTTTCGTCTTCGTCTCGTATCAGCTTGCGTTTGGCGGCCAGCGTACCAAATATGTAGTATAGGCCCGGCACTATAATAACACCAAACACAGTACCAAATAGCATACCGCCCAGGGCAGAAGTACCAATGGTACGGTTGCCAATGGCTCCCGGCCCATGTGCAAACACCAGCGGAATAAGGCCTGCAATGAAGGCGAACGATGTCATAAGAATGGGGCGGAAACGCACCTTGGCACCTTCTATGGCGGCTGCCAGTACGGTTATGCCTTCCTCGTGTTTCTGCACCGCAAACTCTACTATCAGTACGGCATTTTTACCCAGCAAACCTACCAGCATCACCAAACCTACCTGTGCATAGATGTCGTTGGCAAGGCCCATCACCTTCAGCAACAGGAACGAACCAAACACACCCGCTGGTAACGATAACACTACGGCCAGTGGCAGCAAAAAGCTCTCGTACTGTGCGGCCAGTACCAGATATACAAAGCCTAACACTATCAGGAATATGTACAAAGCCTCATTGCCACGGCCCACTTCGTCCTTAGAAAGGCCCTCCCAGTCTATGTCATAGCCATGTGGTAGTGTCTTTTTGGCCACTTCTTGTATCACCTGTATGGCCTCGCCGCTACTATAGCCTGCAGCGGGTTCGCCCCGTATGGCCGATGAGGTGTACATGTTGTAGCGCGTTATTTCGTTGAGCCCATGGGTTTTCTTTATCTTCATAAAGGCCGAATAGGGCACCATTTCGTCGCGGTTGTTCTTCACATACAGTTGCAGCAGGTCTTCGGGCAGGCGGCGATACTCTGGTGCTGCCTGCACATATACCTTAAAGAAGTTGCCAAAACGAATAAAGCCCAGCTCATAGGTACTACCTATCAGTATCGACAGATTGTCCATGGCCTTACCAATAGATACGCCCTTCTGCATAGCCGCCTGATTGTCTATTTCCAGCTCGTACTGCGGATAGTTGGCACTGAAGAAGGTAAACAGACCGGTAAGCTCTTTGCGTTTGTGCAATGCCGCCATAAAGTCGTCGTTCACTTTCTCCATTTCCTTATAGTCATCGGCATTGGTTTTATCCAGCAGGCGCAGGGCAAAACCACCAGCCGCACCATAGCCCGGTACCGCCGGTGGACCAAAGAACTCTATGGTGGCACCGGGTATCACTTTGGCTTTGGCTTCCAGCTCGCGAATGATTTCATTGACCGATTGTTTTCTGTCAGACCAGTTTTTGAGGTTGATGAGACAGGTGCCCGCATTAGAGCCACGCCCTTCGGTGAGTACCTCATACCCTGCCAATGCCGATACCGACTGAATACCATCTACCTTTTCGGCAATGCGCTGTAGCTGTCTGGCTATATCATTGGTACGCTCCAGCGTAGAGCCGGGAGGGGTTTGTATGATGGCATAGATCATGCCCTGATCTTCGCTGGGTATGAAGCCGGATGGCAGTGTACGGGCTACGCCCAGTATGCCTGCGGCAAATACAGCCAGTATACCAAAGGTTACCAATCTGCGGTTCACAATTACATTCAGAATGTTGGTGTAGCGGCCAGTCAGTTTCTCGAACAGGTGATTGAACCCATCCAGAAAACGATTCATGGGCGATTTTTTACGTGGCTTTCCATGATTGTTTTTCAATATCATGGCACACAATACCGGTGTAAGGGTAAGGGCCACCAGACCCGATAGTACTATAGAGCAAGCCATAGTAATAGAGAACTGCCGGTAGAAGATACCCACAGGACCCGACATGAAGGCTACGGGTACAAACACGGCCGTCATCAGCAGAGTGATGGCAATAACCGCACCACTTATCTCGCCCAGTACCTCTTTTACCGCACTGTAGGGCGACAGGTGTTTTTCCTCCATTTTGGCGTGTACGGCCTCTACCACCACAATGGCATCATCTACCACAATACCTATGGCCAGTACCAATGCAAAGAGCGTTATCAGGTTGATGGTGAGCCCGAAGAACTGCATGAAGAAGAATGCCCCAATAAGCGATACCGGAACGGCAAGGGTGGGGATGAGGGTAGACCGCCAATCGCCAAGGAACAGGAATACCACCAATGCCACCAGTACGAATGCCTCGCCCAGTGTATGCAATACTTTGTCTATAGAGGCATCCAAAAAGCCCGATACGTCATAGCTTATCTCATAATCCATACCCGGAGGAAACGAGCTGGCTTTTATTTCATCGAGTTTTGTTTTGATGTTTTTGATTACCTCGCTTGCGTTACTCCCATAAGTTTGTTTCAGTACTATGGCGGCAGAAGGGTGACCGTTCAGGTTTGAGTATATGTCGTAGAACTCACTGCCAAGGTCCACATCGGCTATGTCCTTTAGATGCAGTATCTCGCCATTGGCAGTAGCCCTGATGATTACGTCTTTATACTGCTCTGGCTTGTTGTACCTGCCCTGATAGGTGAGTACATATTCCAGTGCTTCAGACCGTTGTCCATCGGCACGGCCCAGCCTGCCCGGCGAGCCAATGATGCTCTGGTTGGCCAGAGCTTCCATTACCTCGTCGGTAGATACATTGTAGGCACGCATCCTGTCTGGCTTCAGCCATATACGCATGGCATACTGGCGGCTACCCAATATCTGGGCACTACCTATACCAGTAACACGGCTCAGTTCGCGCAGTATGTTTACCTGTGCAAAGTTGTACAGGAAGTTCTCGTCGGCCTTGGGGTCTTTACTGTATACGTTCACATACATCAGCATGTTGGGCTGCAGTACGTTTACAATAAGGCCCTCGCGCTGCACCAGCGTAGGCAGGCGGTTAATGACCTGTTCTATACGGTTCTTTACGTTTACCACCGCCTGATTGGGGTCGGTACCGAGGTCGAACACTACTTGTATATTCGCTTCACCGGCACTTACTGCGTCCGATGTCATGTACTTCATACCCGGTACGCCATTCACGGCTTTTTCCATCGGTATCAGTACCGATTTTACCAGTACATCGGCACTGGCACCTGGGTAGGCCACACTTACTATAACACGGGGTGGTGCAATAGAGGGGAACTGAGAAGTAGGTAATGTCTTGATAGCCAGTACGCCCATAAATACAATCACCAATGAGATGACGATGGCGAACACCGGCCTTTTTATGAATATTCCAAACATGTCTTCGTTGTTTTTGGGTGAATAGGATGGTTATTCTGAAGGTAGTTTCAGTGAAGACAATACTTTCTCGGGTGCCTCGTAGTCGAACTGTATGTGTTCATTGTTCTTTACATTGCGCACCCCTTCCAGCAGTATTTTTTCGCCAGCCGCTACACCGTCTTTTATTACAAAAAGGTCGGGCATTTCGGCGGCAACTTCTATCAGGCGCAGTTCTGCTTTGTTATCCTTGTTAATGACATACACATACTTCTTATCCATTATCTCGAAAGAAGCTTTCTGTGGTATTACCACAGCATCCTTCAGCGGTATGCGCATCAGTATGTTGCCTGTTTCGCCATGGCGCAGCAGTCCATTGGGGTTGGGGAAGGTAGCCCGGAAGGCTATATTACCGGTCTCATTATCAAAATCGGCCTCTATAGCTCGTACGGCTCCTGCATGCTCAAACACCTCATTGTTGGCCATTTTTAGCGTTACGGGTATTACACTGTCTTTTTTGATATGGCTTTTGTAGGACAGATATTCTGCCTCGGGTACATTAAAGTACACCCACAATTGCCTGTTGTCCGATAGTGAGGTCAACAATTCGCCCTCATCTACCAGACTGCCCAACCGTACATGGAACCTGTCTATAATCCCATCGAATGGGGCTCGTATTTGGGTGAAATTGAGATGCACCAGCGCCAGAGACATTTCGGCTTTGGCTTTGTCCAGCCGAGCCTTGGCCATCAACAGCTCATTGGGGGCTACCACATTGCTATCGGCAAGGCGTTTGGTGTTGCGGTATTCTATTTCTACAAGGTTGGCTTCGGCTTGTGCCTTTTGCAGCTCGGCCTGGTATAGGTTGGGCATTATTTCAAACAGTAGCTGACCCTCTTTTACAAACTGGCCCTCATCTACAAATATCTTTTTCAGATAGCCCTTCTCCAGCGCTCTCAGCTCTATGTGGCTGATAGATTTTATTTGGCACACATACTCGCGGGTTACGGCAGTGTCCATTTGCACCGCACTGGTTACCAGAAATTTCGTTTCAGTTTCCTTTTCTTCTTTGTGTGAGGCGCAGCTGGTGAGCCATAGCAGGGCACACATGCCCGCAAACATCATTAGTTTGTTCATAATAGTATTGGTGCAGCTCAGGTGCCGCATCGACTTTTTGGTGAAATTTTTTAGAGAAAATGACCAAGTGAAATGGTCTGAGATATGCTATGGACGTAGTAGCCCAAAGCATAAGCGGCGGCCTATGTAAGTGCCGCCAAAAGAAAGAAAAGAGTAAATCAGATTCGGAATATCTGGTAAAGGATGCAGCGACCCACATGGGTTGTTACGCTGCTTGCATCGGCAAATGAAAAGGGCGATTGTTCGCCTGCCGTATTGGTAGCAACTAAAGAAAATATGACACCAGCTATATACTGTGTATCAGAAAAAAACTGTTCGGCAGAGAAATTATCTTCGGTTTCTTCTTCCTCATCTTGGTTATCTTCCTGAGAAGTACCATCGTAATCGTCTGTAACGCCGGGTGGGGTATCTATTGCTTTATAAGCGGGCGTATTCTGATGAATGGTAGCTTGCTGCTTTTCGGCATGTGCATACGCCCAACTTACAGCATTTTTCTGGGTGGCAGTAGCCATTGGTGTGTACTGCGCCAAACCGCAGAACACAAAAGCAAATGCCAGAAAAAGACGCACCATTAATTTCATTAGCAAAAACAAAATTAGAACAATACCTACATGTTGTATGTGAAATGAGATGTTAAATGTAGTTAATCGACCTTAACGGGCATTTCAGAAGCATTTACTCAGTAGGCTTTTATGCCTGAAGTTCGAGAAAGATGTGCAGGTTTGAAAAGGATAATGGTTGCAATTCCCCATATTGTAATAAGCATGCCCATATTTCCCACAACAGATGTACCGGCAAAATTGGCAGTAAAGGCAACGTCTATGGTAGAGTGAAAAATAGCGCATGTAAGTATACCAGCCTTTGTAGAATTGTATAGCCAAGACAAAAGCACACTGCCGGTAAGTAAACTCAGTACCCAGCCCACTACACCTGCAACACCCATAGACATATAGCCGGGCCTATACAAAAACAATGGCCAATGCCATAACGCCCAAAATATAGTTAAGAACAATGCTGCCGAAAGTGCATTCATTTTTATCTGTAGACGAGGCAATGCATAGCCACGCCAACCAATTTCCTCTCCCACGCCAAAGAATGCCAGATTGTAAAGAAAGAAAGTAATGATGTTGAGCTCAGGAAATTCGGTATAGTGCAGCAAACCAGATACATTGAAAGGCACACCGTTCTGAAAGTGGTCTATTAATGCAGCCAATACAGCCAACACAAAAGGGCTGAACAGGGCAATAAGTGCATACCACCATGCGCCGGTACGTATACATTGCTGTAGGAGGGTGGCCAATGCACCTTTCTCCCCCTTCCACCAAGTCATAAAGAATGCTGCCAACATAGGGCCCCATGCCCCTATAGCATGGTTGAGTGGTATAGACGGTAGTTGGGGAAGACCCAATTTTGTACCATATAGTGGTAGCCAAATTACCCAACTGATGGTATATGCAAGTACAAAATACAGGGCAATTTCAGTGTATAGTTTGTGGTTACAATTTTCCTTTTTATACTCGGCTGGGGTATTCATTTTGTGTCGTTTTTCCGGACATAAAGATAGATGGAGGTCATATGTAAGCTGCCGTGCATCTATCATGAAAAGGTTATGATTTATGTCATTTTATTTGTGAAATACGTTTCCACATGTTTTTGCCGTTTGTATAGACACAATACCCGACCATGTTTCGTACATCTGGTAACAAGCACGCATTGCACTGGATTGTTTCATGTGCGTTTACCGCCTATTTCTATTATTGGGACAATCTAACATATTATGTAGAGGATGATGGCGCAATATGCTGGCAGGTTTTACTACCGTTTGTATGTGCGCTGTTTTCGTTTTTATGGGTGGGTTATGTACTGTTTTTTTTATTTAAGAATAGGGGCGGGTTCTGTGTGTTGACTCCCTTTTTTCTGTTGATTGTTTATTTGTCGCGTATGTTTTATGGAGGTGAAATAGCCAACATTCATGGCTGTGATATGTCTTTTTCTTCCCAATTCATACCATACAGAAATGGATGTTTTCGTCTCAACACCAGCTATGTAAATGAACATAGATTTATGACCTGAAGTTTTGACATTGAGGGCGACTCAGTAGTTTTGAATGTAGACAGAAGGTTTGTCTGAAGTGTTTTGAGTATTCGTGGGCTGATTTGTACGGTAAAATTCTTGTGTCGCATATTCCTGAATGTATTGAATGCTTACCCGTTTATGAGATAAAATGAAAGTGTTGTTTTGGGTAGAACAGGGAAATTGGTAGTATGAAAGTAGTGGATTTGCCAGCCATTTTGAAGGACGGAATTATAGTATTGTCAGTTTCTTTTAGGAAGGGAATACCAAAACAAGAGGCCATCTCATCATTATGAGATAGCCTCTTGTCTAGCCTGTTTGATATCCTTGGGTATATATGGTAAATCTCTGCTATTCCTTTGTAAGTCGCTCAATAAACAATGCTCCGTCGGAAGTCATTACTTTAATCAAGTAGGTGCCTTTAGGTAGGGTGTTCATATCTAATGTAGCCCATTGTTTACCAATTGTATTGATATTTTTCAAGATTTGGGACGATAGGTCTCTGCCCAAAAGGTCTATTACAGCAATGTTGTTGATAGTGCCTGCAGGGATGGAAATGGTTGCCATACCATGTACTGGATTTGGGTGAATTATGAATTTTGGTTTTGCTGTCTGCGCGGTGGCTGTATTGGGGTCTACCAAGACTTCATGAATGTTGCTGGTAATGCTATCTGTACATCCCGATTCTTGCAATATAACGGCTGTAATAGTATCAATTTCTGTACCTTTTGTATAGGTGATGTTTGGTACCCCTGTAATTCCTATCAGAGCCCCTCTGTTGTACCACTTAATGGTGTAGCCGGGCATTACTCCCGCAACACTTGCTGTTACGGTAACGCTTGTGCCCGGTGCGGCAGTTGTTGGGCCGGTTATAGCTATTGATGAGGCTACATCTCCAACATTCACATAAATACTATCGCGGGTAACACAAACTTTTCGGAACGATATATCGTCCAGAGAAAAGTCATTGCCTACAATAGCCGTAGTCATATTCCGCACATTGATGGTGGCAGTTGTAGCTGTACCGCTGTTCCATACGGCCTGAAACTCTCGCCATGTACCACTTGGCGACAAAATGGTATCTGGTGTTTCCAGCGATGTGCCATTCACCTGAAATTGCAGAATAGGACAATTTGATGGCAATACCGAAGCACTCCAATTGGCTACCCAGGCCGAGAAATTGTAGTTTGTGTTGGGTGTTACCGCTACTGTTTGTGTCCAGACGTTTACAGATGTAGATGCACCATTAATAGCCATCATGTTGCCAGAGCCTGTGGTATGGTCGCCGTGAGAGTAGGCCGATGGGTGGCAAGAACTGGGGTTGGTGGTAATAGTGTATCGGTTTTCGAACCATAATGCAGAGCTGGCAGGGGTAACATAGGAGTATGCGCTTGTAAAGCCAGTATTACCAGCACTGAAGTTGGGGTTCACAACCAAATTGGGCCCGTCTGTTTCTATCATGGTTATATAGTAGTAGCCCGAGGTAGTACCAGTAATTGTGGTACTGGGGGTTGTGCTGCTCGATAAACCAGTAGTTGGGCTCCATGTTAAACTCTCAATGGTACCCGTACTTGTGGCTGTTGCTGTAATTGTAGCGGTACCGCCAGCACATATGTTTATTGTGTCGGCTAATGAAAGTGTACCACAGTCCTGACCGTGTGCTGCGAAAGAGCCACAAAGTACCATTAAAAATATGGATAGTTTATTCATCGTTTTATTCTTTTCTTTATAATGTGGGAAGTACTCGTAAAGGTATTTTCGAAAAGACAAAGTGGCCGGTATTTCCGACGAAATGCGCAAATTGTGGTGTGAAATGCATGTGTAACCACACACGCAACATTATACAATACAGTTAGCTGTCAATTCCGTTTTTATGATAATGACTGTAGAGAATCGAATGTTCCAAATACTTGCCACACACTGTTGTTGTCTAAACGAATAGGGAAGTCGCAAATCCAGAAATTTCAGAAGAATAGACGAAGGGGCACAAAACGAAAGTTTCAATTCGCTCTGAAATCTTACAACTCCGACTCAAATTGTTTTAACTGTATGCCTTTTTCAGTTTTCCATTCAAGGGGGCCACTTGCCGAACGTGCCAATATTGCTGTAGCGGCTCGTGAAGATGAATTAAAAACATAATCCTTATTTAGGATGTAAAAGTCGCCAGATTGCGTTAGAATTCCATCGGTTAACATTTGCGTTCTTTCATTTCGTATGCTCTCAGTCAATGACTGTTGCGCATTTACAATCAGCGATGCTCCTTTGAAAACAATAAAACCCTCAGTTGAAGGAATTCCTTTGCCGTTTGCGCCTGCACTATTACGACAGTAAAAATACTCTTCTTTTTTGTTGTTATATTCTATTGTTTCTTCAAGTGATTCAAATATTTTATGACCCAATGTTGCGGTTAGCAACTTTACATTAGCTAAGAATTCTTCCAGCTCAGCTTGTTCTGCCTCTGACAATTCGGGCTTTGTTGGTACATTTTGCACTAACTTATATCGTCCAATTGAGATAGCCAAATCATGCAGTCGGCTTTCTAAGTACTTTACGCTGGCTTTATTAAGGTATTTGTCTTTACTTCCAAAAAAAATGACTTCATTCCAGAACTCTTTGTTGGTGATGTGATGCGACAATCGTTCACGTATCACTTCGGCCTCTCCGATGTATGCAGCGTCTTCATTTTTTTCGCCTTTTCCAATTAATAGATATACCCCGGGTTTTTGAAATTCTGGCCTATTGATGTAATCTTTTACCTTAATTCTTGGCACTTTTATTCCTATACCGGTCCAATTACTCAATTCAACTGTCATTAGCCCGTTGACGGTTCCGTCAACTAAAAAAAGACGGATAGTTTTCCCAAATGAAGAAGGCATAGAGTCGCAATTGGTATAATGTAAAGTGATATTAATAAAAAAGCCTCACATTTCTGCAAGGCTTCTGCGGAGAAAGAGGGATTCGAACCCTCGATACCCTTTGACAGGTATACACACTTTCCAGGCGTGCCTCTTCAACCACTCGAGCATCTCTCCAATGCAGTTGCAAGGGCGGCAAAGTTAATCATTGCCCGCAACAAGCAAAATAGTTTTTATGCTACAATTGCACTTTGTGCAATTAGCATCACAATTATGGTCTTGAAAAAAAATTATGGCACAAAAGTAGGCGGCGTAAACATATGCCCCGGACAACCGTATTTTTTGGTGCCGCAAGAAGACATGCTCAACAACGCAACTATCGCTACAAGGGGCAACACACGCACTATCTTTGAAAACATTTGCATACCGTATAAAATTGATTGTATCGTAAAAAGCTCGGTTAACTTTGTACGAAGATAGAAAAAAAATAAACTACACAAACAATGCAGCATATACACTTCATAGCAATAGGAGGCGCCATCATGCACCAGCTGGCACTGGCCCTGCACCGCAAGGGTTTTACCATCACCGGTAGCGACGATGAAATAACCGACCCCGCCAAAAGCAACCTTGCTGCGGCAGGCCTGTTACCTGCTGCGTTTGGTTGGTTTCCCGATAAAATTACCTCATCGGTACAAGCCGTGGTATTGGGTATGCATGCCAAGGCGGGTAACCCCGAATTGCTGGCTGCTAAAGCCGCAGGCATTCCTGTTTATTCCTTCCCGCAGTATGTATACGAGGTAAGCAAAAACAAAAAGAGGGTAGTAATAGCTGGTAGCCATGGCAAAACTACCATTACCTCTATGGTGATGCATATTCTGCGTCATCAGGGTATCGATTTCGATTATCTGGTTGGTGCCCGTGTGGCCGGGTTCGATTCATCAGTTCGCCTTACCGATGCGCCCCTCATTGTGCTGGAGGGCGATGAATATCCGGCATCTGTTGAGGAAAAACGCCCCAAGATATTTTTCTACCAACCGCACATCAGCGTGCTTTCAGGTATCGCTTGGGATCATATTAATGTCTTCCCCACTTACGAAAACTATTTTTCTCAGTTCCAACACTACTTAACCCACATGCAGGCGGGGGCCAGTGTGTACTATAATGCGGAAGATCCGGAGGTAGTGCGCGCTATTCAGACATCTGCATCGCATTTGCACACACGGCCCTACCAAACACCCCCATACCACTACAAAGATGGTTATCCTATTATTGATGCTGTCAGTGGCCCGGTACCAGTTTCGGTATTTGGGAGGCACAACCTGCTGAATATGCAGGCTGCCATAGATGTGTGTAAAGAGCTGGGTGTGAGTGAAGCTGACTGTCTTTCCGCCATTGCTTCCTTTACAGGTGCGGCACGCCGGTTGGAGAAGGTAAAGGAAGAGCCGGGACTGCTTGTCTATCGCGACTTTGCCCATGCCCCCAGCAAGCTACGCGCTACACTTAGTGCGGTTCGCGAGGCATATGCGGGCCATCACCTCATAGCCTGCTTCGAACTGCATACCTACAGCAGCCTGAACGAGCAATTTCTGGAGCAATACACAGGTTGCATGGCCGGGGCCGACGAGGCCATTGTGTACTTTAGCCAACACGCCCTGCAACTAAAAGGACTGCCCCCGCTCGATGCCGCCAAGGTTCAGCAAATGTTTGGCCGTGTCGATCTTGTTGCTACCAGCAATCCACAACAGTTAGAGACTTTGGTACATAACAGTGTGCAACAACCACAAAAACCTGTGTTTTTATTACTCATGAGCTCTGGCACTTTCGATGGAATTGATTGGAATGCTGTAAGTTCGCACCAGAAATAGTCTACATGTCCAAACTGACACTGAAGAAGCCCATAATTTTCTTCGACCTTGAAACTACTGGTACCGACCACGCCCGTGATCGCATTGTGGAACTGGCCTTGATAAAGATATTCCCGGATGGTAAAAGGGACAAGTTTGTACGCAGAGTAAATCCGGGTATGCCTATTCCTGCCGAGTCTACAGCTATACACGGTATTTCTGACGAGGATGTGAAGAATAGCCCCACTTTTCGCCAAATAGCGCATAATCTGTTCGACTGGATGCGTGGTTGTGATTTGGGCGGCTATAACTCCAGCAAATTCGATTTGCCCCTATTGGCCGAGGAGTTTCTACGGTGCGATATTAATGTAGACTTCACCGAGCGGCATATGGTAGATGTGCAGCAGGTGTTCTTCAAAATGGAGGCACGCACTCTCAGTGCTGCTTATGCTTTTTATTGCAACAAAGAATTGAACAACGCACACAGCGCCGAGGCCGACATTGAAGCTACTATAGAAGTGCTGGAAGCCCAATTGAAACGTTACCAGAACCTGAGTGGCGATGTGCCATCGCTACACAAGTTCACCAATAACGATGAGTATGTAGATTTTGCACGCCGCATTGTTCTTAAAGACGGCAATCCGATATTCAACTTCGGCAAGCACAAAGGCCGCAAAGTTGAAGACGTGTTTACCGAAGAGCCACAGTACTACGACTGGATGATGCAGGCCGATTTTGCCTTGCATACTAAGCAAAAAATATCGGAAATACTCAACCGAATGAAGCTCAGGAAGTCTGGCCTCAAAGTTTAGCGTTTCCTTATACATATTTCATCTTTTATTCGCTATTTTGCCACACATTTCCAAAAACCTGTTTGAAGAAGCTCGTCATCATACCGACTTATAACGAAAAGGAGAATATTGAAAAGATTATCCGTAAAGTGCTTTCATTATCCGGAGGCTATCATATACTTATTGTAGATGATGGCTCGCCCGATGGTACCGGTGCCATCGTAAAAGGATTACAGAATGAATACACTGGTTTGCTGCATATTATGGAGCGTGCCGGTAAATCTGGCCTTGGCCGTGCCTATATTGCCGGTTTTAAGTGGGCTTTAGAACGCGGATACGATTACATCTTCGAAATGGATGCCGACTTCTCTCACAATCCCGATGATCTGGGGCGCCTGTACGATGCTTGTGCTGCCGGAGCCGACCTCGTGGTAGGCTCTCGATACACAAGGGGGGGTAAGGTGGTCAACTGGCCATGGAACCGCATATTCATCTCGCGTGGTGGGGCATTTTATACCAAGCTCATTACATGGATGCCGGTAAACGATCCTACTGCTGGTTTTGTATGCTACAAAGCAAAAGTACTCCACACCATACCTCTCGATGAGGTGCACTTTGTAGGTTATGCCTTTCAGATAGAGATGAAGTACCGTGCATGGCGAAAAGGTTTCAAAATAGCCGAGGTGCCCATTACCTTCAAAGACCGCAAAGAAGGTGTTTCTAAAATGTCTGGTAATATTATCAAAGAGGCAATGTATGGTGTATGGAAGATGCGTCGTTTTTGATAATGGTGTAAGATGTGTACGGCATATTATTGTTGCCTTGCTCAATAGTCATGTTGCAACAGTTCGATAATCGCATATTTCGTTACAGTCCGCTTATTGTAGTGGTTGCTGCTGTTGTTTACAACCTATCGCTCAATTCTCTGCTCGATACCGGCTATTCGTCTTCCATGGTTTTGCTATGGCGAGGTCTTCTGTCGTTTTCTCTTATTGTTACTGCGGCCTTGGCGGTGCGCCAATCAGTTTTTCCGCAAAAATTGCATTTGCAGGTACTACGTCTCACTAACTCTGGTATAGGGCTTATGTTGGCATTTCAGGCATACAAAGGGCTCACAGCTTCTACCGTGGCTATGGTTTCCCGGCTCGATATTCCTGTAGCCATTCTCATTGGGTTCATCACTGGTCGTCGTTTGTCCGATGCGCGTGTTCGGTTGTCGGTCTTTGCCATCGGTACTGTTCTGTCCATTGTCTATTTCTCCGGCACCATTCACGAAGATGCTACATCATTGCTCATGGCCATTATTGCAGTGTGTATGACCTCTGTAAGCTATCTCCTCATCAAACAATCTACTCATTCCGAAAACAACTTTTCTATTGTTAATACAACCAACATTGGCTGTATTGCAATTGGAGCCATCGGTATTTTGGTACAGCAGGGTAGTATATTTCCGGGTTGGCAACATGCGTGGCTGTTCTTACTGGCCTCATGCAGCCAGTTGGCCCTCAATTACACATCGGCAGTGGTGTACCGGCAAAAGGAAGTAGAACGGGCGCAGCGTCCCTATTTGGCAGGGTCTATTGCAGTCATGGTCATAGAGCAAATTATTACATGGCAGTTTTTTGCACCGTTACATATCTTTTACATCATCTTGGTTCTTTCCCTTATTTACATGCTTACCATGCAGCAATTACCACGTAAGCGGCATGTTCGTTTGTGGGGTCTGCGGTTTGTACGTGCCGTGGGTGTGTTACCTTTTTTCAGATTGGCGCGTTAGTGAAGATTGGGAAGCGTATAGGGTTTAATTATTATATTCGTTCTGTGCATAGCGCACAATTCGAGAATGATGAATTATTTATAGACTTCTGCAACGCTCCACAAATAGAATATAATTGCTGATATGGTTTACTTTATTGTGCCTTCTACACGTAATCTTGTACAGATAATGTTATTTGTATAGTTTTGTTAGACACACTAAACGACATCTGCACTTTATGAAGTTCCCAATTTTATTTACTTCCGTTTTGTTTTCTGTTATTTCGGCTTACGGTCAGCAATCAGTCACTCCTGTCGATAGGGGAAACGCCGTTGTTCTGAAACCCTATTTCCGTCTTGGTTTTGGTGGCGGTCTTGTGCACAACGGTGCTTTGGGTTTTACCGGTACCTCCCAACAAGAGTCTGGCAAAGTCCGTTACAGTTCATCTCCGGTGTCTTTTTCCTCTGGTGCGTCTGTGTCTTTTGCTGCTGGCTGCACATTTAACAAACATCTGGGGGTAGATGTGGCTGCAACCTATTTTCCTGGTAGCCAATCGTATTCCTTTTTCGAGAATAGTGCTTTTTCAACCTCGTTAGGGGCTATATTCTTTGAAGATAAGGTGACAACAACTAACATTAAAGCACCTCTCTTCATTATACCATCTGTTGTTGTGCGTTCGGGTTGGAAAAAGGTAGACCCATATATGCGCATGGGTATCTCGCTCCTTTTACAAAACTCATTTAATGTACAAGTTGGCGATACCATACGTAACAACTATGCAAATTCCTTTGTTCGGTATACCGACAAATATGAAATGAAACCCACAATAGGGCTGAATGCAGTGGGTGGTTGCTCTTTCAATTTGTCAGGGCACTTCCGGCTTTGGTGCGAGGTAGGCATGTTATCTCACAATCCTTGGCTTCGTTCTCGCGAAACAACTGCATATTCTGAAAATGGGTTCAACATGCTCAACTCAATGGCAAAAACAGACCGATATACCCGCTACGGTACTTCTACCTACAACGAGCCCACCAGCAATGATTATTCTTGGGGGGTAACACAACGGTTACCTTACAGCAACATCAATTTCTCTGCCGGAATTACATATATATTGCACTAACACGGTACTATAGTTACTACTATTTGCAGCATCTTATCGTAGCATATTCCCGTTTTCGTTTTTTGGCTCTTACTTTTATCCACCCGCTCTCAGTTGGCCCAATCTATTCTTGCCTGCCCTAATGAGAATTAGGCCGATTCCGTAATGCATTTTGTATCACAATCAGTCAAGCATATTCAATAACAACAATGCCGCCCTTTTATAGAGCGGCATTGTTACTTATGTTAGTTGTTGTATGTTATTAGTCGTTCTTACGACCTTTAGATTTTGCTACAACTTCTTCTTCAATGTTGCGTGGTGCAGCAGCGTAATGGCTGAACTCCATGGTTGAAGTGGCGCGGCCAGAAGACAATGAACGGAGCTGAGTTACATAACCAAACATTTCGCTCAGTGGCACTTTAGCCTTTATTACCTGCAGGTTGTTACGGCTGTCCATACCTTCCAGCATTGCACGGCGACGGTTAAGGTCACCAGTAACATCACCCATGTACTGGTCAGGTGTAATAACTTCTACCTTCATGATTGGTTCCAGTATCACAGCTTTTGCCTTACGGCCAGCCTCGCGGAAGCCTGACTTAGCACACAATTCGAATGACATACCGTCAGAGTCAACCTGGTGGAAAGAACCGTCGAATATACGTACACGCATGTGCTCTACAGGGAAACCAGCCAAAGGACCGTTGCTCATAGAAGCTTCGAAACCTTTCTGGATAGGTGCGATGAATTCGCGGGGGATAGAACCACCAAAGATATCATTGATAAACTGGAAGTTGCCCTTACCTTCTTTCAGGAACTCTTCGTCAGCAGGGCCAATCTCAAACTGGATGTCGGCAAACTTACCGCGACCACCCGTTTGTTTCTTGTACACCTCACGGTGAGTAACCATCATGTTGAATGCTTCTTTGTAAGCCACCTGAGGAGCACCCTGGTTGATTTCAACCTTGAACTCGCGCTTCATACGGTCTACAATGATTTCCAAATGCAACTCACCCATACCGCTCAATACAGTCTGGCCGGTATCTTCGTCAGTTTTTACACGCAGGGTAGGATCTTCTTCTACCAGTTTGGCAATAGCCATACCCATTTTGTCAACGTCGGCCTGTGTCTTAGGCTCTACAGCTATAGAGATTACCGGTTCTGGTATGAACATGTTCTCCAGAACAATCGGGTTTTTCTCGTCACACAATGTATCACCGGTCTTAATTTCCTTGAAACCTACAGCAGCACCAATATCACCAGCTTCAATGAAGTCGATTGGGTTCTGCTTGTTAGCATGCATCTGCATGATGCGGCTGATACGCTCGTTTTTGCCAGAACGCATGTTCAATACATAAGAACCTGCATCCAGATGGCCTGAATAACACCGGAAGAACGCCAGACGACCAACGAAAGGATCGGTCATGATCTTGAACGCCAACGCAGCAAATGGTTCTTTTGCATCTGGTTTACGCTCTATTTCCTCACCAGTGTACGGATGTGTACCCTTGATAGAGTCGATATCCATTGGCGAAGGCAGGTAGCGGATGATAGCATCCAGTGCTGTCTGTACACCTTTGTTTTTGTATGCAGAACCGCAAAGCATTGGAATAATGCTCAGATCGATAGTTGCCTTACGGATTGCTTCGTGAATTTCATTCTCAGAGATGCTGTTAGGATCTTCAAAGAATTTTTCCATCAGGGTATCATCGTATTCAGCTACAGCTTCTACAAGGTACTGACGCCAGTGGTTCACTTCTTCCACCATATCTTCAGGAATAGGCACTTCCTTATAAGTCATACCCTGTGTAGCATCTTCCCAAATGATACCTTTCATCTGAATAAGATCTACAACACCCTTGAAGTTGTCTTCAGCACCTATCGGCAACTGCAGGGGCACCGATTTTGCACCCAGCATGTCCTTTATTTGCTGCACTACCATCAGGAAGTCGGCACCGATACGGTCCATTTTATTCACGAAACCGATACGGGGTACACGGTAACGGTTTGCCTGGCGCCATACAGTTTCAGACTGTGGCTCCACACCGTCTACCGCACTGAAGAGAGCCATCAGACCATCCAATACACGCATAGAACGTTCTACCTCTATGGTAAAGTCCACGTGACCCGGAGTGTCAATGATGTTGAATTTGTATTTCTTCGTATCCGGCTGCGATTGACCTTGCACGGTTGGGAAGTTCCAGAAGCAGGTGGTAGCTGCCGATGTGATGGTGATGCCACGCTCTTGCTCCTGTGCCATCCAGTCCATAGTTGCAGCACCTTCGTGCACTTCACCTATTTTGTGGTTTACACCTGTGTAGTAGAGGATGCGTTCGGTAGTTGTTGTTTTACCGGCATCAATGTGAGCAGCGATACCAAAATTGCGCTGATAGCGAAGATCTGCCATTGTTTTTGAGATATTAAATTGTTTTTGTTTCTTATTTTTGGAGGTGCAAAGGTAGTAGATTTAATGGAAAAAAATACAGATATACACGATTGTGGATAATTATTGAATTGTTTCCTCGCCGGCACTGTCTTGTTACATTGCAACAGTCCCCGCAATAGGGTGGGGGCTGATAGGTTTTGCCCATACTTTTATCAAACAATATTACAGTTATAGGCGGTATCAGCACAGTTGCCACTGCAAAAAATAGATTGCACCCTACACCTACTCTGTTTTGCAAGGCAATGAGATACGTTTCATCTTTTATTTTATGTTAGTATTTTGGCCGTTTTTCCTATCATTTCCGCAGAAAACATCGTCTATTTATCAGATTGTAAGTGTTGAGATGTTAAATTTCGTGTTAGTTCAATTAGAATATTTGTTACCTTTAACGCTATTATTACAGGTATATTCACCACGAAAGCATCATTATTTGGATAAGTAAGTTACAATAGAAGCCCATGAAATTGAGTAAGCTTGTATTATCCCTCATTGGTATTGCAACAACCCTTGCAACTACCACTAAGGCACAACTCATTGCTCCCAGCTGTTTTTTGCAGGGGGCTTTTATAGAAGCGGGGGTTGCGGCAAACGGTTCGTTTGGTGCAGGTCCCGTTCCCGCAACCTATCACCCACGTGCAGCAGTTGGGGGCGGAGGTACTAACATTGCCATTGTGTATGATTATGGCCGCGACGGCTGGGCTGTTGGTACGCCCGGCTATTATGGCGACTTCATATTTCCCGGTACACCGTTCGAAGGTTGGTCTGTACAATGTGGTGGCAACCGCAGCGATGCATTTTATTCATCAGGGCCGGCATCTTTTGCCGGGCCAGGTGGCTTGTCTGGCAGCAACACATCGTACAGTTACACACCATCTTCGGCTACTTGTGGTATGCCGCCAGATCCTGCATATGTTTCTGGTGTATGGACAGGGTCTATGACTTCGAGTGGTGGTGGCTTGCGCATTCGCCAAACTACTTCAGTTGATACCAACGGCTCTTGGGTGTTGGTGAATACCGTATTTACCAATGCAGGAGCAGCACCAGTGACAGATTTATTTTATCACCGCACCTGCGACCCCGATAATGACGTTACCTATTCTTCCAACTACTCTACCGTCAACAGTATCACCCATCAGGATGATGCTGATCACCGTGTGTTGGCTGGTTCTTATGGTTTTGCCATGTACAACAATGCCTATCTGGCATTGGGTACAAAAGATTGCCGGGCAAAATGTCTTATTTACCAAAGCTGGCCACCGCCCGCTGGGGTTGCCAATAATCTCGATTTGATTTATGCAGGTACCGCAGCATTGGGTACTCCTACCTATTATGCCCAAGGTCAAACATCTGTCAATCAGGACATCGCTATTGGTCTTGTGTACAAGTTAGGTACGCTTGCGCCCGGCGATAGTACCATGATTAGTTATGCCTACATTATGAAGGATTCTTTGGCTATAGATTCTGTATTCAAAGAGCCTACATTGGTGGTTAACTGTGTAGCTGCTGCACCCTCGGGGCCGGCACCAGCACCTACCTACGACACCTTTTATGCTTGTGAGCACCCCGGGGTAGTGAATGTTCCTGTCTACATAAAATATGGCGGTGAGAAAAACTGGAGTTGGAGCCGTTGGAACTGGGCACCCTCAACCGGTTTGTCTGGCACAACTGGCCTTAGCAATACGATCAATATTGCAGGCATGTCCGGCCCCATTACTTACACCATCACAGGTACCGACAGTGCAGTGGGTATGAATACTTGTGCCAATCGCACCTTCTACCTTACAATATACCCTTGCTTCAATGCTACCAGCAACAGCCCCGATGCTACACCTATTTGTGCCGGCGACACCTTGCGTTTGTTCGCTCACGGCGATTCTTTGGGTGCTACCTACCAGTGGTTCGGCCCTGGCATTACTGGTCCGCTGCGCGGCACTACGCAGTACATCAAGATCCCGAATGCCGCCATGTCCGACACTGGTTGGCATTATGTAATACGTACACGTGGTGGTGCCAGCGATACCACCCGTACCCATGTTATGATTAAGCCCAAGCCAGTAATTGTAGCGTCTTATAACCCGCCTATATGCTCTGGCAATCTGCTTGCACTGTATTCTAACCCCGATTCTGTGGGCGAAACATGGATCTGGAGAGGTCCCGATGGATTTACATCGGTACTTTCAGACCCTACAAGACCTTCGGCACCAACAACCTATTCGGGCGTATACACCGTTATTGCCACTTTCAGGGGGTGTACCGATAGTGCTACTGTCAGTGTTGTCATCGATTCAACACCTGCAGTGCCTACTGTTGGTAGCAATACCCCTGTCTGCGACAACGATACATTGTTCCTTACAGCCTCAAGTGCTACCATAGGTGTTACCTACAGTTGGGCTGGCCCATCTGGGTATACATCAGGCGTTCAGAACCCGGTAAGGCCCAATCCGCCACTTACAGCCAGTGGTACATATACGGCAACTGCCACACTGGGTTTATGTTCCAGCAGTGCTACTACTACGGTCGAAATTCGCCCCACACCGGCTCCGGTTTTGGGCAGTAATTCGCCTGTATGTTCTGGTAGCATACTCAATCTCACTGCTTCAGGTGCATCAGGGTCTACATTCGCATGGACAGGCCCCAATGGTTTCTCCTCCACATCTCAAAATCCGTCTATCAACCCGGCTATAACTGCTAACACAGGTGTGTACTCTGTAGTGGTAACGCTCAATGGCTGTATTTCTGCTGTTACAACTATCAATGTTGTGGTAGATTCTACACCTACACTATTGGTGCTGGAAACGAACAGCCCCGGCTTACCCGGTCCCAGCATTTGCGAAGGCGATACACTTACCTTTACGGCATTGGCCAACCCTACGGGTGTTACCTACACTTGGACAGGACCCAATTCTTTTGCATCCTCAGTGCAAAATCCGTTCATATTAGGTGCCACACCACTGGCTACGGGCTCCTATACACTGGTAGTAGCGGTTGGTACTTGTTCTTTGGCTGCGGCCATCAATGCAAGTGTCACACCTACGCCATCGGTTACAGCTACCAGCAATTCGCCCATATGCTCGGGCGATACTGTTCGGTTGTTTGGTACCAGCATCACCGGGGCTACCTTCTCATGGACAGGTCCATACACATTCTTCTCGGGCGCAGCCAGTCCGTTCCGTACACCGGCTGTTACAGAGTATTCGGGGGTGTATACGGTTAATGTTACGGCAAGTGGTTGTGCCAACATGGCTACCGTAAATGTGCTGGTAAACCAAACCCCAACACCACCATGGATAAAATGGCTCACATATTGCCAGTTCGATGATGCATCCAACTTGCAAGCTTTTGGTTCCAATGTTTTATGGTACACAAGCTCTGCTCCCGGACTGGTGGGTAACCCGGTACCGCCAAAGCCCAATACCGATATTGTAGGTTACTCGTTCTATTATGTCAACCAGACAGTGGCAGGCTGTCCCAGCCTTATCGACTCTATAAGAGTAGTAGTAAATCCCAAACCTACTGTTACGGTAAGTGATGGTGTTACTGTTTGTCCGCGCGAGTCGGTAGTAATGACGGCTACCAACCCCGATGCTATAGCATTTTATCGTTGGTATCCCGATTTGTACCTGTCCGATACTTCCGGCCCCGTGGTTACTTCCCGTCCCGAAACCAATATGGAGTACATGGTGGTATCCAGTAACATGTATGGCTGTACCGATACTGCTACGGTAAATGTAGAAGTGAAGGCTGCTGCGGTTATTCATCTCGAAGATTCTGTAACATTGTATCCCGGCGAGTCATACCACATCAGCCCACTGTCAAATTGTATGACTTTCTCCTGGACACCTGCCGGAGGGTTGGATAGCCGCTGGATATCTAATCCTACAGCTACACCGGGTGTTAGTACCAAGTATATTGTAACCGGTATCACCGAATGGGGTTGTAGAACACGCGATTCTATCAGTATCAATCTCACCGACGATGCAGTACTGACAGTACCAAATGCATTTGCACCAGGTAGCACCAATACCAAGTTCAAGATTATCAAACGTGGCTTGGCCAACCTCAATTATTTCCGCATCTACGACCGTTGGGGAGTAATGGTGTACGAGGGTAAGGATATAGAAGACGGTTGGGATGGTACCTTCAAAGGTGTTCCACAGCCACTGGGTGTCTACATCTACGACCTCAGTGCCACTACGCGCAATGGCACCATTTATAAGAAAACGGGTAATTTAACCTTGCTTCGATAATAGTAAATAGGAACATTTACAAAGGCTGCTTCACTACGAGGCAGCCTTTGTTGTATCTTTCACATGCGTACGCGCTACACAACCGCATACATAAGCCAACATCGCAATGGAAAAAATCAACATCGCCGAGAAGCTATCGCTGTTTACAGATCATTGGAATCCCCGTATTGTTGCCTCGCTCAATGGCCAGCATGTGCGTTTGGCAAAATTGCTGGGCGAGTTTGTTTGGCACAGCCACCAGCACGAGGACGAGCTGTTTTATGTACTGTCCGGCGAACTGTGTATGGAGTTTCGTGACAGGGTAGTAACCCTGCAACCCGGCGAGATGATAGTGGTGCCACGAGGGGTAGAGCACAGACCGGTTGCGGCACAGGAAGTATCTATAATGCTCTTCGAGCCGGCAGAGACCGTAAATACAGGTAATAACGAAGGCGAATTGACACGTAAATCTTTACACAACATATAACTTATGTCGCGAGTTCATCATTACAACATTTCGGTAGAGTGGACAGGCAATAATGGCACGGGTACCAGCAATGCCGCTGCCTATCGCAGAGACCATACATTATCTGCTGCCAATCGTCAGCCATTGGCTTGTTCTTCAGACCCGGCCTTTCGTGGCGACCCTGCTAAGTACAACCCCGAGGATATGTTACTATATTCTCTGTCATCTTGCCACATGTTGTGGTACTTGCATCTATGTGCCGATGCTGGCATTGTGGTAACTGCCTATATCGACTATCCCGAGGCTACCATGGTAGAAGAGTCTGCCGAAGGCAAGGGGCGTTTTGTCAGTGCATGCCTCAAACCAGTTATCACAATAACGGATGCATCTAAAGAAGAACTGGCACATAGCCTGCACGAGAAAGCCCACCACAAGTGCTTCATTGCTAATTCCTGCAACTTTCCGGTAACGCATGAGCCAACTTTTGTGATAGCCGCAACATAACTATTGGTGCTGCCTGTGCCCCTGTTCTGTAACTTTGTGCTATGGACGAATATATTTCATTTGAGCAGATACCTTTTGGTAGCGACAACTTTGCCGACAACCCCGAGCCGAGATGCCCATGTATTCTGCTGCTCGATACGTCGGGCTCCATGTCGGGTATGCCCATTCATCAGCTCAACGAGGGGGTACGTACTTTTCGGCAAGAGTTGCTTGGCGACCCCATTGCAACCAAGCGGGTAGAGGTGGGTATGGTTACATTTGGGCCGGTTACAGTAGAATCCGATTTTCATACGGTACCCAATTTTCACCCCCGCGAGTTGGAAACAACGGGCGATACACCCTTGGGCGAAGCCATACGCACGGGTATAGATATGGTGAACCGCAGAAAGAAGGAATACAAGAATGCCGGTGTAGCCTACTACAAACCGTGGATTATACTGATAACAGATGGTGCCCCTACCGACGACTGGGCCGAGGCCGTACAACTGGTGCATAAAGGCGAGGCTGCCAAATCGTTCGCATTCTTTGCCATTGGTGTAGAAGGTGCCAATATGGATGTGCTGAAGCAAATATCTGTTCGGTCACCGCTCAAGCTCAAAGGGCTCATGTTCCGCGAGTTTTTTATGTGGTTGTCTGCATCTATGAAAATGGTATCTGCTAAAAATCCCGGCAGTGCCATCAACTTATTGCCCCCCAGTGGTTGGAGCGAACTATGATGTGGAAGGTAATAGCGCAAAGTGTAGCAGGTACATCGCATGCTTCTGCCGGGCGTGGTTGCGACGACGCACAAGCGTGGGTATTGCAACAATTCAATGACCAACAAATATTTATTGCCTGTGCCAGCGATGGGGCAGGCTCAGCTTCGCAATCGGCCACAGCGGCCAATGCGGTAGTTCGGTTTGTTGTAGACTATCTGAGCAAAAACACCCCCGGACAGGAGCAACTCACGGAATCGGGGCTGATAGCTATGGCAGAGGAAGCTCATTGGATGCTGGCGGAAATGGCCAACGAGCAAGGTATGCCTATGTACGAGTATGCCTGTACTATGCTGGGTTGCGTGATATTCCCCGGCAGCAGTGCATGGTTTCAGGTAGGAGATGGGGCCATAGTGCGGTCTGCCGATGGCGAACAATATGGTGTGGTTTGGTGGCCGCAGAATGGAGAATACCTGAATACTACTGCTTTTATTACAGACGATGACTATCTGTCCAATTTGCAGGTGTCCGTTACCACAGACTCTGTTGCAGAAGTAGCTTTGCTAACAGACGGGTTGCAGCTTTTGGCATTGAGTATGGAGAATAGCAGTGCCCATCAGCCTTTCTTCCGCGATATGTTCAGGGTATTGCGAATGGCCGATACACCCGAAAAAGTAGCCCAGTTGAATGGTAAATTGACCGCTTTTTTGAATAGCGACCCGGTAAATGCCCGTACCGATGACGACAAGACACTGATACTGGCTACAACAATATAAATTATGGCATGGTTTGGCAATGATGGTACTTCCTATATCCCTTCCCGTCAGCTGGGTAGGGGCGGGGAGGGTACTGTCTACGACCTGCAGAGCCATACCGGGCTGGTTGCCAAAATATACAACGAACCTCCTTCTCAACAGTTACAGCATAAATTGCAGCGTATGGTGGCTATTCGCTCCATACATCTGGATCGTTATGCGGCATGGCCCTCCCATATTCTTCAGGACTTCGATGGAAATATGGTGGGTTTTGTAATGCGCAATCTGTCGGGTTATGTACCGTTGCACCATGTATTCAGCCCCATGGACCGTAAGAAAATGTTCCCCGACAAGGGCTACAATTTTTTGGTACATGTGGCCCGCAATCTGGCTACTGCATTCTTCCGCCTGCACGAGGCCGGGCTGGTAGTGGGCGATGTAAATGAAGGTAACATACTGGTATCGGCCAATGGTATGGTAGCCTTTATAGATTGCGATTCTTTTCAGGTGCAGGATGGCAATACCTACTTTTATTGCGAGGTGGGCGTACCCCGCTATACACCGCCCGAGTTGCTACGCCGTAAGTCGTTCGAAAAGGTAGTACGCACTACCAATACCGATTGTTTTTCGATGGCGGTTTTGCTCTTTCAGCTCCTGTTTTTAGGCAGGCATCCTTTTGCTGGCCGCAACACCTCATCGGCCGATATGGATGAGGAAACGGCTATTCGTTTAGGCCATTTTGCGTACTCGCTTACCACCGAAAAAAGGAAACTTACCCCACCGCCAGACAGTCTCAGTTTTGCCGATATGCCACCAGAGGTAAAGGCACTTTTTCATCAGGCTTTTGAAACCGCCGAACGGCCCACACCACAGCAATGGATACCCGTATTAGACAATATGCTGGGACAGATAGCTACCTGTTCTCTATCGGCATTGCATACCTATCCCGCTTCGTTCCCCGAATGTCCGTGGTGTGCCTTCCGCAAGCAAAAGGGTATCATTTATTTTCTGGATGATAGCTACATACAAGCCAATGCCGCTTTGGGCAACTTAGAGCATTTCATCAGCACATTTCAGGCACAGCCATTGCAGGGCAACAAATGGGTACAACCTGCGTTGCCCCGTCTCAAAGGCCATGTAGCCGTTTCGGTGCGCACCGGTTTGAGGTGGCGGTACACCGTCAGTCTTGTTTTGTTACTCGTTGCTTTTGCAGGCAGTTTTATCCATTGGTCATGCTTGTATGGGGGTATTGCGGCATCAATTATTGTGTTCCGCTTTTCTCCGTGGGCAAAGAAGTTGCGCAGAGAGAAAAACAAGTTGCGTGCTGCCGGCCGAGATGCTTTTGCCAGATTGCACCAAATGATTACTGAGTACGAAACTCCAAACGACCTCACTGCGGGTAATGCAGCATTGGCCAATCTTACACAGTTCATAGCCAGCTACCGCAATCTGCCTGCCGAGTTGGAGCACCGCTACAATGCACTGGAGGAAGTACTGTATAACGAACAATTGGACGATTATCTACGGCAGTTCTACATAGAAGACCATACCATACCCTCTATCAGTACCGCCCGCAAGCGCACGCTCATAGAGAATGGCATCCGCAATGCCTCGCACATACCGCGACTGGCCACCCGCAAGGTGCCCGGTATAGGCCCCGCATACGAGCAAAAACTCTACGACTGGCGCAGACAAATGTCGGCAGGTTTTGTTTACATCCCCGACAATTACCGCCTGCGGCAGGCACGCGAGAAAGCATTGGAAGAGGTAACCCCAATCCGTCATCAGTTGGCGCAAAAAATCCGTACCGAGTATCAATCTTATAATTTTTTCCGGTTGAATATCTCCAACCGTTCCGAAGCTTTGCGCCGAAATGCAGAGCAACAATTTATTAAATGTCATCAGGCGATGGCCGATGCACGCGAGATAGATAAGTGGATGTAGCAGTCTGCAATACCCCGGTTAGTGAAGATGGCGAAATAAAGTACACCAAGTTTAATGATTATATTTCTTTTGTGCAAGGTGCGGAATCCGCGAATGATGAATCATTTAAGGACTTCCGCAATGCTACACAAATGGTATAGAATTGTTGAAATGGTTTACTTTATTTTGGCATCTTCACTTATCTACAATTAACACCAGCCACTTATCTTTACCCTTTCAAATCAATATATGAGCAAAGTCATTTTGATTACCGGAGCCACATCTGGTTTTGGAAGAGCTATAGCAGAGAAGTTTGCAAAAGAGGGGTACACCGTATGCATTACCGGTCGCCGGGCCGACAGGCTTTATGCCTTAAAGAACGAATTGGAAGCGAAATATGGGGTAAAAGTAATTGCACTCACCTTCGATGTGCGCGACAGCAAGCAGGTAGCCGCTGCCATGGACGAGTTCCGCAAACAGACCGACCGTGTAGATATACTGGTAAACAATGCAGGCCTTGCTTCAGGACTTTCCACCATAGATGAGGGCAATCTCGAAGATTGGGAAGTAATGATTGATACCAATGTAAAGGGCTTGCTGTACATGACACGCCAGATAGCCCCCATGATGCGCGAGCAGACGAATGGGCACATCATCAACATTGGTTCTACGGCGGGCAAGTCGGTATACAAAAACGGCAATGTGTACTGCGCAACCAAGTTTGCGGTAGATGCGCTTACACAAGCCACCCGTATAGATATGTTGCCCTACGGTATCAAGGTTACAGCCATCAACCCCGGCATGGCCGAGACCGAGTTTTCGCTGGTACGCTTCAAAGGCGATGAAGAAAGAGCTGCCAATATGTACAAAGGTGTGCGCCCGCTGCGTGCCGAAGATATTGCCGATATAGCATGGTACTGCGCTACATTGCCACCACACGTATGCATTAACGACCTTACTGTTACCTGCCTTACGCAGGTCAACAGTGTATATCATATAAAGGAAGCCGAGCGAATTGTAAAGTAGATGGCAGACACAGGGGCAGCAAACCATTCAAGTGTTACTGCCCCTTTTGGGCTGCTCTACTTTTCTCACTAAGCAATCACACAATTCATGCCCCAACTTCGCCCCATTACCCCTGCCGACAATGCCACAATAGCCGCCATCATCCGGTCGGTACTCACCGAATTTGGCGCAGCCAAACCCGGCACTGTTTACTACGACCCCACTACCGATTATTTGCATACTCTTTTTGCTACAGCAGGTGCCGCCTACCATATAGCCCATACCGATGGTACAATATGGGGTGGGGCGGGGGTGTACCCCACGCCGGGTTTACCGGAGGGCTGCTGCGAGCTGGTGAAACTTTACCTGTTACCCGAAGCGCGTGGGTTGGGCTTGGGCAAGGCACTTATAGAAAACTGCTTCCGCCTGGCCAAAGAAATGGGCTACACACAGGTGTACCTCGAAACCATGCCCGAGCTCAGTATGGCCGTAAGTCTCTACGAGCGTTGCGGGTTCCGTTACCTTCCGGCACCGCTGGGCAATTCAGGTCACTTTGGTTGCAATATATGGATGGTGCGCCACCTGTCATAAAGGTGCAATTTTACCCCCTGCCGGGCATAGGTGCTAGCCTCAAATGTCTTACTTTTGCGCTCCATGCTTCCTAAAGAACTATTGCTGAGGGCATATCGCCTCATGATGACTGCCAGGGCTATGGCAGAAATTTACGATGCCAATCGTCAGGTATGCAAGTACGTGCATAGTACATCACGTGGTCACGAGGCCATACAGTTGGCTACAGCATTCCACCTGCAGCCGTGCGACTGGGTAAGCCCCTACTACCGCGATGAGAGCATTATGTTGGGTATGGGCTATCGCCCCGGCGAGCTCATGCGCCAGCTACTGGCCAAGGGCGATGATGCCTTTACCGGTGGCCGCGAGTACTACAACCACCCCAATGCCCGCCGCGAGGGTTTCCCCGGCATCATACACCAGAGTAGTGCTACGGGTATGCAGGCTATACCTACTACGGGTATAGCGCAGGGTATACGCTACCGCGAAAAACAAAACATCAGTACATCGGCCGTGCCGCCTGTAGTGGTGTGCTCTCTGGGCGATGGTAGTGTTACCGAAGGCGAGGTGGGCGAAGCATTCCAGTTTGCGGTATTGCATCAGTTGCCCATCATCTATCTGGTGCAGGACAACGATTGGGGCATATCGGTGAGCAGCGACGAGGCCCGCACCATGGATGCCTACGAGTTTGCCGCAGGCTTCAAGGGTATGGAGCGTATGCGCGTAGATGGCAGCGATTTTGTAGCCTCTTACAACGCTATGGAGCAAGCCGTTGCCTTTGTGCGCGAGCACCGCCGCCCCATGCTGGTACACGCCAAGGTGCCGCTGTTGGGACATCATACGTCGGGTGTGCGCCGCGAGTGGTACCGCCCGGCCGACGATTTGGCCAAACATGCCGTGGACGATCCCGGGCCAAAACTGAAAAAGAAACTTATATCAGACTATAACATAAGTGCCGAGGTGCTTGACGAGATAGAGGTGGAAACCTTCATCTATGCACAGGCCGAGTTTGACGAGGCAGTTGCCGCACCCGAACCCGACCCGGCTACCGTTACAGACCATGTGTATGTAACATCGCCCATTACCCACGAAAAGGGTAACCGCACCCCCGAAGGGCGCGATAAGGTGGTGATGGTAGATGCGGCACTACATGCGGTAGAGGAATTGTTGCAAGACCATCCCGAAGCCCTGTTTTACGGGCAGGATGTAGGCCGCAGATTGGGTGGGGTGTTCCGCGAAGCGGCTACCCTTGCCGATAAGTTTGGCGACAACCGCGTATTCAATACCGCTATACAAGAGGCATACATCATAGGCTCTACCGTAGGTATGAATGCCGTGGGGCTGAAACCCATAGTAGAGGTACAGTTTGCCGACTACATTTATCCGGGACTCAACCAGTTGGTTACCGAAATCAGCAAGTCTTGTTACCTCAGTTGTGGCAAGTTCCCCGTATCTATGATACTGCGCGTACCCATTGGTGCCTATGGCGGCGGCGGGCCCTACCATAGCGGCAGTGTAGAAAGTACGCTGGCCACCATCAAGGGTATCAAAATAGCCTATCCATCTAATGCTGCCGACATAAAGGGGCTCATCAAATCGGCCTATTACGATGGCAACCCCGTGGTGATGCTGGAGCACAAGGGCCTGTACTGGAGCAAGGTGCCCGGCACCGAAGATGCCAAGACCGTAGAGCCCGACCGCGACTATGTAATACCCTTTGGTAAGGGCAGTATTGTACTGGCAGCCGATGAAGACTGTATAGATGCCGGCGAATCGCTTTGTATTATTACCTACGGCATGGGGGTGTATTGGGCAAAGAATGCCGCCAAGCAGTTCCCCGGACAGGTAGAGATTATAGACATACGTACCATTTACCCGCTCGATGAAGCACTGATATACCATACCGTGCGCCGCCACGGCAAGTGTATAGTGCTTACCGAAGAGCAGTTGCGCAACTCGTTTTGCGAAGCGCTGGCAGGTCGCATAGCCCAAAACTGTTTCCAGAGTCTGGATGCACCGGTGCAAACCATTGGTGCCCTCGACCTGCCCGCAGTACCCATGAACATGGGCCTCGAAGCAGCCATGCTACCCAGTGCCGACAAAGTAGCCCGCCGCATAGCCGAGCTGCTGTCGTGGTAGATAGCACGCATATTATTATAAATTATTAGGGCGACCACGAGGGTCGCCCTGTTAATTAATGGTCGACAAATAAAATGGCACTGCCGCCGTTGGTGTCGCTGGGGAGTCTCTCGCAGAGGACTC
>JAGKWS010000035.1 GCA_021151685.1 Chitinophagaceae bacterium
GTACAATATCCCGGCCACCCCTCCTCCATCGCCTACCCCCGAAGAACCACGCAACCCCGAAGAACCAATATTTAAGCCGGAAGATACTCAGGCAGAAAAGGACGACCATACGGACAATGATACAGAGCCGGTATCGGAAAGCTACGATAAGCAGCGGAAAAAGGTTCGATGGTTGTTTACCGGTTTAGATGTGGTAGAATCCAACATCCTTGCTTTTGTCGCAATGAGTGACGACAAAAAGCAATTCCGAAACTCAGAGAATGACACCGAAGATTTACTGGACACGCTTACGGCCTACTATGACAGGATATTGAGCCTTATACCGGCATGGATTCCGTTCGTCATGGTGTTCTTTGGTTTGCAGTTCGACAAAATACGTAGGGCCATTAAACTACGTAGGACGGCCAAAGCAAACGCAGCAGCCAAAAACAACCCCGTAGTAGTAAACAAGGTACAGGCAGCAGCGGCAACAGAAGATGAAAAGCCACGGACAAACTTCAAGATAAACAAGAAGGGCGAATACATCTACGACCGCTACGGTAAGTACCTCAAAGCTGATGAAACCCGCGAACTGGCCGATATAGCTGACATAGACCGCATATTGGAAAGTAACAAACCTTCGGATGTGCAAGCAGCATTCAACCTCACAGACGAACAAATGAAACAAAAGGGCGTAGATATATAGAATATGGCAGCAGTTGGGCAACAGAGTTTTGCAAGGTTCAATATTGTTTGCGGTACCAATGGTACCGGCAAAAGTACATTTGTCAGCAAGGTAATCGCCAACACGCATCATCGTGATGTATTGGTGTATATCGAAGATATTGACACCTACGGCAATCCATTCAACTTGCCCACTGTGCCATTTTTCAAGTACAAGGGCGGCAAAGTCACCATTAATGCCGATGAAATAAACTTTGAAAGTTTCCTGACCGCTGTAGTGAAACAGTTTCGCAATGGTATGTTGGTGATAGATGAAGCAGGCATGTACAACATGTTTGCAGAGGGCAAACCGATACAACCCCTGCTAAACCTGATGAAGCAGCGAAGGAAATACAACATTGAAGTGTACTTCATTTACCATGGTTTGAGCGAAATAAACGTGAAGTTGTTTAAGTGGACAAACAACCTCATTCTGTTTCACCAGACCGATGAATTTAAACATAAAGCAGCGGTAATACCGCGAATTGAAGAACTAAAAGCGGCAAAAGACCGCATTTCTAAACAGTACTTTTCCGGCAATGTCCACTATGCCGAAAGGGTGCAACTTTCTTAACATGACAACATTACAAGTATTTCAGACAGGGTACTACGTTATCAGTTTAATTGCTATACTGCTGTGTATGCCTGAACTAATTCGTCACATCAAGCCATTTCGTAGACGATACAAGCCTACCACCAGTGAGGTAGAAAACGATATTAACTACTGGGGGGCCAGAGTAATGGAGTGTGAAGAACGATTAGACCGACAGGAAAAACGATTGGCCAAAACAAAAATGAAACTGAATGAGACAGTCCAAAAGCTATCCGGTAGCAAAGACCAATAGCGGTATCATTCAGTTTGCAATGACCGGATTAGATAAAGCTAACAATATTAACGGCAATCTAACCAAGCCATTGCCGGTAAATGACACAGGTATTGACCATGCTACGAATTGGGTGCAACACTGCATCAGGCTGATAGATACTGGCTGTACTGATACAATTGCCGTAGACCGCATCAAAAGACGAGCCAAAAGAAAAGTTGACGATTATCTGAAGGTTCGGGCGTGGCTTAATGAAAACCAAGTACCCCATAACGGGCAATGGATTGGCACTTACAATTGGGCAATCACATTAGTAGACAAAAACTATTTCGATGAAAAAGCCTGATTGGAAAAATGTAACTGAGCTAAAAGAAAATGATAGATTTTCATTTAGCGAACGGAATAACAGAGTATATGTAGTAGATACAATACAAGTATCTGGAAAGCACATAACCATTCTGTATACCGGCTATTGGCGGGGCCAGCTTACAGGCTTTTCTATGCAATTCAAGCTATCGGACAAATTGATATATAAAGGCACAGGAACGCCTAAAAATTGGAGCGATAAAACTTCTTAATAAAAATGGAAAGAATAACAGAAACATACATCGTACACACAAAGTATGGGCCGAATGTCATTGTAAAGACTGAAAAAGGCGACTGGTATCAGCAGCAGCACTGCACATTATGCCATGACGGAGGTGGAATTTTTGTCTGGCACCCTTTGGAAAAGAATGACGATGAAACCCCAATACCTGTAAATATAAATTGATGCAACTGGTTAAAATAATGTGATATGAAAACACCACACAACTACACCGCCAACACCATTGTTGCCATCGTCATACTATTAATGGCTTGGCACATGCAAGCCAATGGCCGTAAAAATTGGGGCTGGGTGTTCTTTGCCGGTTTTACCTGCCATGTATGGTACAGAGTACCCACAAATGTCAACAAAAAGCCATGAGCAAACAGCAATTTTTAACACTGGTAACTGGACGTGATACCAGTACGCTACAGTCAATAATAAAACGCCTGAGAAACAGGAGTAAACCAAAAAAGCAATTCAAATGGCTAAGAAAAAAGAAAAAGAGCTATGCTCAGGGTACCGGGTGTTCCCGGACGGCACAAAATGCAAAGGCTGTTCAGACTGCGACAATGGCAAGTCAAAGAAAACAATTGCACAAGTATTCAAGGAAAACCACTCCCTAGTAGTTATTGGCCGTGGGAAAATCAGAAAGGGGAAATAATCAAAATCGTGCGGCCTGTAACCGCACGATTTTAGTATTTAATAAAATTGGTCTTTTCTAAATCTATCGTCTTGTGTATTTTATCCTGTAGGTATATTTCTGTCTGGGCAAAGCTGTGATGCTCCATGTGGTGCTGCAAAAATTTCAAATCAGCATTGGCATTCTCGTTTACAAAGTATTGGCTGCTTGTGTGCTTTAGAGCATACATTTTCTTGTTTATACCTAATCCTTCAATTACAACCTTACGCCATGTTTCAGCAGCACGTATAGATAGATTTTCTTGTAAGACCTTTCCCGGCATAAAGTCCGTATCAGAAAACAAATAGGTATCAGCAGGTAAATTATCGTAACCAAAATCTAACAGCATTTCTTTGACTGGTTCCAAAAGCTGTTTGTAACGGCTTTTTCTGTTTTTCGTTGTTTCTCCCGATACATGTATTGTGTTTTTCTTGTAGTCAATATCACCTGCCTTTAATCTTACTGCATGGCGGGGCCTAATGAACTCATACGCAATGAATTTTGTGTATAGATAGAATCGAGGGTTATATGCCTTTAAAGCGGGTACTATGCGTTCAATTTCATCTATTGTTATGGGTGCAAATAGTGTACTGTCTTTTTCTGGTAAGAAATCTATATCCGTTAGAGGATTCTCGGTTATATACTTCAGTTTTTTGCGAATAAACTCAAACGTAGTTTTGAAGAAATTTATATAGTCGTTGATGTTTCTGTTTCCGCTCCCACATTCAGCTTTATAGTACATAAACTCGTGCCAGTGTTCAGCCGTGAATGTTTCAACAGCATTTCGGTGTAAATCATTGTCATTCAGCCATTTTGTGAATTGATTGACAAAGCTGCGATATACCCCCTCTGTACGCTTAGCCTTTCCCAGTACACGGATACGCAGGGCTTTTTCCAATGCAGATACAATAGTTACTACCGGTTTGCTATCGGCCACCTCTGTATTTTCTACCTGTACGAGTTCTGGCCCCAGTAATTTGGCATTCTGATCTGGCGTTAAAAAATCATTGTAACCTGCCGCTAACAAATGATTGATATGGTATATCAAATCATTGGCCACACGTTGGCGTTCTTGCAGGTCTTTAATTCGGTTAAGATTGAAGGTTCTACGAACCCGCTCCAACTTGCCGGTATTGGGATTGGTGTTGTACCAACAGATACGCCACATTGTCTTTTCTATAGACAATGTGGCGTTCTGGTAACTTTTCTGGTTTAACGTCATTCTGCCCATGTTTTTGTCCATGTTTGTAATGACAGCCAGTAAAATCGCGCCCTTATTGGGCTTGTAGCACGTACGGGAATCGAACCCGTCATTCCTCCGTGAAAGGGAGGCGTCTTAGCCGATTGACCAACGCGCCATTCCGTTTTGGGATTGCAAAGGTACACATCGTTTTGAAATAACCAAACAAAAGCCCAAATAAATTTGCAACTTTTTTTTAGAGCCTGTTTAAGATCTGTTATTTGCGTTTATTATGAGAGTTGTTTTTGAGCGAAACGAACACATTTTGCAGCCAAAACAACCATAAGAATAGCAATGAAAAAATCTCAAACAGGCTCTTAGCATAGATTTAAGTTTTTGTCTGCTTCCACATTGAAATAAGTTTTTGTGCGAAACAAGACATCTTACATAGCCATTTGAGACGGAAACTAATAGAAGTGGCCACTCAAAAAAACATAAGAAAAACAAAACTTAAACCAACTCTGAAATCGTTGAATACTATTTCTTTAGCTGTGCCTTAAAATAAGGTACGCGTAGTGTAAAGGTAGACTTCACAGGCTTGCCACCGGTTTCTCCCGGTGTCCATTTAGGCATATTCTTTATCAGTTTCACAGCTTGCTCGTCACAGCCATACCCAAGGCCCTTCATCACACGATGGTCGCTTGTTGTACCATCTTCGTTTACAGTAAAGGTTACAATCACCATACCATTCACATTGTTCTTCACGGCTTCGTCAGTCATAGACACATTCTCTTTGAAGTATTTGTCCTGATCTACACCGGGTTTGGGTTGCTTTTCAGGCATAGGCAGTATATTGTTTTTTGCCATAGCAGCCTTCATCATAGAGTCTCTTTGAGCCATATGGCTTCCGGGCATCATGCCCATGGGCCGTGCGGCATCGGGCGGCAAGTTGTTCACTATTTTGCTCACCTTACCGTCGGCAAATGTCAACTCTACCAATACCCTACCCGAGTCGTTGCGATAATACCAACTACCCACACGCACATCGTTTGCATAATGCATCTCCACGCATTTCTTGCCACTCTCGTAATAAGAGATTGCATCACCATCCCAATGAGCGTTTTTGCATAGACCATTTTCGGCCTCTGTAAACGATCTTAGGGCACCGCCACCCAACATCTTCATGTCCTCGTTCGAAGCGAACTGTATTCTACCTCTTTCCTGCACCAGATTGCCCTTGGCATACATACTGCCACCATTCATCTTGCGGCTATAAAAAGAATCCAGTTCGGCATCGGTAAATGCTTTGTAAGACTGTTCCAAACGGAGTTTTCCGTTTTTGTGCCACCATTTCCACTTTCCATCGGCCATACCATTCACCCATGTGCATTCTCCTTCTTTTTCACCATTGTAGTACCAGTAGCTAAACAGGCCATTCTTGATGCCCTGTGCATAGGTGCCCATATAAGACTGCTTACCATTGTCGTAGTAAAAAGCACATTTGCCGTTATATATACGCTGTGGGGCCACATCTCTGTCCATCATAGGTCTTGTCCCCATTGTCATCACCATGGTTCTTCTGCGGTCACCGGCAGTATCAAAATTATACATGTCACGGCTATCGCTGTTTGGGTAGCCATACATAAATTCGCCTTCAAAGGCTTTGTTACCATTGGCATGGTTTAGTACTTTCTTTTGCGCACTGGCTGGCAATGCTGCACACAACATAAGGCTGGGTATCAGTAATTTCATCTGTATTTCCATTTTAGCAATTTGAATTATATTTCAATTCAGTTGTCCAAATTATACAAACAAACCCACATCACAAAGCTATATCTACCAACACGGCTTTTCGGTTTGTGTGTGGCTGGTTCGGGTTAGTGTTGCCCTCTGTGGTTTGCCATTCCCCGCCTATTATAGCAGCAAAGGCTCAGGTCTATTTTAAACACAACTTTTGTACCTTCGTCCGCAGTGTTTACATCTATTAAAGCACTACATAAGTAATATACAATTCAGCAATCATGATCAACATTACAAAGCCGTTTCTGCCAGACATGAATGAATATGTTTCATACCTGGAAGGTATTTGGGAGCGCGAATGGCTCACCAATAACGGCCCGTTGGTGAATGATCTGGAAATGAAACTGAAAGAGTTTCTTGGTGTGCGGCATCTCTTGTTTTTGGGTAACGGTACTATTGCTATCCAAATTGCCATAAAGGCACTGCAACTAAGTGGCGAAATCATTACAACGCCTTTCAGTTATGTAGCTACCACCAGCAGCATAGTATGGGAAAACTGTCGCCCGGTTTTTGTAGACATAGACCCTCATAGCCTTAATGCCGATCCTGCCAAAATAGAAGAGCGTATTACCCCACAAACCACAGGTATTTTGCTGACCCATGTCTATGGCAACCCCTGCGATGTTTTGGCCATAGAAGCGATAGCTAAAAAGCACAACCTGAAAGTAATTTATGATGGGGCGCATGCCTTCGGTGTTCGCTACAATGGCAATAGTGTCTTCAACTATGGCGATGTTACTACCACCAGCTTTCATGCTACCAAACTGTTTCATACCATAGAAGGTGGTGCCGTAACCACCAACGATGCTTCACTGCTACGAAATATGTCGCTGCTACGCAACTTTGGTCATAGTGGTACCGAGCAATTCGAAATGGTGGGTGTAAACGGCAAAAACTCCGAGTTTCATGCCGCTATGGGGCTTGTGAACTTGAAGCACATAGACAAGATAATGGAGCACCGGAAAACACAATCGCTCTATTATGACAAGGCTATTGCCAACCTGCGCGTTACAAAGCCCGCCATACTACCGGGTGCCGAATGGAATTATTCGTACTATCCTGTAATTTTTGAAACAGAGGAACAGCTACTGAAAAGTGTAGAAATGCTGAATGCCCACTGGATATATCCTCGTCGCTACTTCTACCCCAGCCTCAATACATTACCTTATGTAGACAATCAGGAGGTTCCCATTTCTGAAAGTATCAGCCGCCGCGTGCTGTGCCTGCCTATGTATCATACACTGCGCAAAGAGGAAATAGACTACATAGCCCGCCTGCTGATGCGCGCACAAAACAATTGATGGGCTGCTTCCTAACATTCCGAAATACCTTAAGGACAGATATCTGTGCTAAAAGCACATGGTTCTTTATGGTTTAGAAACTTTTCCTCACCGTAAATTGAAATTAGAATAATGAAAAGAGCGGGCCAATCAATGCGATTGGACCGCTCTTTTTCAATGACTTATGTAGCATAGCTACACTATTTATTTCGGTTAGTCTCTCAACTCTAACAATGCCACATTTTCTATATGGTGCGTATGGGGGAACATATCTACCGGCTGCAAACGGGTAATGCGGTAGGCTGCATCCAGTAGCTGCAAGTCGCGGGCCTGTGTGGCCGGGTTACAGCTTACGTATACCACTTTTGGGGCACGCATACGCAGTAGTTGCTGTATTAGTTTTTCGGTCATCCCAGCACGTGGCGGGTCGGTAATAATTACGTCTGGCCTGCCATGCTGGGCAAAGAAGGCATCGGTACATATCTTCTCTACATCGCCGGCATAGAACTTACAATGTGTAAGGCCGTTCATAGCCGCATTTACGTGGGCATCCTTTATGGCATCGGCTACTACCTCTATACCAATTACCTGAGATGCGCCTGCCGAGCAAAAGATACCTATGCTGCCGGTACCGCAATACAGGTCGTACAAGACCTCTGTACCGGTAAGGCCCGCAAACTCGCGTGCTACCCGGTACAGAGCCTCTGCCTGCCAGGTATTGGTTTGGAAGAAGGATTTTGGCGAAATCTTGAACCGGAAATCTTCCAGCGTTTCTACAATATGGTCTTTACCAGCCCAGCAATGCACCTCCAAATCGTGAATGGTATCGTTCATCTTGGGGTTGATGGTGTATTGTAATGATGTAATACCCGGCACATTAGCTTGTATGTGTTTCAGTAATGCCTCGCGTTCTTCTACATCCTCGTGGTGCAATACCAGATTCACCAATACCTCGCCCGTAGTGGCTACCCGCAGCACTACATTACGCAGCCAGCCATACTGGGTTTTATAGTCGTAGTAAGGTAGGTTACGTGCCTTGGTGTACTCGCGCAGTACGGTCAGCAGCGTATTGGTAGGTGCTGGCTGCAGGTAGCATTGGTGTATCTCCACCACTTTGTCGAAAAGGCCGGGTGCATGAAAGCCCAATGCGGGTTCGGGTTCAAACTTCTCGCTACGTGCTTCTATTTCTTCAAATGTGCGGTAGCGGGCAGCCGAGAATGTAAATTCCAGCTTATTGCGGTAATACTTGTCCGACACGCTGCCAATGATGGGCTGTATGGGTGGTAACGCTACATTGCCAATGCGCGACAGTTGATCTACAACCTGTTGCTGCTTGTACTGCAACTGCTGCTGGTAGGGCAACATTTGCCATTTGCAACCTCCACAGGTACCAAAATGGCTACAAAAGGGTGCTACCCGCTGCGGCGATGGAGTTACCAGGCGGGTGGTACGACCCTGTGCCCAACTCTTTTTGTCTTTTATGATAACGGCATCTATCACATCGCCGGGTATGGCATTGTCTACAAACAATACTTTGCCGCCTTCCAGACGGGCAATACTTTTACCTTCGGCAGCATAGGCTTCTATGGTAATGTTCTGTAATGGGGCGGCTTTTTTCTTTTTACGACTCAAGGCTTTGCAAATTGTAGCACGAAGGTAACAAGAATGTGGTGCTAATGATAGCTAACAGGGGTAAAGACGATGCCCTCTATTCAGGTAGTTGCTGTAAGCTGCAATAGAGGGCATTACCCAATAAGCTATATATTGCTAATTGGCAGCACTTTTCAGTAAACGAGATGGCAAGCGCAGCCAGTTTACATTCTCCAGATGCAATGTGAACGATATACTGCGGGCAAAAACATTGTTACTACCATAGGTGTTGGACAGATAGTTGCTGAAGTCTTTGCTCATAAGCAACGGGAAATAGAAGCTTACAATGTCTTTAGATAAGTACACCTCTACCCCGGCATCGAACAAGGAAAGTGTGCTCTTGATGTTCTTGAAACCGGGAGAAGGATTCGGCATCAGGCCGGCATCTACAAACAGGCGTATGGGTAAGCCAATGCGTGGCAGGTCGGTTTTCAGGTTGACAGCGGCCAGCCAGTTGTCGGTACGATAGGCACCATTAAATACAGGCACTTTGAAGCCCCCTTCGCCAAATGCATTGATTTGCTGGCCCGAGAAACCATCCCAAACGCCACGGCCACGGTAGGTGCCATCGTACAGATAGTCATTTATACCACTATAACTGGCATTCAGCAAGTATCGGCCATCGGCCACCGGTGCTACCGAGTTACCTTCAAATGCCAAGTATTTACCAACAAACCCACGCAGGTACATGGCTTTATTCTTTTTGTTATAGTCTACACGCAAAATGCCTTCTGCACTCATTTTCATAAACTTATCATTGCCATGCGCATCAATGCTATAAGAGAAAGGGTTATAGGTACGCTCGTTCTGATGGCGGTAGCGAACACGTACGTAGGTGTTTTGCACTGAAAACAAGTATGCCGGTGCCGATGAATCGCTGCTGTAGCCAATACGGTCTTCAAAAATGTTGTATTGTTTCAGCAACAGGGTTCGTGTTATGGGGCTGCGGACATCTTTCTCTGAAAATGTAAACAAGATGGAAGGTGCAACCTTTAGGTAGCGGCTGTAGAGCGTTTCTGTAAGGTTGTACTTTGTAGAGCCCCCGTGAAAGCTTTTTGCCTCAGCCTGTAGATTAATCTCTCTGAATACCGATTTGGGATACCATGTGTAGCCCAACATGCCTGTACCAGCCCATGTAGACGGGCCAAATGAAAACATAGGTGCTATGGCAAAGGAAAAGCGATTTTCGGGTACCGACAGGTTGTGAAAGAGCAAGCCAACCAATAATTTGTCATGCGCATTTTGCCCTAGTGCGGGGGCAATGAATATTTTATCGTTATAGCTGCGATTGAGGCCAACTGCTGGACGCAAACTGAGACCGAACTTATGGAAGAGTGCATGCCTTTTATAATCGTCATTGGGTGTACGGGCATCGGGTATTTCATCGGCAATGGCCAGCCGCGTCCACGATGTAGACGGTACTGTAAGGGTTGTAGTGCCGGTAAATGGTGCCGTCCATGCACGGGCAATAATGCTGTCGCCATCAAGCGCAACTACCGAAACGGGAGCCGCTATAGCCGAACGATTTTTTACCTTCACAACTGTTCCATCATTGGTGATGCGGGCTTTACGCAAGGCAAAGTCTATTCGCTGGTCGGTAGCCAGCATACCATCAAAGAACCAATTGATGTCTTTGGTGGTATGTTGCTGCATTATGGCCTTAAAATCCTCGGGATAAGGGTGATGAAAACGCCATGTAGTAAAATAATCCTGCATACCAGCATCAAAATAGGTGGCACCCATATACTCCTCCAGCCAACGCAACCCTGCAGCCGTTTTGTAGTACACATCCATTCCGTAGTTGAGGCTCTTAAAGGCATCAGACGGTAGGTTGCATGCCTGATCGGCACCGGTGGCAGCCAATTGGTAATAAAACAGGTCTTCGTCCAACTTGTTTTTGTTGGGGCGTGTAGTGCTGTCTCTACCTATGGCTTTAGTGGTTTTTTGTTCGTAAAACGAGTTGAGACCTTCGTCCATCCACGGGTGGTCGTGCTCGTTACTGGCCAGCATACCGTAGAACCAGTTGTGCCCCGCCTCATGTATTACTACCCCTTCCAGCCGCGCAGTAGCCACCTTGTCTATGAGCGTAATGGTAGGATATTCCATGCCACCACCAGCCTTCATGTCGCCCAATACGGCTTTTATGGTGTTATATGGGTATGGCCCCACCCAGCGGCCATAGTGTGTAATAGCCGTTTTCAGGTGTTTGTTAGCTTTTTTCCACTGTTTGTTGTAGGCTGGCAGCCATGCGGCCCACGTGGTAATGGCCTTGCCTGTGCCGGGCGATATGGCAGTGTCTTTGCGCACAACATAACGTTTATCGGCAAACCACGCAAAGTCGTGTACATTATTTTCGGTAAATGTAATGGTTTTGGTAGCCGATGCACTTGGCGGAAAATGAGACTTGTACGTAGTATCTGGTGGCAAGGGAGCCTGAGCCAGCGAATCGAGCCAGCGGTTCTCTGATTCGGTGATGCAGTTGCCCGTAGCCATTACCACATAGTTGGCAGGTACGGTAACCGAAACGTTATAAGAACCAAACTCGCTGTAAAACTCGCCCTGATCGAGATAGGACATAGGGTGCCAGCCTTTATGGTCGTACACGGCCGGCTTTGGGAACCATTGTGCCACATAATATGCCTGCCCGGTATGGCCGCTACGCGAGAATACCTTTGGCAATTTTACCCGGAAGGAAGTAGCAATACGCACCTGCTTGCCGGGCAATAAAGGCCGTGGCAGCTCTATACGGGCTACATCGGGTGCCTCGGCCGATGAACTGGCATCTACGCTTACACTATCGTTGATGATGAACGCCAGACTGTCTATATAGCCACGGTCGGCTTTTTCGGAATAGTAGAAATCTGTACTATGGTTCCGGTCTTTTTGCTTTGCAAACGGAGTATGATCGTTCTTATAGGCATTGGGCCATAAGTGTATATACAAAAATCGCAGTGTGTCTGGCGAGTTGTTGATGTACATAATTTCCTCGAAACCATGCAACATGTGTCGTTTATCATCCAGCGATACTTCTATACGGGTATCTACACGCTGCTGCCAGCGTGGCTGGGCAATAGAAGACAGTGTGGGTAACAGCAATGCTGTAGCAACAAAAAACTTCATAACGCTAATGTACGTAAGTAAGCCAACTTAACGGCTTGGGCGAGTGTTGCAGTATACAAATTGAAAGAAAGCTTGGGGAAACGATCTAATTGCCGGGGGCCATAGCTTCTTTCTTCATTTGTGCAGCCGTATCGGTGCCAAGGTAACGGTCTATGATACCTTCCACAAAATAGAGTACAGGGGTTAGCAGCAGGGCTACGGTAGCCTTGTACGAGTAACTGATAAGTGCGAGGGCTATAACCCGCTGATAACTCCAGTCGCGCCCCAGCTTGAAGGCAATAAAGAGTACCACAAAACTATCTACAAACTGAGAAACGATGGTAGACCCAGTAGCACGCAACCATACCATGCGTTCGCCCGTCATTTGTTTTATCTTATGAAACACCCACACATCTACCAACTGGCTTACAAGGAATGCTGTAATGGAGCCAACTATTATCCACATACCCTGCCCAAAGATGCCGGAAAAAGCGGCCTGCATATCGGGTATGCCTTCTTTGGCTTGGCTGGTGGTCCAAAAAGCGGTATCGGATGGCGCACTGATGGCGGCATAAAACATAAAAAATGCATAGCTGATGAGCGCGACAGCTATGTAGGAAATGCGCCTGACCGCTTTTTGTCCGAAGTACTCATTTACAACGTCGGTCATGATGAATTCGAGCGGCCATAACAGCACACCACAAGACAACGTGTAAGTGAGCCCGTTTTCTCCCAACAGAGAAAATGGGTGTGGTTCCATACCGAAAACCTTTTCCAGCGATAGCAATTTGCCACCTATACACTCGGCTATTAGGGCGTTTGCTACAAAAAATGTAGCCAGTATTACAAACAGTTTAGACGACTTGTCGCCGAGTATTTTATGCACCATTGTAAAGTGGGAATGAACAACAATATTACGACAGCACGTGGCAGAAAAAAGGCACACAGTATTTGATAAATACTATGTGCCTATAATGTTCATGACTTATTTGATAGATTAAGTGCTGTTTATAAACAAATAATATTGAGCAATTTATCCTGTTTTTGTTCTGATGCCAGCAGTGTATACACGCCATCGTTCTATAACGGCAGTCATATCGGCAGGCAGGTCTGAGGTGAACATGACCTTCTTGTTTTCGGTGGGATGCGTAAAACCCAGCTCCTTGGCATGGAGTGCCTGCCGGGGTAATATAGCAAAACAATTCTCTACAAATTGTTTGTATTTGTTGAAAACCGTTCCTTTTACAATACGGTCTCCACCATAGGTAGTATCGCTGAAGAGCGGATGTCCTATCAGTTTCATGTGTACCCGTATCTGGTGGGTACGGCCGGTCTCTAACCTTAGTTCTACCAGTGTCACATAATTGAACCGCTCCAACACCTTGTAGTGGGTAATGGCTTCTTTTCCATGATCGCCATCGGGGTAGGCATCCATTATCTTGCGAAAACGCTGATTGCGACCAATATGGGCATTGATAGTACCTTCATCTTCCTCCATATCGCCCCACACCAGTGCTATGTATCGGCGGTGTACCGTATGTTTTTTGAACTGTGCCGCCAGATGCGCCATTGCTTGCTCGGTCTTGCCTATTACCACAAGGCCGGTAGTATCTTTGTCTATACGGTGTACCAACCCAACCCTATTGAGCCCTTCTATTGCCACGTTGCCCTGTTGCAGGTAGTAAGACAGCCCATTGACAAGCGTACCGCTGTAATTACCACAGCCGGGATGGACTACCATCCCGGCGGGCTTATTAATAATCATCAGACTATCGTCTTCGTAAGCAATATTCAGCGGTATATTCTCGGGTATTATCTCCTGAGATTCTGGTCTGCGGGTCTCGAATACCACAATAGTGTCACCGGGGCGCACCTTGTAGTTTGCCTTTACTGCAGCATCATTTACCAGTATATGCCCATCGTCTATGGCTTGCTGCACCTTGTTGCGTGTAGCTCCTTCCAAACGGTTCATCAGGAATTTGTCTATACGCAATGGTTCCTGCCGCTTTTCTGTTACTATACGCAGCCGCTCTACCCGCTCCTGCGGGCCTTCTTCTGTTTCGGTTTCCGGGTCGTCGTCTTCCCAAATATCTTCTGCTTCGTTGTCTATTGACATAAGGCAAAGATAACAGTTAGCCGCGATAGGTTCAGGCTTTGCTCTGAGCTTCTATTACAGCCAGTGCTATCATATTAACAATTTGGCGTACGGTACTACCCAATTGCAGCACATAGACCGGCTTGCGCAGGCCCAGCAATATGGGGCCTACCGCTTCTGCTCCACCTACCTCCTGTAGTAAATGGTAAGCAATATTGCCCGCAGCCAAGTTGGGGAATATGAGCGTGTTCGGTGCTTCTTTAGCAAGGTCTGAGAAAGGATAGTTTTCTCTCAGCAAATCTTGATTGAAGGCTACCCCAGCCTGTACCTCTCCGTCAATAATCATGTCGGGGTTGGCATCCTTGATGCGTGCTACGGCATTGCGCACTATAGTTGCCTCTGGCGATGGGCTGCTACCAAAATTGGAATAAGACAACATGGCTATGCGAGGCTTTATGTTGAAGCTGCTGACCATGTCGGCTGTGAGCATAGTTATGTCTACCAGTTCCTCTTCGGTGGGGTTGAAGTTGAGTGTGGTATCGGCAAAGAACAAAGGCCCTTTTTTAGTGAGCATAATGTACATACCCGCAACACGGCGCACACCTTCTTCCATGCCTATTATCTCCAACGCAGGACGAATGGTGTCGGGATACTTACGGGTAAGGCCCGATATCATAGCGTCGGCCTGCCCGGTTTGCACCATCATACAGCCAAAGTGTGTACGATCGCGCATGGCTTTGCGGGCCTCATACAGGTTCACCCCACGGCGTTTGCGCATATCAAAGTACAATTGGCCAAACTGATTTCGTTGCTCTTCCATGCTGGCGCACTTGGGGTCCAGTATCTCTACCCCATCCAAATGATAGCGGTTTTCCTCTATCATGGCTTTTATTTTCTCTTTATTTCCCAAGAGAATAGGTATTGCGATACCCTCATCCTTGGCTATTTGTGCCGCATGCAAAATTTTTGCATTTTCAGCTTCCGAGAATACTACCCGTTTAGGACTCTGTTTGGCCTTATTGTTCAGGAACTTCAACAAATTGTCGTGTGTACCGGAACGACTTTGCAATTCGTTTTCATAAGCTGCCCAGTCGGTAATAGGCTTACGCGCTACCCCGCTTTCAATTGCCGCCTTGGCTACTGCCGTAGAGACCGCCACCAACAGGCGTGGGTCCATTGGTTTTGGTATAATGTACTCATTACCAAAGTGTAGATGACGGTTATTGTAAGCGGCATTTACAATGTCTGGCACTAATTCTTTGGCCAAAGCAGCCAATGCATATACGGCTGCAAGCTTCATAGGTTCGTTAATGCTGCGTGCCCTTACATCTAGCGCACCACGAAATATATATGGGAACCCCAATACGTTATTTACCTGATTGGGATAGTCGGACCGACCGGTAGCCATAATAATATCCGGGCGGGCAGCTATAGCGTCATCGTAGGCAATCTCTGGCGTAGGGTTGGCCAAGGCAAAAACAATGGGGTTGGCGGCCATACCGCGCACCATGTCCTGAGAGACTATGTTGCCCTTAGACAAACCAATAAACACATCTGCCCCTTGCATGGCGGTAGTAAGGTCTACCTGCTGCATGTCTTTGGCAAAAAGCCGTTTATTGTCATCCAAATCGGTACGGGAAGACACAATCAAGCCTTTGGTATCGAACATATACATATTGCCGATGTTTGCTCCCAGCTCTTTGTAAATCTTGCAGCACGATATAGCAGAAGCCCCCGCACCACTGATGACGATTTTTACATCTCCAATCTTTTTGCCTACCAGCTCCAATGCATTCAGCAGGGCCGCACCCGATATGATGGCAGTACCATGCTGGTCGTCGTGCATGATGGGAATATTCAATTCCTCGCGCAGGCGACGCTCTATCTCGAAACATTCAGGGGCCTTTATATCTTCCAGATTGATGCCACCAAAGGTGGGCTCCAGTGCTTTTACAACATTTACAAATTCGTCTATGCTGCGCGAATTCAGCTCTATATCGAAAACATCAATATCTGCGTAAATCTTGAAAAGCAGGCCCTTGCCTTCCATCACAGGTTTAGAAGCTTCAGGGCCTATGTCGCCCAACCCCAGTACAGCAGTACCGTTACTTATTACTGCTACCAGATTGCCCTTGGCAGTGTATTTATACACATCTTCGGGATTGGCGTGAATTTCCATACAAGGGTCTGCCACACCGGGCGAATAAGCAAGTGCCAAATCGCGTTGGGTTTTTGTTTCTTTGGTAGCAACAACCTCTATTTTACCGGGTCGTCCTTTTGCATGATATTCAAGTGCATCTTCTTTCCGAACCAATTGTGCCATCGTCAGTTTTTAAGACAACTAAGGTACAAAATTCCGAGTAGTTATGTAAGAAAAGCACAGTTCAGCCAACAGTCATCCAAAGGATATAGTTTATCATTTAGACACTTTATGGTTTCGTGAATGGTATCTCCTCATTACTTTAACGCAGGAACATTTTGGGCAGAGATGAAGATTCTAAAAAACATATTCCCTCCAGAACAATTACATTCTTTTGCGAAGCACATTCTTTACCGTTACTTTCATAGTTGTAGTATTGTTTCGTTAGGGCCACGTGTATTGTTTTTAGTATTGTCGAGAAGAATTCTCGCGGAAAAATGCGGACAAATACGGATACGGGGGGCAAAATCGGGAAACCAGAAAAAAGGTCTGAAATGCAGAAAAGCCGCAAATTTGCGGCTTTTCGTGTAGAAATTGTGGTGATCCGGATTGGATTCGAACCAATGACCCCCAGCTTAGAAGGCTGATGCTCTATCCAGCTGAGCTACCGGACCATGCTGGATTATCAGGTTACAATTGTAACCTAAGGCCGTAAACGGCTGCAAAAGTAGTAAAAAACTATCATTTTCATACTGTTGAGACCAATGTATTTTGGCACATGTTTTTACCCTGTCTTATTCATTAAATAAAAATGCACTTGCATAGCAATGCAAGTGCAATCTGTGGTATAAAATACCTATTTATTTTGTAGTACTTGCCTTTGCACCTGTTGCGCGACCAGTAGGCACCGCTGTAGAAGTTGCAGTAGCACTGGTGTTGGCTCTTTTGGTCGTTTTTGTCTCGGTACGGTTGGTAGCAGCCGCTTTTTCGCTCTTAACAGCAGCCGATGCCTGACGAGGAGCTGTACTGCCAGCTTCGCGGCGAGCAGTTGTAGCCAAATTTTCTACGGCACCGCTTTGAGCAAAAACGGTAGAACCCGCCGTTACCAGTATAGCCGTAATGGCGTATGAAAATATCTTCTTCATGATGTCGTTGTTATTTTGTATTGTAAATATAGGACAATTTCAGGTATGCAAACAACTCTTCAACTCTTTACATATGGCTTTAACACAATTTTACTCTTGCCACAAAAAAGGGAAAAGTACAATACCCAAGAATACGATCAGCACGTCTACACCCGCCAATACGCCGGCAAGATTCCACCAGCCTGTAACGTAAACAGGTTGTAAAGCCGAACCGGCCAATTTGCTTAGTATCATTAGTATGGGCGTAACGAGCGGAAAACCTAAAATGGCCATCAGCGAGGAGTTTTGTTGTGCACGCGCAGCGATAGCAGAAAGGAACGTAAAAACCACAGCAAGGCTAATACTGCCTGTTACTGCAATAAGTAGAAACAAGGCACCTTGCACCGGAGGCCACCCCAACATAACGGCATACAACAATAAGCTGATAAGTGTCATCAGCATCATAACCACAACACTATAGGCAATCTTTGCCAGCAAGAATGTAACAGGGCGAGCAATGGTGTAATAATAACGAAACCGATGTGGGTGTTCTTGTAAGAAACTTTTGGCCATAGAGTTTACCGCCACAAACAACTGAGATGTCCAGAATAGTGCATTCCACACCTTGGCATCGGGTTGGCCATTCATCATGTATATAACAAAGACGGTGGCACCTACATATACCAATACACCAAAGAGGGCGTGTTTTTGCCGCCACTCCATTATCAAGTCCTTTTTTAGTAAAGATAGAAATGCCCCTCCCATTGTTTGCAAATATAACAGAGATATACCGGCCTACCGATAGCTGTATGAAAAGATGCATGACAATAATATTTTTTTGTAAAGAGGTTTGTTTTTCTGAAATCGGCACGTATCTTTGCAACCTCAAAAGTTCTTAACACAAGCGGAAGTAGCTCAGTTGGTAGAGCACAACCTTGCCAAGGTTGGGGTCGCGGGTTCGAGTCTCGTCTTCCGCTCATGTTGTAAAAGTTTCATCATGAGCCTTTTACATATTATTATTGCCATCTTTGGGTGGCAGAAGCCCTGGTGGCGGAACAGGTAGACGCGCAGGACTTAAAATCCTGTCTGCAGCAATGCGGGTACGGGTTCGATTCCCGTCTGGGGCACTAAAAGTAATAGCGCAGGACGGTAGTTGTAGTAAGCGCGTAGTAGTTCTTAAAGAAAATAAGCGGAAGTAGCTCAGTTGGTAGAGCACAACCTTGCCAAGGTTGGGGTCGCGGGTTCGAGTCTCGTCTTCCGCTCACTTATTAAAAGTCTGTCCTCTCAGGACAGACTTTTTTGTTTTTAGTCATTTCCACTTTCCCATTCTATGCATCCAGGATCAAGCGGAAAATGGAACCTTCAATTGAAGGCTATTACCGGATCATGCAAAGCCAATGGCTCCACCAGGCAATAGACAGCCTAACCAATTGTCTTGATACGCATATAATATTCTTCAAAGCGGATATCATGCAAGCAGCATATATCATACGTCTTGTATGAAATCTAATACTGTGTGCTATACCTTGCGCAAGCTATAGCAACCGCAATAATAAACGAGTACCGCGAATGAAATTCGCTGCCGCACACTAACTATTGCCTTAAAACATACGCCTATATCAGAGATAATAATTTATCTATTTAGAAGTTTAACTTTCAGTGAATTTCAAGGTATTGTATACACAAATGTGTAAAAAAAGCAGTGGAAATGACATAGAAAAACCCCTCAGAACCGTAACTTTGAAAAGAATCATTAATTAGTTTTTTATTTACAACCTCCCCATCGAAACATCCCAACGAAAGCCAATGAAACAATCATTATTCACCATCTTTCTTTTGACGCTTGTTGCATCTGTAAGCCGGGCACAAATATCACTGTCGCTTGCCACTGGTACCCCACCGGTAGTTCCTGCAGGTTGGTCATTGGGAGGCACGGCCACAGCTCCGGGTCCTCATATACAACTTACGGCATCGGTAGCCGGGCAGGCGGGCAGGGTATGGTATACTGTACCTCAAAATCTTACAGGTTGCGGCTCTTTTGTTGTAGACTTTGATTACCAAATTATTCCACCAACTGCATCACCTACTTCTACAAGTGTAGCCGATGGTATGGCATTCTGGATAGTAGATCCCCTGTCGGGCTTTACCGGAGGTGGAGGTATTGGCTTGCCTACTAACCCCAATGGATTGGTGCTTATCTTCGATACGTACGATAATGATGGTGTAGCCAATGACCCACTTATTTCGTTGTACGGATACCCATCCGGGTTTGTTGGCGCATATACCGAGGGGGCAACAGCTAACCGTCTTGCGGCATTACCCAACAGGGTGTTTCTGTACGACGCTGCATGGCACCATTGCAAAATAACCTACAGCGGTGGCAATGTTAAAGTATATCTGGACTACAGTGCTACCCCCAACATGACAGGATATTTCCCGATTCTTACGCCGGGTTATTTTGGCTTTTGTGCCTCAACAGGGGCTGTTACTGCTGTACACAATGTACGTAATGTGTACATTAATGCCGATAACATTAGCCCTATTATTGGTCCGGGTGTGGTATGTGCCGGTACCACTACCACATATACCGATTCTACAGCAGGTGGTGCATGGACCAGTTCTAATGCGGCTGTAGGCACTATCAGCAGTACTGGGGTATTTACCCCGCTTTCGCCGGGAACCACTTCTGTATCTTACACCTATTCTGCAAGCTGCGCTACGGGGCGTGTAATAACGGTGAACCCCACAGTACTGAACGCAATAACAGGCCCAACACCTGTGTGTGCCAGTACCCCCACCACATACACCAACGGTACTGTTGGCGGTACATGGAGTGCCAGCCCTACAACTACCGGCACCATAGATGCAGCCACTGGTGTACTAACACCATTGTACGGTGGCACTGTAAATATTACCTATACACTGGCAGCAGGTTGCTACACCACCAGAAGTATTAGTGTAAACAGTGCACCTCCGGTATTGTCAATCAATCCATTGCCTGCATCTATATGCAATAATGGATCTTTGACTTTAACGGCCTCAGGAGCAACAACATATCATCTGTTTCCCCCACAAAGCTGGGAGGCGGGTGTGCCCACTACCCCCGGCACACCGGTAAGCGGATGGACGTATATTGGCACGGCCTCCAGCTTGTGGCACCAAATAGATGCCTCTATGGCCACAACACCGGTGGTAGGTACAGCACCAACCGGTACATACATTGCAAAATTCAATTGCCGTAGCACCACTACCGGAACCGCAGCTACCATTGTTTCGCCCTCATTCAGTATGGTGGGTGTTGGTACTGCAACACTATCTTTTTGGGTATATCGTGATAATACTGCCTTTAATACTGCTGTTTATAACACAGAGGGGGTAACAGTATACGTTAACACTACACCAGTTGTTGGTGGTACCAATCTTGGCTTTGTGCCACGCAGGGGTGGTTTAGCTACTACTGGCAGTATTGTTGGTACAGCAGCACCAGCGGCATCGGGCTGGTATCAGTATACAGTAACTATTCCGGCTTCGTTTACCGGTGCTGCAAACTATGTTGTGTTTGCAGCTGTAAGTAATAATGGCAACAATTTTTATATGGATGATGTATCGCTGACAGCAACAGTTGGTACACCCGTATGGACACCCACTACGTGGTTGTACAATGATGCAGCATTTACTGCACCCTACACGGGGGCCACACTGAATCCGGTATACTTGCATCCAACCGGTGTAACAGCTCCGGCTACGGTTACTTACAGTGTATCTCTAAGTAATGGCGTTTGTACATCGAGTGGTAGTGGTACCGTTACTGTAAATCCGAACCCGGCAGCTATTACAGGCACTACGCTTGTGTGTCTTGCTGCAACTACAACACTTAGTTGTACCACTCCGGGAGGTATTTGGAGTTCTGGCACACCAGGCATAGCCAGTGTTGGTGCTACAACTGGTGTAGTTACGGGTGTAGCTACAGGTACGGCCACAATCACCTATGCTATAGGTACTTGTCAATCTACTACCGTTGTAACGGTCGTTACATCTCCGGGTACTATTTCCGGGCCGGGCATTATTTGTCTTGGCAATACGGTTACCTACAGCAATCCTACCGCAGGTGGCGTGTGGACCAGCCTTACCCCCGCAGTGGGCAGCATTGGTGCTACCACCGGCATTTCCACAGGCCTTACTACAGGTACTACGGTTATTACCTATGGTATAGGCACCTGCTATTCTACGCTTGCCGTAAGTGTCAATGCGATACCACTTCCTATAACTGGTTCCCTTGGGGTATGTGTAGGAGCAACAACCACACTTACCAGTGGCCCGGTGGGTGGTTTTTGGTCGGTTACCCCTCCCGGCATAGCTTCTATTACGCCGCTGGGGGGCGTGGCCACGGGTCTTGCACCGGGTACTACTACAGTAAGTTATACCCGTGCAGGTTGTGCAGCTACTGCCACACTTAATGTAGTTTCTACACCGGGGCCAATAACTGGCGTATTATCAACTTGTTACGGATCTACTACAACATTATCTCATGCCACACCTGGTGGTACATGGTTCAGTGGCAATACATCTGTAGCTACTATTGGTGCTACTACAGGTATTGTTACCGGTGTTGCCACTACTACCAGCACAGCCACTATTACCTACACCGTTAGTGCAGGTTGTTTCACTACCGCAGTGGTTACAGTAACTGGTACACCACCGGCCCCTACAGGTACCATGTCGGTTTGTGTAGGGGCTACTACTACGCTCAGTCATGCTACACCGGGCGGTACATGGTCGGTAGCATGTGCAGGTATAGCCAGTGTTACTTTGGCCAGTGGCGTAGTTAGTGGTATTGCACCCGGTAGCTGTGTTGTTACATACACATTACCATCGGGTTGCACTGCCTTAGCTACAGTAAATGTTTTGGCGGTACCAGGGCCTGTAACAGGCACTCTTGCCGTATGTCAGGGCAATACCACCACATTAGGTAATACGGCTCCGTCTGGCACATGGACAATGACCTGCCCAACTATTGCCACAGTGGGTAGCAGTAGTGGCATTGTGAATGGCGCAGGTGCTGGAACATGTAATGTAACTTACACATTATCATCTGGTTGTTTTACCACAGCTAATGTAACAGTAAACACAGCTCCAGCTCCCATTACCGGAACGTACACTGTATGTACTGGTAGTACTACTGCATTGAGCACCACCACAAGCCCTGTGCTGTGGGGACATACTACCCCTGCTGTAGCTTCGGTATCGGGTACTGGTGTTGTAACGGGTATTGTTGCCGGCACAGATACTGTATTTGCAGCATCGCCGGGAGGATGCCGTACCAGCGTTGTTGTTACAGTAGTGACTACACCCGGAGCACTTACGGGAGGCGGTGCCGTATGCGTGAGTGGTACCACAACCCTTACCGCCACAACAACCGGCGGAGGATGGACCACATCGCCAGCGGGTGCGTTGTCTATATTGGGCATGGGTACTACAGGTGGCTTTCCGTATATTATTGTACGTGGTTTGGTAGTAGGTACCGGAACTGTATCCTACACAGCGGGTGGTTGTGCCTCTACAAGGGTCATCACAATCAATTCGCTACCGGGTGCTATTACCGGCAGTTTGGTAACATGTGCCGGCCAATGTGCTACATTGAGTACCACCACACCCGGAGGAACCTGGACAAGTGGCAACACATCGGTTGGCACCATCGACCCAGTAACAGGCACATTCTGCGGCATTGCAGCAGGTACATCAAACATCACATATTCATTAGGGTCTGGTTGTACTACTACAGCTATTGCCACGGTCAACAGCTTGCCATCTGCTGTAGGAGGTGCGTCATCTGTTTGTGTGGGTTCGTGCGCTACCATGACGGCCACACCTGCAGGAGGTACTTGGGTTAGTAGCAATACAGCAGTAGGTACCATCAACCCTACAGGCATCTTCTGCGGTGTGGGTGCTGGTACTACCACAATTACCTATACAGCTTCTTCCGGGTGTTTTTCTGTAAAGGTGGTTACGGTAAATGATTTGCCTGGAGCCATTACCGGTGCAGGTGCCGTATGTGTGGGGCAATGCACCACACTGTCTACAACAGCTACAACCGGCACATGGAGTTCTTCCAATACGGCCATTGGCACCATCAATGCCTCTACCGGAGTGTTTTGCGGGGTATTTGCAGGTACTGTAAATGTTACCTATACCCTACCTTCGGGTTGTTACCGCACTACTACCATGCTGGTAAATCCATTACCAATAGGGGTAATAGGGTCTTTGCAAGTATGCGAAAGCGCATGTACTACACTTACCGGCAATCCTGCCGGCGGTACATGGTCGGCTATTGGCACGGCTGGCACTATTGGCACCTCTACCGGTTCGTTCTGTGGGGTGTCTGCGGGTACTGTATCTATAGTATACACATTACCATCGGGCTGTAATCTTACTGTGACAGGCACTGTCAATACGGCACCATCGGCCATTTCCGGTTCACCTACCATTTGTGTTGGTCAGACAACTACCCTCGGCAGCACGCCTACAGGTGGTACTTGGCTTAGTGGCAACACAGCAGTTGCTACGGTAGGCCCAACGGGTATCGTAACCGGCCAGTCTGGTACCTTTACTTCTACTATTACTTACACCAGCCCATCGGGCTGCCGTACTACCACCGTTGTTTCTGTAATGGGTTTACCATCAGTTATCACTGGTACACTTTCGGTATGTGAGGCTGGTACCACCACCATCAACTGTACTCCGGCAGGGGGTACATGGAGCATGGCCTGCCCCGGCACCGCCTCTATAAGTGCTACAGGTGTTGTTACCGGTATTGCAGCCGGCACCTGCCATGTTACCTACACCATGGCATCGGGCTGTATCCGCACGGCAGTTGTTACGGTTAATACAGCACCTGCAGCAATAACCGGTGTGGGTACTGTATGCGTAGGCACAACCACTACACTTACCAGTACACCGGGTGGTACATGGAGCAGCAGCAACACAGGTACTGCCACAGTGGGTATTTTTAATGGTATAGTAACTGGCGTTAATGGTCCCTTGACAGCAACTATTACCTACACCAACGGTGCCAACTGTGCTACGTCTACTGTTGTAACGGTATATGCTTTGCCGGCATCTATTACCGGCCCTGGTCAGGTGTGTGCGGCTGCCAACATTACACTTTCTGCACCTGCTACACCTGGTGGCACCTGGACCAGTAGTAACACTTCTGTAGCTACTATAGACATAAGTACTGGTGTGGTGACAGGAGCTATGGTAACTGTTCCTTCAACAGCAACAATTACCTACACCTTGGGTACAGGTTGCATCAAAACAACAACTATTAATGTCAACCCATTACCGGCAGACATCGGTGGCACGCTACAAGTATGTGCGGCTGGTGGTACTACAAATCTCACCAATACCACAAGTGGTGGTACATGGAGTAGTAGTAATACTACTGTTGGTACCATAAATAGTACTGGTGTGGCAACTGGCGTATCGGCCGGTACAACCAACATTACTTACACGCTCGGTACTACCAGTTGTTATAAAACAGCAGTGCTTACCGTAAATGCGCTTCCAGCCACATTTACAGGAACAGCAGTAACATGTGAATTACAATCTACCACACTCAGTAGCAGTCCGGCTGGTGGTGCATGGAGCAGCACCTCGCCCAATGTAACAGTTGATGCTTTAACTGGCCAGATTACAGGTGTCGCTGCCGGAACAGCCCTCATATCTTACACAGCACCTGTTACAGGGTGCTTGCGCACTGGTACCGTTACTGTAAATGCACTACCTGCGCCTATAGGTGGCAGCCTGCAAGTGTGCGAGGGTTTCTGCACATTGGTAACCAATGCATCGGGTGGTGGTACCTGGAGCAGCACTAACCCATCTGTTGCCACAATATCATCTACAGGCAATGTGTGCGGCTTGGTAGCAGGCACTACTACCATCAGTTATACTTTCGTGAGCACAGGGTGCAGCAATCAGGCAGTATTTACAGTAAATGGTCTGCCTTCTACTGTTACCGGGCCCGATGGTTTCTGTAATTTCAGTTATGCTACATACGGCAGTACCCCTGCCGGTGGCACATGGAGCAGTGCAGATACAAGCATCCTCGAATTTACCGATGCAGTAAACGGTATTGCTTATGGCAAACAAGTAGATACGGTAACCATTACCTACACCCTGCCTACAGGTTGTACCGTATCTAAAGATGTATTTATGATACTGGCACCCTATCCGGTTAGCGGCCCGGCAACTGTTTGTCAGGGGTCGTGCGTAACGGTAAGTAATGCAATTGGCGGAGGTACATGGTCATCGTCGAATGCCGGTATAGCTACAGTTACCCCTTCTACACCAGCCAATGCACAGGTATGCGCCGCATCAACAGGTACTGTTGGTATTACTTACGTTCTTTCAACAGGTTGCTATTCTGCACAAATATTGACTGCCAACCCCATTCCCAACGGCATTACCGGCTCACTTACGGTTTGTGAAGGTTTGACTACCGATTTGGATAACCTTACAACTGGTGGTACCTGGGTAAGTATGAATACAGTCGTTGCTACAGTGGGTAGTTCGGATGGTGTTGTAACTGGTGTACTCAGTGGTACTGTTTCCGATACTGCTTCTATTGTGTACGCACTAAGCACGGGTTGTAGTGCCCATACGGTTGTAACAGTGCATCCGTTGCCGGCAGTTATTACAGGTAATCCCGATGTTTGTGAAGGCCTATCGACAGTATTGGCAAGTGCTACATCGGGTGGTACATGGACATCTGCCGACCCGATAGTTGCTACTGCTGGTGCCACAACAGGTATAATTTCCGGTGTTTCATCGGGGAGTATGGGTGTTGGGGGCATAGGGGTTACCCGTATTACCTATACATTACCAACAGGTTGTTTAAGGACTCAAAACTTCACTGTGAATCCATTACCGGCACCAATATCTGGTATATCTAATATTTGCAAAGATGATGTAACCGTTTTGGGCAATGGTACACCGGGTGGTTCATGGATAAGTAGCAATACAGGTGTTGCATCTGTAAATGCATTTGGAGTTGTAACCGGCACAGGAGCTGGTGCCGTGGTTATTACCTACATGATGCCTACGGGTTGTTTCAAGACATGGCCAATGACCGTAAATGCCAATCCAAGTGGTATTACCGGTTCGCTGAATGTGTGTGCAGGCTTTGCTACTAATCTTACCAGCGGACCTGTTGGTGGGGTTTGGTCGGCAGACCCTGCATCCAATATTTATGGAACCATCAACAGTATTACAGGTGTGGTAAGCGGTATCACTGCGGGCACCATACCTGTAACTTATACACTGGGGAGCGGTTGCCGGGCAACTGCTGTGGTTACAGTCATTAACCTGCCAGCGACAATAGGTGGCGTAGCTTCGGTATGCGAAGGCGGCTCTACCACCATACTTACGCATGCTATAAGTGGTGGGGTTTGGAGTGTTACCAATCCATCGATAGCATCAATAGATCCGCTGACGGGTGTTGTAACTGGTATAAACGCCGGAACAACCGTTGCTACTTATACATTAGGAACGGGCTGTTTCAACATACGCACCGTTACAGTAAATGCATTGCCGGCACCTATTACCGGTCCTTCAACAGTTTGTAAGGGGGCTTCTATAACACTGGCCAGTGCCACACCTCTCGGCGCATGGATAAGCGACTCTACCATAAATGCGTATGTTATTACGGCTACCGGCGTAGTAACCGGTGTACGTGCAGGCATAGCACCTATTCGTTATAGATTGTCTACCGGTTGCGAACGTGTGGTGATTGTAACAGTTAACCCAACGCCAGATTCTATCAGGGGTAATCCTCATATATGTATGGGTTCCGCAGTTACATATCATTCTTCATCAACTGGTGCCATGTGGATAAATGGAAATCCGGGCATTATTTCATTCTATGGTACACCAATAGATACATCGGTAACGGTACTACCTGTTACTTTGGGACAAGCAACCATTACTTATCAATATCCCGTTACAGGCTGCCAGACAGTAAAGTCTGTAACCGTGCAACCACTGCCGGTAGTATATAATGTAACCGGCGGTGGCAGTTATTGTGCCAGCGGTATTGGAGTCAATATTGGCCTCAGCGGCTCTCAGGCAGGTATAAGCTATGTATTGTACCGTGGTAGTATAGCCGCAGGATACCTTGCCGGTACCGGTTTCCCAATCAGCTTTGGACCGCAGGCAACAGCAGGTACCTATACCGTAATGGCTACCAATTCGGTGAGCGGATGCCAGCAGGCAATGGCAGGTAGTGCCAGCGTTACAGTGAATCCACTGGTAAGTCCATCGGTTTCTATCAGTATTTTGCCAACAGACAGTGTTTGTGTAGGCGAAACGGTTACACTAAACCCAACCCCTGCATTTGGTGGCACAAGTCCAACCTATGTATGGAAGGTGAATGGTGTAACAGTAAGTACAGGAAACACATATAGCTACATACCGGCCAATGGTGATGTGGCCAGTGTAGTGCTTACCAGCAACTATAACTGCCTTGCCACTGCAACCGGAACAGGAAACAAAACGATTACGGTAATGCCCGATGCATTGCCCGTAGCCAATATTGTTACCAGCCCCAATGATAGTGTGTGCGAGTACTCAATGGTTACATTTACTGCTGCACCCGTGTACGGTGGTAACAGCCCGGCCTATTTGTGGCGTATAAATGGTGTGGCATCTGGCAGCAGTAACAGCTTATCGTTTGTACCAGTTAATGGCGATGAGGTGAGTTATGACCTTACCAGCAACTACCGTTGCCGCATTGCCAACACCGTTACCAGCAATGTAGTGAAAGTGTATGTGGAACCCATGTTGCTACCCCATGTAACTATCTATGCTGAACCGGGCCTGAATGTACATGCAGGTAAACCCGTGAAACTTACTGCCATAGCGACAGATGCCGGTGACAACCCAAGATACCAGTGGAAAGTGAATGGCTATCCTGTAACAGGTGCTACCGATGATACTTATACGTCTATCTTCAACGATTATGACTCTATAGCCTGTCAGGTAACCAGTAGTGGTATATGCAACAACATCGGCACATCAGACTGGGTGTTTATCACCATTTCGGTAGTGGTTCCGGGTTCTGTAAAACTGTCGGGCAACATTCGCATGATGCCCAACCCAAACAAGGGTAGCTTCACCGTATCGGGCATATTGGATGGTGCCAATAACGATGATGTTGCGGTAGAGGTAACCAATATGCTTGGGCAGGTTGTATACAAAGGCAATACCAGTGCAAAAAACAACAAAATAGATGCACGGGTAGAACTACCCCATCAACTGGCAAATGGAATGTACCTGCTAACACTACGTACATCTGAAGGCCAACAAACATTACACTTTGTAATGGAACAATAGCCTGTATTGTTTACACATATAAAGAGGGCCTGTTTCTTGCGAAACAGGCCCTCTTTATATGTGTTCAAAAGTATTGAGTGGGATATGTAAAAAAAGGGAATAAATGCTGTAAAATGTGTTTGGTTACAGCATGTAGGCTCTAACCAAAGGCATCCTTTATTTTATCGAAAAAACCACGTTCATCCCTTTCATTACGGGCATTGGCACCGGGTTTGAAATTGGGTGAATTTTTGAGTTTTTCCAACATATCCCGTTCTTCATTCGAGAGATTCTGCGGAGACCAGACATTTACTTCTACCAATTCATCTCCACGCTCGTACGACTGAAATGCCGGGAAACCTTTCCCCTTCAGGCGGAATATTTTTCCGCTTTGTGTGCCCGGTGGTATTTTTATCTTTGCTTTGCCATCTATGGTAGGCACTTCGGCCTGCATACCCAGTACTGCCTCGGGGAAGGAAATGTGTAACTGGTACACTACATCTAAATCTCTGCGGGTGAGTGACTCGTGTTTTTCTTCTTCTATCACCAGCAGCAAATCGCCGGGAGGGCCTCCCCTTTCGCCAGCATTACCCCGTCCGTGCATGCTCAGTTGCATGCCGTCCTGCACACCAGCAGGTATGTCCAGACTCAGTGTTTCCTCGCCATACACGCGTCCTTCGCCCTTGCAGTTGCCACATTTATGTGTTATGGCACTACCCTCTCCGTTACAGGTGGGACATGTAGTAACCGTCTGCATCTGCCCAAGAAAGGTGTTTTGCACCCTGCGCACCTGACCCGAACCACCACATGTGTTACAAGTTTGCACAGAATTTTTGTCGCGGGCACCGCTGCCGGTACATTGCTGACAGGTAACGTGTTTTTTTACTTTTATCTTCTTTGTGGCACCGTTGGCTATTTCGCCATAGTCCATCTTCAATTTGATACGAAGGTTGGCACCACGCGAGCCTTGACGGCGACCGCCGCCACCACCACCGCCAAACATATTGCCGAACATATCGTTTCCGAAAATGTCGCCAAAGTTTTGGAAGATATCTTCCATACGCATACCTCCTTGCGGGCCATAACCACCACCGTAGCCTGCACTACCAGCATTGGCGGCATGGCCAAAGCGGTCGTACTGAGCCTTTTTGTCGGGATTGCTGAGCACATCGTAAGCCTCGGCTGCTTCCTTGAATTTTTCCTCCGCTTCTTTATTCCCCGGATTTCTATCGGGGTGGTACTGTAAGGCTATTTTGCGGTAAGACTTCTTTATTTCATCGGCAGATGCACTCTTACCAACGCCAAGCACCTCGTAATAATCTCTTTTTGTCATATTGTTTGTTACCCCTTGTTACCGGGGCCTGTGTATGGATAAACCAATTCACTTAGTTGTTTACTACCATTTGCACCAGTATTTTGTTTTTGCTTGTGCGCAACAAAAATCTGTTTATTTGCCTACTACTACTTTTGCAAACCGGATAAGTTTGTCATTCAGATAGTAGCCGCTTTCTACTACAGCAATTACCTTGCCTTTCATATTGTCTGATGGTGCTGGTATTTCTGTAATTGCTTCGTGCAAGTCGGCATTGAATTCAGTATTTTCTGCTTCCATGCGTTTAACGCCCTTTTGTTGCATTACATGCCTCATTTTACTGAAGACCAACGAAATACCTTCTTTTATTACTGCAACATCGGTAGTTGTTTCCAACTGTTTATCGGCACGATCCATATCGTCCATCACCTCCAGCATAGACTGTATTACGTCTTTGCCGGCAGTTTGTAACATTTCTTGTTTTTCGCGCGCTACACGACGTTTGTAGTTATCGAACTCGGCAATATTGCGCAACAGTTTATCTTTCAATTCAGCGATTTCGGCTGACAATTTTTCTTTTATTTCGTCATCGCCATCATCCGGCAATTCTACCGAGCTTCTGCTATCATCCGTATTCAGCATGTTGGCAAGAGCCTCGTCTACAGCTTCGTTTTGCGACAAGTTGTCGGTATTTTCGTTCATAGTGCTTTTGTTTTCTGCATTTTGGTCGCTCATATTCTTCTTTTTTTTGAAAAACATAGTAGTCTCTTATATAGACAATTTGTTTGCCAAATTAATTTTCAGGACAAATTGTCGGTTATGTAAATCCAGTTTGTAACTTATTGTCTTACACGATCAATCTTCAACATGCAGGCGATGAAATAAACGATGCACTGCTGGTGTGAGGATAATACCTATGTTGGTGATGAATGCAACCCCACTGAACAATGCGTATGCTGATGAAAATAGCTTACCTGCAACAGAATGTATTTCTACCACCGGCCCCATACCACTTAGTATCATAGATGCGTTGTGCAAGGCATCTATCCACGCAATGCCATCGGAGTAATGATAACCAAGGACCCCGATTAGCAGACAAAGTGTCAGTAGCAAAAGAGCCACTGTCAAATTGCGCAATATGCGTGAAAAAAATACAGTTTTGGAGGCAAGAGGCTCTGTTTTGTGTTCGTACATACGCTACAATTTCCTGCTTGTAAGGATGACTACCTATTGAGTAACTGTATCGACAATGGTGCCACTTATAACCGTGCGCTTTGTATACGTAATACTTTTCTGTTCTTTTTTTGTACCCTCATTTTTTCCGGTACAAGTTTCAAAATCTCGTCCATTAGACTTTGCAAAACACTGTCTTTTACGAAGTGGCTACTGGTAACAAGACTTATTTCGCGTACGGGCTCGGGTGATTCAAAATATCTGAGACGGTCTAACTGATCGTCATTGAATTCGAGCGTAGCTAACTCGGGCAATACAGCCATACCACCATTTTTTTCCACCATTCGCCTCAGCGTTTCTATGTTGCTGGACTCGTAGCGGAATGGGCGTTCGGACTGCAGCTTCTGAATCTGGTCGCTACAAAGGTTAATTATCTGATTGCGCATGCAATGCCCTTCATTGAGCAACCAAATGCGATCGAGCGCAATATCTTCAGGCACTACCATACGCTTTTGCAAAGCTGGCTCGCCTTCGCTAAAGTAGGTAACAAAGGGTTCGTAAAACAACGGGTATTCTTTAATTCCGTTTTCTTCGAGTGGTGTGCTGACAAGGGCGGCATCAATTTCATTGTTGCGCAATGCGGTAATGATTTGATGTGTTTCCAACTCGCGCACCTGCAATTTTACACCCGGATAGTGAACCGGATAAGACTCTAACAAAGAGGGTAAAATGTTTGGGGCAACAGTAGGGATGGCAGCGAAACGGAATATACCAGCCAAGGTTTTTTGCTGGGCGTTAATGAGCTCGTGTACACGCTCGCATTCGGCCAGTACGGTTTGGGCCTGGCTTACAATAATGGCTCCCATATCTGTAACGGCTATGGGGTGTTTATTACGGTCGAATATTTTTACGCCAAGCTCATCTTCCAGCTTTTGTATTTGCATACTAAGAGTGGGCTGTGTAACAAAACATTTTTCGGCAGCGGCTACAAAACTCTTGTATGTGGCTACTGCAACTACGTATTCCAGTTGTGTAATGGTCATAATGGGAAAGTTGTGGCACAAATATACTATCAATACAGCATATAGACAAAATCTATAACCAAGATTTTCAGTCGTTTTGTGTCATTGGATTGCCGTAAATGTGGTCTATAAATACCAATTTCATCCCCTGTTGCCATAGTTGTTTTCGTAGTTCTGCATTTTGTTCCAGAAACTCTAAAGCTGGTGCGGGTATCAATATTCTATTATCGAACCTGTTGGGTTCGCAGGCTTTGAATAAAACCGAGATACCCAATGCCGGGAGCGGCACCCCAAAAATAAGAACTACACGCGCCTGAGAAGCCTCGCGCAGGCGGTACCATGCCACAGGAGAATTGGGCGATATTTCGACAATGGCAAAATGGGATGTTGTCAAACTGCATGCAGCTATCATTTTGTGCAGTAAACTTCGCTGTGTTTCGGTAGTGATGGGTGCTGTGATTACCAATACTGAAACATGGCTGAGTGTTTTAACATTTTCGTTCTGTGTGTTCCAGAACACATCCAGTTCGGAAGATATTACTTCGGAGTTAATAATATTCATTTTAGTTTAGAGGAAGTGAAACAAATGCAAATACCTGCATCGTTTCAATATATAAATACAAAACCTATACAACAGTAGCTAAAGTGCTTTTTTAGCCAAAAAAATTGTTTCTTTGCGCAAAGTTACGAATTATCAAATTAAAATAAATATCATGAATGTAGCTGCTTTGGATATTGTTGTCCACAAAACTAATGAAAGCCGTATTGGCCAGTTAGATCATTCTAACATACAATTCGGTAAAGTATATTCGGACCATATGCTGGTGGCTACCTATGAAAATGGGGAATGGCAACATGCAGAGATAAAACCATATGAAAATCTTTCTCTTAGTCCGGCCACTACATTCATGCATTATGGCCAAGCAATATTTGAAGGCATAAAAGCGTATAAAGATCCACAGGGCAATCCTATTATCTTCAGACCACGCGACAATTGGAAACGCTTTAACCGTTCGGCAGAACGCATGGCTATGCCTGCAGTACCTGAAGAATTGTTTTTGGGTGGCTTGAAGCAACTGGTAGATTTGGACAGAGACTGGATACCCACCAGTGATGACACGTCGCTTTACATACGCCCATTCATGGTGGCTGTAGACGAGTTCATAGGAGTGCGTCCGGCCGAGAAATTCTTGTTCATGATAATTACCAGCCCGGCCGGGCCATACTACAGCAAGCCAGTATCTATATATGTACATGACGAGTATGTTCGCGCTTTTCCTGGTGGCATAGGGTTTACAAAGGCTGCCGGCAACTATGGTATGAGTATGTACCCCACACAGAAGGTGAAGGAAATGGGGTATGACCAAATATTATGGACAGACGGGTACGAGCACAAATATGTGCAGGAAATAGGTACCATGAACGTCTTCTTTGTATTGGGTGACAAGGTGGTGACACCAGACATTAAACAAGATACTATTTTGCAGGGTGTAACGCGCGATAGCGTCATTACCCTACTGCGCGAGAAGGGTGTAACCGTAGAAGAACGCCCACTGAGCATAGACGAAATACAAGCAGCCTACCATGCTGGCCAGCTACGCGAGGCATTTGGCACAGGTACAGCGGCATCTATTGCCCCTATTAGCGCACTCACCTATCAAAATGAAAAAATGACGCTTCCCCCAGTTGAAGAGTGGGAAAATGCACAGTGGCTGAAAAAGGAACTGGCCGCAATAAGATATGGTCGCAAAACAGATACGCACAACTGGATACTGCACGTGTAAAGCAAGCAATGATTTTATTATTATAACAATAGCAGGCTGAAATGCCTGCTATTGTTATAATGTCTACTATTGTGTAAGTGGCGGGTATTGCTTGTGAGAAGCCTATTATCTGCCATCGCCATCCAGCAGGTTGCCAAGGCCGCCAAGAATACTTCCTTCTTCTTTGCGGTGGCCGCCGCGACTGAAGCTGAGGATACGGCTGGCCAAACGACTGATGGGCAAGGTTTGTATCCAGACAGTGCCGGGGCCGCGTAGTGTGGCAAAAAACACGCCTTCGCCACCAAACAGTGTATTTTTGATACCGCCTACAAACTGAATATCGTAGTGAATACCCCCGGTGAAACCCACTATACAACCAGTATCTATCTTTAGTAGCTCGCCCGGGCGCAAATTGCGTGCCAACACATGCCCACCTGCGTGTACAAATGCCATACCATCTCCTTCCAGTTTTTCCATGATGAAACCCTCGCCACCGAACAAACCTGTGCCCAGCTTACGCTGAAACTCTATGCCCACAGCAACCCCTTTGGCGGCACACAAAAATGCATCTTTCTGGCAAATGACACGGCCACCCAGTTTCATGAGATCTAATGGAATAATCTTACCTGGATAAGGTGATGCAAACGAAACACGCTTTTTG
>JAGKWS010000036.1 GCA_021151685.1 Chitinophagaceae bacterium
ATTTCGCGATAGTCTTCGTTCAGTTGCTCTATTTCCTGATCCAGACTTTTCCTTGTGTTTAGCTCGGTACTTAACTGTGCTTGTTTTTTTTGTGCCTCTTTTTCTTCTTTGCCATTCCCACAGCCATATCCCAAAAGGGTAATGGCAGATGCGAACAGAATAATTGTTTTTTTCATTGTTGTTGTTGTTGATATCAGAATTTAAAATAATAGTATTCGCTTGCGTTTTGCTTTTTGTAGAGCAGGGCTATAAGCACCACTATTACTATGTAGCCCACCACGCGTACTGCCATGTATTTCCGGCTTATTTGCAGCACGTAGTCCTTTTCGCGCTGTGTCCACTCAAATGCCAGTAGCGGCACAAACATGGCCACCTTCAACGATACCATACGCAGTGGCGGCAACAGTATAGAAGGCGAAAATATCTTGCCCACCAACCCTTGTACCACCGTCATATTGGGGGCGCGGAAAAATATGCGCGACAATGTAGTAAGCAAGAACGTAAATGCAATCTGCACCGTCACTTTCAGAGACGGCAACAGCTTACCCGCAGCGGGTGCATCTTTGTACCGTGTCAGCGAATCGGTAAGAATGTAGGGCAAGAAGTAAATACCATTCAGTATACCCCAGCACACAAACGTCATATTGGCACCATGCCACAACCCGCTAAAGGTGAAGATGAACATAATAGCCGCCACATAGGTACCCTTGCCGCCCCGGTTGCCGCCCATGGGTATGTACAGATAATCCAGCATCCATTTGCGCAGCGATGTGTGCCACCGCCGCCAAAACTCGCCGGGGTTGCGGCTGAAAAACGGCATCTTGAAATTCTGTGTCAGTTCTATACCCATCAGCCGGGCTACACCACGGGCAATGTCTGAATAGGCCGAAAAGTCGGCATAGAGATAGAGGTTGAACAGCATAACTCCCAGAAACACGGTGCTACCAGTCAGGTCGGCATAAGAGGCGTAGCAATAGTTCACCACCTTCTCGGCATGGGCGGCTATCACCATTTTTTTGAATAACCCCCATATTATCTCGCCCACCGACTGCTCTATACGGGCCACCGATGGTGGCCGCACATGGCTGAACTGTGGCAATACCGATACAGAAGAAGGTATAGGCCCCGATAACAAGTGCGGAAAGAAGCTGATGTAGGACGCATAGGTAAGCGCATTGTGCTGTGCCGGTAAGCGGCCCCGGTACACATCGGTTATATACCCTATAGAAGAGAATGTGTAGTAGCTGATGCCCAGCGGCACCAGTATGTGCAATGCACTGGCCTGCCATTGTGCCAAACCGGGTATGTTGCCCAGTATCAGCCCGCTATACTTGATGTAGGTGAGCCCGAAACCCAGTACTACTATACCCCCTATCAGTATATTTCGTTTGTTATGGGCCCTTGCCTGCTCTATAAGAATAGCAGTGGTGTACCCTACTGCTATCATACCCAGCAGGTAGAGAGGAAAAGTATAATGCAGCTTGTTATAGAAATACCAACTGCCTGCAAGCAATACTACAGAACGGGTATTTTGCCACCGGTACACCAACCAGTATACCACAAGCACTATTGCGAAAAACAGCGCAAAATCAGGGGTATTGAATAACATTCTATGTTAAAGATAGCAAATGAACTATTAACACAGAAAAAACATATAAACTATTACCAATAGTTAATAATATACGCCTATTTTTCTACATACAAATCCATCTGCAATTCATTGCCGGGGGCTACTGCATAGTCGGTCAAATCGGTAATACCGTGACTGGCCAATACGTCTTCATCCAGAAACAGATTGCCGGTGCAGGTGCGCGATGGGCTTGCCAAAATAAAGGCGGCACTATCGGCCACTATTGATGGCTTGCGGCTGCGTACTGCCAGCGAGTTGCCCCCCAACAGGTTGCGCACAGCGGCAGTATCTATAGTGGTTACAGGCCATAAAGAATTGGCGGCTATACCATCGGCCCTGAATTCCTCAGACCAGCCCAGCGTCATCATACTCATGTTGTACTTGCTCATGGTATAGCCTATGTACGGGCCCAACCACAGCGGGTTCAGGTTGATGGGGGGCGACAACGTAAGTATGTGCGGGTTGCTGCTACGCTTCAGAAAAGGGATGCAATGCCGGGTTACCAGATACGTACCCCGTACATTGATGTCGTGTATCAGGTCGAACCGCTTGGTCTCCATATCGGTAGTGCCCGCCAGCGATATGGCCGATGCATTGTTCACCAATATATCTATGCCCCCAAATATGGAAACGGCCTGCTGCACAGCGGCTATTATCTGTTCTTCGTCACGAATATCGGCTTGTACGGCAAGCCCGCGCCCACCAGCTTCGTTTACCCGTGCCACAGCCGAGTGTATAGTGCCTCCCAACCTCGGGTCTTCCTGTACCGACTTGCCTATCACCACCACATTGGCCCCTTCCGATGCCAAACGTACCGCAATAGCCTCGCCAATACCCCTGCTGGCCCCGGTAATGAATGCTGTTTTTCCTGTAAAGCGCATAAGACCCATTTGTTTACGAAGTTAACAAACGGTTGCAGACACTGTATGTTACATCCTATATAAAGATGTGGTAAAATAGCAGCTACCCTACTGCTCGTAGCAAACCTGCGAATAACCTACCTCGCCAGCCAATGGCGGGGCCATCTTGCGTACTGCTACCCGTACCTTTTGCGCAGTGGGGAACAGTGCCTTTACCGATGTGTGTATGTCATACACCAACGCCTCCAGCAGGTGGGCCGGTTGTGCAAACACCTCGTGTACCGCTTTATGTACTAACGAATAGTCGGCAAAGGGCCATGGCCGCTCTGGCGGTAGCCATATATCAACATCGGTTTCAAAAGTATTGTCGCGGGTCCACTCCTCGGCATACAGGCCATAGGGGGCTTTAATAACTATTTTGTGCAGCGATACGCAGAGCATAGAACAGGCAGTGCAGAAATGGAATGTTATGTTTTGATAATCGTCAGATGCGCCATGTAAACAGGCCACGTTCGGTAAATTGGTATTGGCTCATGCTACCGCCACGGGCTTCCAGCACCTGCCGTACCTGATGGCGGGTATTGCCGGGGCAATAAAACATCATAAAGCCGCCACCGCCCGCTCCCGATATTTTGCCCCCCGTTGCGCCAGCTTTCAGTGCTGCTTCATAGGTTTCATCCAGGGCATCGTTCGATATGCCTTTGGCCATCTGCTTCTTGAATCGGAAACCGTAGTCCAGTATACTGCCTATCTCATCTACATTCCCCTTCAGCAAGGCTTCCTTCATCATACGGGCCTGCTCCTTCAGGTGGTGCATCGCCTCTATAGATTGCTGATTTTTGTCGGTCACGTTCTTGCTCTGCGCCTCTATAATTGTAGAAGATAGGCGGCTGGTTGCAGTAAAGTATAGCAGCAGGTTGTTACCCAATTCATACAGGTACTCGGGCTTTATGCGCAGAGGGTTCACAATTACCTTATTGTTATCATAAAACTCCATAAAGTTCACCCCACCAAATGTAGCCGCATACTGGTCTTGTTTGCCACCGGCCATACCCAGGTCTATACGTTCTATATCGAATGCAGCCTGCGCAATGTCGTATTCACCCAGCGGCAGCTTCATCCATTCGGTAAAGGCACCCATTATTGCTACAACAAGGGTAGAAGAACTACCAAGCCCCGAACCCGCAGGCGCATCTACACTGGTGGTAATACGGAAACCAGATGGCACAGGACCAAAACGGCCTACCACATAGTTATACACACCACAGGCAAGGTCCAGCGTGCCATCTATCGGCAACATGGTTTCCAGCGGATAAGACACAAACTCGTTACGGTCTACTGCCTCTATTATTATTTGCGGCGTATTCAGCGGCTCTATGGTAGCCGATGCATATAAAGAAATAGTAGCATTCAGTATGGCACCACCATACAGGTCGCAATAAGGGCTTACATCGGTACCACCACCGGCAAGGCCGATGCGCAAAGGTGCTTTACTTCTATAAATCATAACGGGGGCTAAGTTATGCAATAAATATGGCTGCTAATACATGATAGCACCGGGATTGGTAGTGTCGAAGCGATGCAAGATAAATTTCAGGAAATCAGGATTGTCAAGAACGTGACCTAAGAATTTTACTTTAACGAAATTACGCACCCTTTTATTGTGTGCAAGCTGCACTTTTTCTTCCCACTCACCATCGGGCACCCCATAGCTGGCGGCTACCAGTATGAGCCCGTTGCGCAACTTTCGAGCGGCGAATCGGGAATTTTTATCGGGGAAACTCTTTATATAAGCACGTAGTACATCGCCCATACCAGCCAGCGTAGTAGTTATCATCTCACATGCTGCATCAGCCGCGCGCTCGTTCTCAAAACAGGCGATATGTGGTTGAGGATTCCAAGAATGGCTCCATGTTGCAGCTATTTTGTACGTTACACCATCTATACAGTCTTCCATTACGGCAATAGGATAGGTGCCACCAACCGTTTCGGCAGCCTGCTCTTCGGCCAAATGAACAATACCCCTTGGGCAATGCAGGTAGTTTTGTTGATGATACTTGTCCCGGTCATCGCGCACCAATACCCCCAGTTGCGGGTGGTGCAGGCACAACTCAAAAACGTTCTCTAACAGCTTGCCATAGTGTAGCTCACTATTTCCAAATACCGCCGTGTCGGGCACAAACGAGATGCGCATCACATCGGCAGTGGCAGCATCATCTGCCGGCTTTACTGCTACACCGTCGGCAAATGCCAAATGCTCCTTTGCGCTGCAAATGGTCAGGTTGCTACATACATAGGGCAGCGCACTCAGTGACAATGTAAAGTTCTGCGGCACCTCAAACAAACCGGAAGTTAACAGCACCTTATTGGCAACAATCATCACCTTGTTGCCAGCACCAATGGTAATGCGCACCAATGTGCTGCCATCTACTGCCAATAGACGGGTAACACCAGCAACAATGCGTGCAAGTGCCCTACCATCGCGGCCTCCCAAGTACATAGCGGGTCTGGTTCTTACCGATTCGGGAAATGGAATAATTGTACCTTCTTCCATCAAGTGGATTTATGGTAAGATACGAAAATAGTGTCGGATAAAGGAGATGAAATATTGTAGTACCTCTGCCGAGGCTTTGGAAATATCAGTATCAATCTTTGGGACACTTTCGCGACAAATCATGACACTAAAGAGGCAATAAGCAACCTGTAAGAGAGGAGAAGCACAAAAACAGGACCACCTCATTCAAGATGTACCCTGTTCTGTTGGCTGTAAATAGCCTTACTGAGAATTGTTAGTGGGCAGTGCCTGCATAGGCTACAATACCTGCCAGTATATTACGGCACATGGCCTCCAGTTCAGCATCATTCTGTATGCGCTGCATGTCGGCCTTGCTTTCTACCGTACCACACTCTATGGCAATGCCGGGGTGATTGTTAGCCTTCAGCACATGCAGTCCCTGCTCCCTTAGTTGGGTACCTATACCACTCTGGCGCAGCGTGGCCGATATGGCCGATGCCAGTTTCCGGCTCTCCACAGCCTGCACATTTTTATCCGATACTATTATCTCGCAACCCTCGTGCGGTGGTTGTCCGGCAATAGCCTTGTTTACATGTACCGACAAAAACAATGCATCTGTCTGTTCATTGGCCATCACTACCCTATCATTCAGGGTTGGGTAAGTATCACCCTCTCGGGTCATTACAATACCCACATGGTAGGCTGGTGCCAAACTGGCCATCTTACGGCATATGCGCAGTGTCATTTCCTTTTCGGTATGGCCATCGGGGCTTACTGCCCCCATGTCTTTGCCCCCATGGGCAGCATCCAGCACCAGCGTTATGCTTCCTTTTGCAGGTACTGGTGTTGCAGGGGCATAACTGACCCTGAATGAAAATAATGCTAATGGCACTGCCAGCACCGGCAGCATAAGGGCCCTGCGTAGCCAGCGGTAGCTGGTGGGCGATTGTTGTGTAACCATACTCAATCTGCGTTTTATAGATGAAGAAAAAAAGTGACTGGTGATGGATGGAAAACGCCCCTTGCCGCTTGCCGTAAGCACCATACGGGCAAAGGCATCGGCATCTGGTGCGGCCTGCTCGTCGGCCAGAAACTCGTGTACCTCATTCAGCTCGCGGCCTATGTACCACATCAGAGGGTTGAACCAGCACAGTGCCGTAATGGCTTGTAGCAATAATTTGTCGGCCGTATGGTATTGGCGCACATGCACCAGCTCGTGCTGCATTATCAGGTGCCCCTCATGGCTATGGGCATCAATGCCATCGTTCCAGAAAACCGTTTTGCCAAACGTGAACGGTGCCTGTGGCAATTGTGTATGCACTATGCGGTAGCCGTGGTGCCGGGTTATTGCATAACCACGGGCCAGCCGTAGCACCCGCCACACCTTCGTGGCGGCCACTATCAGCAATACCGCTGCCACAATACCGTATAGTGCCACAGCCGCATCGTGTACCGAAAGACTGGCATGTATACCCGTGGTCACCAGCTCCTCTATATTACCGCCCCCGGTAGCCTGCAACAATTGGTATGCAGGCAATGGCACCTTGGGCGTGGCCACATACCATGTATACTCTGTAAGGGGCACTGCCACACCCGCTACAGCGGCGAGCAACAACCATACACGGCTGGCACCATGCATACGGCGCCCCCGCAGCACCAGCAGGTAGTATGCCAGCATCAGCCCGCAAGTGGCCATAGAGCGCATACCAAAAACTATGAACGATGACAACGCCAGCATATTATTTGTTTTTTAGTTGTTTCAGTAAAAGTTCCAGATCTTGTACCGACAGTTTATTATCATCTACCATAAACGATACCACATCAGAGAAAGACCCATTGAAATAACCCCGCACCATGCCCGTAAGCGTACTGCTGCTATAGGCCTCCTTCGATACCAGCGGATGGTACCGGAACATACGCCCCACGTTTTCGGTACGCACAAACTCTTTCTCTACCAGTATCTTCAGCAATGTAGCCACTGTGTTTTTGTGGGGCTGTGGTTGCGGCATGGTCTCTACTACTTCCATCAGCATACCACTACCCAGTTGCCATAGCACCATCATTATCTGCTCTTCGGCTTTTGTCAGTGTTTTCAAGTTGAACTAATTATTTAGTTCAAAAGTAAACTAATTATTTAGTTCAGCAAATATTTTTTACAACCATCAAGAAAAACATGATGCCGGGCACTACACGAAGACGTATTTTGCAACACGGTAAGCACACCACAACACTTACCTCAAAACACCTATGGCACACAATTTTGGCATAGCCGTGCACGGCGGCGCAGGTACCATTTTGCGCAGCACCATGACACCCGAAAAACAAGCACAGTACGAGGGTGCCCTGCGTGCCGCTACCGATGCAGGCTACCACATACTGGCGGCTGGTGGCAGCAGTCTGGATGCGGTTGCGGCCGCCGTAACGGTATTGGAAGACTTCCCCCTATTCAATGCCGGCCGGGGCTCGGTGTTCAACAACATAGGCAAACACGAAATGGATGCATCGGTGATGTGGGGCAAGACACTGGAGGCCGGTGCCGTATGCGGCATAGCCAACGTAAAAAACCCTGTGCAACTGGCCCGTGTGGTAATGGAGCGCAGTGGCCATGTACTACTTTGTGGCCACGGGGCCGAGGAATTTGCCCGTATGCAGGGGCTGGCCATGGAAACAGATGAATGGTTCTACACCCAACAACGCTACGACCAGTGGCAGGAAGCCCTGAAAGAAGATGCCGTGCAACTGGACCACACCGAGAAGAAGTTTGGCACCGTGGGTGCCGTAGCACTCGATGCCAGCGGACACCTTGCGGCCGCTACCAGCACCGGCGGCATGACCAACAAAAAATATGGCCGTGTGGGCGATAGCCCCATACCCGGTGCCGGCACATATGCCAACGATGCTACCTGTGCCATATCGTGTACCGGGCATGGCGAGTTGTTTATACGCAGTGTGGTAGCACACGACATATCTTGCCTGATGGAATACAAGGGACTGAGCCTGAAAGAAGCCTGCCATATAGTGGTGCAGGACAAGCTGGTAAGGATAGGCGGCGAAGGCGGGCTGGTGGCTATAGACCATGCGGGCAATATAGATATGCCCTTCAACAGCGAGGGTATGTACCGTGCCTGCCGCAGCAGCAATGGCTACAATAGTGTAATGATATACCGCGATTGAGATACAGAATAACACTGTATCTCAATCGTGGGAAAAGTGCGGTTAATCTTCTTCATCTACTTCTATTTCTGCCCCTTCAAAACAACGGGTTTGCAGATTGTAGGTATCGCCGCCCGACATGATGTGGACAATGATATTCTCTACCGAAATAGGCTTGCCAAAGCTGATGTCGGCAATATTGTTGTACTCTATGTTTTTGCCATCTATAATGATGACACTGCCCGAGCCTATGGCTTTAAGGCTGTGTCCTTCCGATACAATAACCCCTGTATCCTCGCCCAGGCCTATGCCTATGGCACCGGGTTGTGCGGCTACTGCCTGCGCCAAACGATTGAAACGGCCACGCTTATCGAAATGGGTATCTATAATCACGTTCTGAATCAGCCCCAAACCGGTGGTAATCTTCACCTCGCCCTTCAGGTGGGCTATGGCTGCGTTACCTTCATAAATCATGGTATTGCTCATGGCCATAGCACCTGCACTGGTGCCGGCTATCAGCAAATCGCCATGTGCATAACGCTCTTTCAAAATATCCAGAAACTCTGTACCACCAAAGTTCGACGATAACCGCAACTGGTTACCCCCCGAAAACATAATGCAATTGCAGGCCCTCAAACGTTCCAGATTTTCGGGCAATGCTGCGTCCTCGCGGTTGCGTATGCGCATATGGCCCACATTGGTACAGCCCAGCTTCTGAAACGCATCCCGATAGTTATCGGCCACCTCGTCTGGTATAGACGATGCAGTAGTCACCACCTCTACCCTTGGGTCTTCTTCCCCTATCAGGCTCACTATATTTTTCAGAATTCCTAATTCGAAAAAGTTGAGACGGTTTCTTTGTACAATACCTTTTTCCAGATCTGTGCCTTTGTCTTCGGCGCCGCCAACCGCCACTAAATGCCCTAAGGGATATGCCACTTGCTAACTAACGTTTGATAAAATATAATGCAAACTTAAAGGATTCTGCGGTTTTTCCTGTCCGGCATCATAAGAAAATACACTCATAGATATTGTTTGTTATTGAAAATGAGTATATTGATAAGCTAAATAAACAACCCACAAATGAAGATACTGGACATAAAGGTCATGAATGGCCCCAACTATTGGTCGGTGACCAGACATAAACTGGTAGTAATGCTGCTGGACCTTGAAGAGATGGAACAGCGGCCTACCGATACAATCCCCGGCTTTCTGGATAGGTTACGTGCGTTCATGCCATCACTATACGAACATCGCTGCTCCGAGGGGGTACCCGGAGGCTTCTTTATGCGGGTAGAAGATGGTACATGGATGGGCCATGTAATAGAGCACATAGCACTGGAGCTGCAAACACTGGCCGGTATGGACACCGGGTTTGGCCGCACCCGCGAAACTGCCGACCCCGGCATATACCACGTAGTATTCTCTTACCACGAGGCCAAGGCAGGCATCTACACCGCCAAAGCAGCCGTAAAAATGGCACAGGCCATAGCAGATGGCGAACCCTACGATCTGGCCAACGACATACAAACCCTGCGCGAGATACGTGAGGACGAGCGGCTGGGCCCCAGTACAGGCTCTATAGTAGACGAGGCCATCAAACGCAAAATACCCTACATACGCCTCAACCGCCACTCGCTGGTGCAACTGGGTTATGGGGTAAACCAGCGCAGGGTGCAGGCTACCATAGCCAGCACTACCAGCAGCATAGCCGTAGAGATAGCCTGCGACAAAGAAGAAACCAAAAACCTGCTGGAAGCATCGGAAATACCGGTACCCCGTGGCCGAATTGTTTACGATGAGGAAGACCTGCAAAATGCCATAGACAAAATAGGCTACCCCATTGTTACCAAGCCGGTAAACGGCAATCACGGCAAGGGGGCTACCACCAACATACGTACCTGGGAAGACGCTGTAGCCGGCCTGAAAGCCGCAAAACACTATGGCCGTGCGGTGATATGTGAGCGGTTCATAACCGGGCGCGACTTTAGGGTGCTGGTGGTAAACTACAAATTTGTAGCCGCTGCCCTGCGCACACCAGCCGCCGTAACCGGCGATGGCACCCATACCATACAGCAGCTTATAGACATTGTGAACAGCGACCCGCGCCGTGGCTACGGACACGAAAAGGTGCTGACAGCCATCAAGATAGACGACTTTACCCGCGACATACTGGACAAAAAGGGCTATACGCTGGAAACCGTACTACCCGCAAGCGAGGAACTGTGGCTGAAACCCACCGCCAACCTCAGTACGGGCGGTACCGCTACCGATGTGACCGACTATGTACACCCCACCAACATCTTTATGGCAGAGCGTATAGCCCGCATCATAGGGTTAGACATTTGCGGTATAGACATTATGACCAGCGACCTGTCGGTACCACTGGCCGAGACAGGTGGTGCCGTACTGGAGGTAAATGCGGCTCCGGGCTTCCGTATGCACCTGGACCCTACCGATGGCCTGCCCCGCAACGTGGCCGAACCGGTGATAGACATGCTGTACCCGCCCGGTGTATCGGCACGCATACCCATCATAGCCATATCGGGCACCAATGGCAAAACCACTACCACCCGCCTTATTGCACACATAGTAAAGCAAATGGGCTACAAGGTGGGCTACACCACTACCGATGGGGTATATATACAAAACCAACTGATGATGCGGGGCGACTGCACAGGCCCGGTGTCGGCCGAATTTGTACTGCGAGACCCTACTGTAAACTATGCCGTGCTGGAGTGTGCCCGTGGCGGCATACTGCGTGCAGGCCTTGGTTTTCACAATTGCGATGTGGCCGTAGTAACTAATGTGGCTGAAGACCATATGGGCCTGAGCGGCATAGATACGCTGGAAAAACTGGCCCGCGTAAAAGCCGTAGTACCACAAACCGTACTACCCGGCGGCTACGCCATACTGAATGCCGATGACGACCTGGTGTACGAGATGCACAAGGTGGTTACCTGTAAGGTGGCCCTCTTCTCGCTGTCCGACAATAATGCACGGGTGCGCCGCCACTGCGAAAAAGGCGGCATAGCCGCCGTGTACGAGAATGGCTATGTAACCATACTGAAAGGTACGTGGAAAATACGGGTAGAGAAGGTAACCAACATACCGCTCACCTTCTCGGGCATGGCCGAATTCAACATTGCCAACGTGCTGGGAGCCGTTTTGGCAGCCTACGTACAAGACTTCAAGACCGAGGATATACGGCAGGCACTGCAAACGTTTGTGCCGTCGCCGGGGCTTACGCCGGGCCGCATGAACATGTTCCACTTCCGCAACTACTCGGTAATGATAGACTATGCCCACAACACCCACGGCCTGCTGGCCATAGGCAAGTTTGTACGCTCGGTCAATGCTACGGTAAAGGTGGGCATTATAGCAGGTGTGGGCGATCGCCGCGACGAAGACCTGACATCGCTGGGCGAGGCCGCAGCCGGCATCTTCGACGAGATCATTATCCGTCAGGACAAGAACCTGCGCGGCCGCACCGAGCAAGAGATCATAGATCTGCTAATGAGGGGTATACAAACCATAGATGCATCTAAGAAAGTCACGGTCATCAAGCGCGAAAGCGAAGCCATAGACTACGCATTTACCCATGCAATAAAGGATAGCTTCATTGTTATCATCAGCGATGTGGTGCCCGATGCGCTGGAGCAGGTGAAACAATACAAAGCCAAAGAAGACGGCATGGTAACGGTATAACCCTACCCTGCCCCATTATTGTTAAAAACGCCCGTTGCCAGTTGGTTGCGGGCGTTTTTGTTGGGTATTATCAGGCACATTTTGGGTAAGTTTGCGGGCACAATTGCAGCACATACAATTGCAACATAAAGTGTATACAACAGACACACGAACCTTTATGGTCTTCTATGCCGCTGTAACCCTTTGTGTTACATCATTGGGATATGATTGTGTATAGCAACACATGAGCCTTTGTGGCCTTAATATCGGCCATTAATCTTTGTGTTACACCTTTGTGATCCTTGTGGTGAAGAAAATTATCTTAGTCCTATTTTAATATAAAAACGGTATCAGATTCTTTATGCGTCGCGCTTATTCTCTTCGTTGGTTAGTTACACTGGTTCATTGCATGCCCCTTATAGCCTTGCTGCTACTGGCCACCAATGCCCATGCACAAAGACCGGGTGAAAACATTTACGAGACAATGGCTCGTCTCAGCCGCCAGCGCACCACCGGGGCCCCACCCCTTACCGACTGGGTAGACGGGCAACAACTATCGTTTATATACGACAAACCCAATCCGCTGCAATCGCAGGCCATATACCTTGCCCTGCCCGACAGATCGCTGATAGGCACCTACCTGCCTGCCGATACCGTATATCTCTTCAATTTGGCGGGCGACTCATCGCTTAGTTATGTAACACAGGTATTTCTGCTACCGGCATGGGTGGTAAAACGACATACCATAGCCAACGGCAACGACCGGGCCATACTATCGCTGCTCGATGCTATGTACCAGAAACTATTGCAAAGCAACGATGTACAAAACAGCGACTCGCTGGCCGAAGCCTTTGAACGCTACAAAACCGATACCACCCTGCACAACCGGCACATAGCAGTACTCTTCTACAACTACCAGTTGCTGATACGCAAAACCCGCACCGAAAAAATGGAGTCGGACCCACGGGTAGCCGTAGCCCTGCTGCAACAATTGGAAGACGAATGCACCCGACTATACGGGCAGGCACCCGCGCTGGTGCATGTGTACCTGTGCGAGGCTATGGCCGCAGGCCACCTCACCTCTATGGCCCGTGAACAACTGAAAAAAGCCCTGCCCCTCTACCCCGAATCGGTAGCGTTACAGGTATACGACTACAAGCTGGAACAAGACACCCGCGCCCAAAACAAAAAACTAAAACAACTAAAAAAGAAATACCCCGACCACTGGCTGGTACGTACGCTGGCAGAGTAAGGCCCGTAAGACATATCGACAAACGGATGCAGTATGAAGACGTTGCTTGAAATTCCTCAATATAATATTCCTCCTCTTTTCAATAACTTTACCCTGCTTTACCCTGCTTGTAACATCATCAGCAAAATAAAACATATGGCATACTCAGAAGGTCTACACAATATTGGCTTCCAACATTTGATGCTCGACCCGCATAATCCTCGCCTTGCGCTTGAGATGCAACATCAAAGCGATGAAGAAGTAATATCGTGGATGCTTAACAACGCTTCTCTTACGGAGCTAATGGCATCTATCGTAGAAAATGGTTTCTTCGGCGGGGAACCACTTGTAGGGACAGTTAGTAATGATGGTTCCGGAAAGGTAATTATAGTAGAGGGCAATCGCCGCCTGGCAGCAGTGAAGCTATTGAACACGCCTGACATTGCAAGGTATTTGGTGAATACCGTTACCAACCTATCGGTAGAGGCCATTGAAAAAGGAACATTACCCAAAGAACTGCCAGTCTACATCGTTGCAAACCGCGAAGCAGTTGCTACTTATCTTGGGTTCAGGCACATCAGTGGCGTCAGACCTTGGCCGGTAATAGCAAAGGCGCGTTATCTCTATAGTCTTTACCAACCCATGGCAAATCTGCCCGACGTGTATAGAAAACTGGCGAAGGAGATAGGAAGTAAGCCAGTATATGTTCGCAGACTTATAGTTGGCTATCAGCTATTTGAACACATTGCCAATAAAGGATTTTATGATGAACCTAATCTATCTGAAGAAACTTTCGACCTATCATTGATTAATGATGCTGCTACGCGATACACCAACATCATGGCATACATGGGCGTGGATGCAGATAGCCAACAACCCTTGGTAAATTTGCAAGAGGTACATTTTAAGAACGTTTTCAAGTGGCTGTATGAGCGAAAAGATGGCGTAACCCGCTTGGGTGAAGGACGTAACCTTCCCTTACTAAACCGTATTGTAGGCGATAAAACTGCTTTAACCGCATTTGAGGAGGATGATAAATTAACGATTTATGATGCAGCCTCTTTAACAGAACTGGCAGATGATACTATGCGTGCATACCTCCAGCAAGCACGCACAAGCCTGCGTGAAGCTCAAAAGTACATGCATACTATTAGGGCCGCAAAAAATTCGGATCGCGATCTTGCCGATGAAGTTGCATCAATTGCGCTTAATATCTCCAGAAGCATATTTGAACATTTATCAACATCTAAGTCAAGAGCATAAATGGAGCTAATAGATACCAATCTCCGTTGGCCTTCAGACAGAGAGATTAATGCATGGACAGACTATGCCGAGCTTATTTGCATGTTACACATTGATGGCGAACTGAGTCTGCAATCTTTTGCAGATTGGATTAATGACAATGCAGATAAAAAGCCAAAAGAAAAACTAAGTGCTATCAATTTTAGTGAAACCTACCTGGCAAAGGCTGTAGCTACATCCCCCTTATTAAATCCATTGACAGTTGTAGAGCCCGAAGATGCTACGAATGAACAGGACGATGAAGAAGATGAAGAAAAGTATGACGAACAAAAAGAGCAGGGTATAAACGAAATTGCATTAAGACTCAGGCCAATCTGGGCCATGTTAGAGGCCCGTGCCGTACAATTCAGAGATAGTTATCCGTTTGAGGTTTCGTCAGAAGGGCCACTATTAAAACTTCGCAATGAGGCACAGAACACGCAGCAGCAGCTTTACCTTGTATTGCTATTCTCGTCGCAAATGCAGGCATTTTCTTCAGCCGACATCAATAGACTTGGACACTGTTTCGAAGCATTGTGCAAAATTCCAATGGAAAAGTTGGTGCCTGCAGGTGCAAAAATGCGCTTTTTCGGTGCAGGTGCCGGCAATCTGGTATCTGAAGAACATCTGTATAATGGCCCAAATCTTGCCGGGAATTTAAGGATGCTTGCAAGCGATTTATCTGTTGATACCACAAAATACCTGGACGATGAAGATGAGATTTCAACAGGAGGGGATGCAAATCTGGATTGGGTAGCGTTTTTGACATTTAATGATAATGCCCCCCATCAACCAGTATTCTTTGCGCAATGTGCCTGTGGCAGCAACTGGATAGACAAACAACACGAAGCACAACAGGGACGTTGGCAACGTTTCTTACACGTGCGCCAGTCTATTCAATTTATACATTTTGTACCTCGTTCATTCCGAAGGCACACTCTTGAATGGCAACGCGGAAGCCTGATAGCAGATGATCTGGTAGTTATTGACCGATACAGATTAATGCACTTAATACAAAATGACTCAGAAAAAATAACACCCTTCCTTGCCTTGTATGCCGATTTATTAGCCCAAAAGAAAAGCATGAAACTATTTTAATAGATTTCTGCCCTATGAACAAAAAACAGACTAAAAATCGCTGAATAGCAAAGTGGGCTTGGCTTTGAGCCAATAGGACTACCGTTTATACAATTGTCGGTATGCTCCTATTACAACACGCTCGCAGGGCAAATATTACGAGATACACCGAGCTAAACCAAACCTGACAACACGCAGCAGCACAAGCCCCTTATGCTGGCCGATGAAGAAGTCCCCCTCATAGCATCTGAATCTTCTTCAAAAGCTACACCTCAATTCACCAATAGAATCACCAGTGCTTCAGATATCCCCTACTCTTTACAAATCGATCAAATTCGGCTTTGTCAGTTGATGGGAATTCTACTTTTATTTCTTCTTTCAGGTTCTGAATGACCTTGTTGCCAACAAGCTCGCCATATTTACCTCTCAGGGCCTTTTCATACCACGCAATCAAATGACTCTCAGTAATAACACTTTGTATCTTCGACCGCCACCCCATCTGGTTCAACAACGATACAATCACTTTTTGTTCCGCATCTTTACAAACAATAACTATTCTGTCAGAAGTTACAGACGAGACAATATTTTCTGCAAGATCCTCGGTAAGAGACAAATGTTTTATTTGAATAGCAAGGCCAAAGTTAGCCCACATATCCAGTCCTCTATCTGCCGCATTGGTAACACCAACCCGGTTAATTTTAGCTTTTAGCCTGACAGATGTTTGTTCTGTTGATAGCTGTACCACACTTTTGGTAAAATCTTCAAACTCGACAAGAATATCATTTTTATTCTTATCCATACTAACCAATACTGTAATCTCAAGCACATCAACCAGGGCCGAAAACAGTGCGTATACCACTATTTCATAAATCTTGTCAATACTGCGTCTCAAACCAGCTTCATTCCAAAACAAGCCTAAGAAATCGGTTAGTTCAAAGACTGTTCTGTTATGCGTTGTTGCATAGTCTAACCCTGCCGACATTTGATGGAGACGTTCTCCAAACTTCTTGTAGATGTATGCTTCTATAGCTCCATTGGTTCTTCTGTTTTCAACACCAAGTGCCACAAGGGCACCGGGAGGTACTGCATTATCGTTAAAAACATCGTCTTGATAACGTGCCGACGAAGTGCTGATTCTACCAAGAAATTGCAAACAAACAACATCGCGCCACTTTTTGGATGCAGACCTGTACGTCTCCAGATCTGCCAAATTGATGTCTCCTGCTACTCTATCTCTGTGCAGTATCTCTGCCACCTGTATAGGTTTGTACAAATGCACCCGCGCTTTATCAATAACCTTATCCAGAGCCTTTTTGGCAACATCTACTTTCATATAAATTACATTTACATTAGCTGCTCAGAAAATAGATCTTTCTGTTTCATTTCTGCAATTTGCTTTCTTTCCATTAGCGTAGTCATCATTGCATTTGCAATAGCCTTAATGACAGGAACAGATACAGAATTGCCTGCAACTTTTCGGGTTTGCGAATAGGGCAAATTGATAATGAATGTATCGGGAAAACCCTGTAGCCGCAGCATTTCGCGGTCAGTAAGGCGTCGCACTCCATTTACTACCAAATAGTTATAGCTACCGCCCGCCCTCAGTGCGCATGAGTAGGGCAATGCCGATATGTTGCCACCTATGTTCTCGTGCCATATCGACGGATAGGGGGCATTGGGCTTCACCATTGCCAACCGCTTTTCTTTTACTTCCTTAGACAAAAAATAGCTGTCCGGCACAGCCTCGTCTTTTTCCAACACCTCGCTAAGCGGTCTGTAATAACCCAATGGTTTCGGAAAATGGAAATCATACGGCTCTAAGAAGCCTACTATGTATATACGCTCTCTTTTTTGAGGCACACCAAAATCTAAAGAATTGAACACCTTATGATAAACAGTATACCCTAAAGCTTTCAGCTTCTCCAGTATCACGGCAAACGTTTGTCCATTGTCATGCGTGGTCAATCTTTTCACATTTTCCAGCAAAAATGCTTGTGGACGCTTGGCTGCCAATATAGCTTCTATATTAAAAAACAAAGTACCTCTTGTATCTGCAAACCCCAACCCCTTTCCCGCAATACTAAATGGCTGGCATGGGAACCCGGCCAGTAATATATCGTGATCGGGAACATCATTTGGTGCTATTAAATTAATATCACCAAAAGGCTTTTCTCCAAAGTTGGCTTCGTACATCTTTTGAGCATCTTTATCCCATTCCGATGAGAATACATTTTCACACCCATATTCCTCAAAACCCAGCCTTATCCCACCTATTCCGGCAAACAAGTCTATCGTTCTATACTTATTTCTCATACCCTCTCCGCTGTTGTTACAGTAGCACTATCAGCAAACTTAAAACTTTTCGCAGCGATAACCGCTCTCGCCCCATCTTTGAAGAATGTGATCCCAAACGGACTTTTGTAAAGCTGTAGACTAAAGCACCATAAAGCAGAAAGCATATATATACCCTATGCAAAAAAATTATTTATGGCAATCTCAAGCACCTTGAAGGTAATTTCTGAGGCCTGAAAGTTAGGTAATTCTACCAGGTATCCTGTTCCCGACTCCTTTTGTAAACCAATACCATTACTGTAAGGATCGAAACTCAAGAGCTGCTTATACCCTATTGAAAAAGACTTACCCGAACCCGCAAATACGATACGCTTATTTGTAACAACCAACACACCGCTATGCCGTATTGTTACAGACTCCCGAATAGGGGTGCTTCTACTCGAACCTATACGGTAGCTCACTCCTTTCATCACCCGGATGCTTACGCCTCTACTACCGCCCGTATAACCCGTTGTTATTGTCTTGGGAGTAAGCAAGGTGGCATTAATCTGCCAGTGTGCCACCTCATTTTTCTGAACTACAATAGACACATTGCTTATAATGGGCAAATTGCCTTTTTCAAGTGCGTTTAAAAGTACATGATGGTCAAAAATTGTTTTTGTCTGGGCATCAAGCGGTAAGTTAGCAGGGTTTAATCCCAGTGCCTTTGCAGTATTGTAAATATTCTGCTGCTCTATGTCTGTTATTCTTCCGGCAGCTATTTTGTCTTTTATAATTTTTTGCAGCTTATCTGATGCGTTTTTCAGATTAATGCTTTCAACCTCAGAAACTGTAACAGCAAGCTCTTTAGCCAATAAATGTATCTCGTACTTTTCAATGTCAGACAGCTCTGAATCTTGCATCCTATATTGAGACAACAAGTCTACTGCCTTCAACCCAAGTTTTCTTTTTACCGGGTTTATGTCGTTATCAGACAAACCGAAGAACTGCTGAATAGACTGCAATAACGCTCGTTTATCATCGGAAATACGAAGATTAGATAAACTATGGCTCAGATTTTTTTCATACACATCAAGCCCTAACGACTTCATTTCAATAGGATTTGCCTTTACCCCCGATATCTGATTGAAATCGTTAAAGTGCTGCTCCCAATTTTTATAGTTGTCTTCTTTTATAGCTTTTATCAACTTCTGATATGATCCGAAATTTTCAGATAAAAATTTAGTGATTTTTGTTAGCATGGGTCTGGAGTATATTACCACCAAATATAACTAAACGGAAACCAATTCCTTTCAAACAATTTATATATCACACCACCGCCACCATCAAAAATTATACGCCAGCCCCACACCTTTATCGCCCGCATAGAGCGATACATGAGGGGTATAGGCCTTGCATTGGCGGTTGTACTTGATGTATTGGTGCTCGCAATAAATGAAGGCGGCTGTAGCACCCCCAATGTGCAGCGAGTTTTCCAACATACGTTTACTGAAAATGCCATCGGCTAAGTAGGTGGCGGCAAGGCCACCGGTTATATAGGCACCTATCTTATTGGCACGGCGTTTTTTGAAGGCCACGGGCATTTCCCTTTGCATTTTCCAGCGTTTATAGGCATCGCTTTTCAGGTACTTTGGGCAAGTGGCCCGGCGGTAGTCGCGCTTGTAGCGCAGGGCTTCGGCAAGGCATAATGTACCTCCGGTTACGGCAGCCGTAACCCCACCCGCAATCAGTGGTGCCCCCAAATAAAATAGTCCCGAAGATTGGTTGGGCGGGCCATATACAAGATAGCCAATACAGGCAAACCCCGCAGAGGCCACAATACCCCCGGTAAGTGCCATACGGCCCCCGGTGCGGTAGTTGGGCATTTTCAGCTCCATAAGGGCTTGTGTATCTACAACGGCATGGCACTGGTATACGGCCTCCAACTGTGCCGGGCTCAGATGTTGCGCCCCAGCCCTAACAAACAATAATACAAGCAGTAATACACAAAAGACAGGTTTCATAGGTACAGTATATTGTAACTACACCTTATGCAACTATGATGCCAAAAAATGCTATCCTGCAAATCACATAACACGAATCACGATTTATGAATCGTAAATCGCGAACAATATAGCAGTTGTTGTTCTTGTTGTACAACCCATCATGCAATTTTCCTCACACCCCCATGCCGTTGTACTACATCGGCTACTATCTGGCTGGTCATATCGGGGTAGTGTACTTCTATGGGTTTGCCCGTGTCCAGCCACTGTTGTATGGTATTGTAGCTCTCGGGGCCCAGCTTGCTCACCACGGTCGCGCCCATATCGGCGGCGGCTACGGCATTGCATTGCTGCTCGTACTGGGTTTGCATGGGTATCACCAATACCTTCTTGCCCAGATACATGGCCTCGGCAGGCCCTTCGAAACCGGCACCGCACAGCACCCCATCTGCAGCGGCCATACTTTCTATAAAGGCGGCATTGTCTATAGGCCGTACGCTGATGTTGCCGGTGGTAAAGGGCGTTTTGTTGTGCTTGGAGAATACATGCCACCGCACATGGGGGAAATGCCCCAGATGCTGCACCATGGCCTCATCGCTATAGGCGGGTAGGTATACAGTATAGTGACCATTGCGGGTGGGTGTAAGTCGGCGCACCTCGCGGCGTATAACGGGCGTATAGATATTGGGGCCATAGCTACGGAAGTGGAAACCATAAGAGGCCGTAACGGGCGCATAATGCTGCAATACCAGTTTGCCCAATGGGTCTACAAACGAGGGGCGGGGTGCGGCAGGGTGCAGCACCGCACACTGGTGACTGAGCGATACGCAGGGCAGGCCCTTGTTGCGGCAAGCCCAGCTGGTAACGGGCTCAAAATCGTTGATGACAAGGTCGTAATGGGCTACGGGTATGCTGTTGATGTCCTTCAACAGGCGAGGCAGCTTTAGCTTGCGGGCAGTATCCCATATGTCTACCCCACCGTGCCGGCCAAAAATGAAGCTCATGCCCCACAGCTTGTACTTTACGGGGAAGGGCACCTGCACATCGGCCTGTATGCCGCTTATCAGTACATCGGTTTCGCCGTGTTGCAACAGCTCGGGGTAAATATCGCGGGCGCGGCTCAGGTGGCCATTTCCTGTACCCTGTATCGCAAATAGTATCTTCATAATTGTTATGGTTTATAGGGTGCGGTCTCCGGCAGCTACCAGCTCTGTGGCCGGTGCTTCGTTTTTGTTTTGCATCATGTTCAGCTCTTGCAGCAGGCTGTTCATCATGTCTTTAGACGACTGGCGTGTATTCTTGCTCTTGCTCAGGTCTATGGCCTGTGCCACGGGGTCGTTGTTGTAGCTGTATATGCGCCACTTAGAGTCGTTGTACTCGAGTGCGGTCAGGTTCTCTATCCAGTCGCCCGAGTTCATGTAGGTAACCTTGCCGTGTTTGGTAGCTACCTGCTTTATTTCGGGGTGGTGTATGTGGCCACATATCACGTAGTCGTACTGGTTTTCGGCGGCTATGCCACATACCGTCTGCTCGAAGTCGTTGATGAACTTTACGGCACTTTTTACGGTGTTCTTTACCTTCTTAGAGAAAGAGAGTTTGCCCCGGCCCATCTTCTGAGAAATGAAGTTGACCAAACGGTTGATGAGGATGAGGGTATCGTACCCCACGGCCCCCAGCCGGGCCAGCCAGCGGCTGTTTTGCATTACTACATCAAACACATCGCCATGAAAGACCCATACCCGCTTGTTGTCTATCTTCAGCGATAGTTTGTTCACAATCTTCAGCGGGCCCAGATTGAAGCCCCGGAAGCGGCGCAGCATTTCGTCGTGGTTGCCGGGTATGTAGTAGACGGGTACATCCTTGGCCATAAGGCCGGTAAGGTGTTTGATGACCATCATGTGCGAGGCGGGCCAGTACCGCTTGCTGAACTGCCAGATGTCTATGATGTCGCCATTCAGTATCACGGCGCGGGGTTTTATACTCTTCAGGTACCGCAGCAACTCGGTGGCGTGGCAGCCATAGGTACCCAGGTGCAGGTCGGACAGGACTACGATGTCTACTTCTCTCTTTGCCATATAAAACCCGTATCAACTTCGGGTTATACAAAGAGACTTAGTTCGTATGACGGCAATATCAATGTGGGGTTAAATGAATATTATGTGTATCTGAAATGGACGAAAACAGTGCGCCAACATAAGTTGATTGTGGGCATTGTTGTTTGGCTATGCTTTTACACCCATGTTTGTGCGGAGTATGCTTCAAGCGAAACGGCTAGGACATTGGAACTGTAACAACTTTAAATCCGTCAATATTGCAATCCCAATCTTCTCCATATGTAATAAACTCAAAAAAACTTATTTTACCCCCTTCTATACACAATTCGTAACCTAAACCATATTCTAATCCTTTAATTTCTATATTTTCATTTGTACTAATTACACCAAGGTAAACTTCAATTTGTGGGATATCTCTCGGCAATTCGTAATCTTCAAAATTAACATACATTCCAACTCCTGTACATTCTCTATTTAATACCTTTAAGAATGGCATATGCAACTTAACAATAGGATACCTCAATGAAAGCCTATCCAATAATATCTGTTCAAGCGTATTTAAATTTTCCATAGACTATTGTGTTACTAAGATATTGATAATCTTTGATTTTTTTTGGTAGCGGTTTTTGTTAAGTTTATTATATAGCGTGATGCTTTTTGTAATTGGTTCACCACCAGCTATTTGACACAACTTGCCAGACAGTAGTATTTTTCATATTTCAAACTCAATGTTATTTCGGAATTCCGAAGCGCATCCGGAAATGTCCATATAGCCCGTTCGCCGAACGGGCTGTCATAGTTATTGCCGAGTGCCCACTGCTGCAACATGGAGCGATACGGCAGGCCGGAGTTATCCTACTATATCCGAGCCTCACTACATCGCATTCCGTTGCAGAACGGCACCCATCGTTGGTTCCAAATGCCCTTTGGAATATCTGAAACAACATAGCACTACCGCAAAATACTAATAACAAGATAAAACAACAATACTATATTATGAAGCGTAGTGGACACGATTATTAAAAAAATCCAAATCAATGAACCTCCATATTCCGAGTGAAAATACAGGCCGTCATAGAAACAAACACTATATGTAATGCAAAGAATGAAACTCGATACAGCAAATTTGAGATTATACTTTACTACAAGTAGTGACAAGACTAAACAAAGCAATGTGCAAAGACCTGATATGCATTCATCACTTCTCATAGCAACCTGTTTATTCTGAACCTTTTGACACTTCGTTTTTTATCCAACTTCCCCCTGTCATGTTACAGATGCCCTTTGGAGCATTTGGGGTTAAATAAACATTATACGTATCTACATGCCTACACATTGGCATCTGTGTGGCGGGGCGTAGCGTTGGCCCTGTTATCGGCCTGATAGGTATCGCGTATGTTCTTTTGCACGGCTATAGCGGCAAAAAGGCTGAGGGTAAATGCCATGCCATAAAAACCCTTTTCGCTGCGTACCATAGAGGCGTTCCACAAACCTATTACCAGCAACAGCAGCGATAGTATGGTAGAGAACCAGCTAATGCCCAGGTACATGGCAGTAACTCTTATTCCCTCCAACTGGTCTCGCACGGCCTTTTGCAGCGATACTGCAGCGTATAGCCCATACATGAGGATGGCGAAATAGTAGCCCTTTTCGGCAAGGGTCATACCGGCATTCCACAAGCCGGTGCAGTAGGCTACGGTACCTGCCAATAATCCTGTCCACGATGCGCCAATGAAGGCGGCTGAAGGTTTCTGTGTCATAGTTGTTGTGTTTTTCTGTTTGATGACACAAACCTACTACCGCCCCGCAGCACCCCATTTGACAAATGTCAAAATCGTGGAAACGGCCATTACCCCAAATACTTACCCACTATGGGCATGCGCCGACCTACCCCAAATGCCTTGGGCGATACCCGTATGATGGGGCAAAACTGGTTGCGCTTGTACTCGTTATTGTTTACCAACCGCAGCACGCGCGATACCAGTGCCGCATCATAGCCCATCAGTATTATCTCTCGCGGGCCCATGCGCCGCTCTACGTACTGATACAGAACAGGGTCCAGCACGCTATAGTCGGGCAGGCTGTCGCTGTCCTTCTGGCCGGGGCGCAACTCGGCACTGGGGGCCTTGGTAATGATGTTTTCGGGTATTACCTCGCCATTACGGTTCAGGTAGCGGGCCAGCGCATATACCTGCACCTTGTAGAGGTCGCCCAATACACCAAGGCCACCGGCCATATCGCCATAAAGGGTGCCGTAACCTGTGGCCAGTTCGCTTTTGTTGGATGTATTGAGCAGGATGTAATTGAACTTATTGGCCAGTGCCATTACCATACCGCCCCGGATGCGCGATTGCAGATTTTCCTCGGCCAAGCTGAACGGCAGCCCCTTGAACACAGGCGACAATGCCTGCATATAGGCATCGTACACGCCCTTTATGGGGATGGTTTCGTAGGGGTTACCCAGATTGATGGATAGCTGCACGGCATCGTCTACCGAGTGGCCGGTAGAGAACTGAGAGGGCAGCAGCAGGGCGGTGACATTGGCAGCTCCCAATGCCTCGCAAGCCAGTGCCAGTGTAACGGCACTATCTATACCGCCCGATGAGGCTACGATGGCCTTCTGAAAGCCCATTTTGCCAAAATAGTCGCGGATGCCCAACACCAGTGCCTGATGTATTTGTGGTATGCCGGCTTCGGCAACCAGCTCGGTAGTATCGGCAGATACCTCTATGCGGTCTGGGCCGGCATGAGGTGCCGAGAGTGTTTTACCATCGAACGAAACCATGCTGAGTGCCTCGGTAAAATAGGGCAGACCACAGGCAATGCTGCCATCGGCATTGACGGCTACAGAGCCCCCGTCGAACACGATTTCGGTTTGTGAGCCGGTGGTATTGCAGTACACCATGGGCAAGCCATAGCGGGCCACGTTGCGCCCGATAATATCTTGCCGGCCGGCCCCGTGCTGATAGTCGAACGGGGAGGCACTGAGGTTAATCATAATATCGGGCGATTGGGGCATCAACTGGTCCATGGGGCATATGCGGTACATGGGGTCGTCGCCCAGGTTCCAGATGTCCTCACAAATAGTTACCGCCAGCTTGTACCCCTTGAAGTGCAGCACCTGCCATGTGGCAGCGGGCTCGAAGTAGCGATACTCGTCGAAGATATCGTAGGTGGGTAGCAGTGTTTTGTGTACGGTACCTACCACCTGCTGCCCGTATAGCAGGCAGGCACTGTTGTAGAGGTTTTTGCCCAGCACCTCGGGGTTGCGTGTGGGGCAGCCCACCAGTACGCCAATGGTATCGGCAGCCATACGGATGGTATCGAGCGCGGCTTGGGTGCGGTCTATGAAGTCGGCAAACTCCAAAAAATCGCGCGGGGGATAGCCGGTGATGGCCAGCTCTGAGCATACTACGAGGTCGGCACCCATTTCTTTGCCACGGGCAATGGCGTCCAATATTTTGGCGGTGTTTGCCTCAAAATTGCCAATGTGGTAGTTCTGCTGTGCTATGAGAATGTTCATGTGCTGCTGTGCCTTTTTAGCCGTGCCAAAGGTACATACTACGGGCATGTGTAGCGGCAGATTTGCGTGGGAGAATGGGCGGAGCGCAATTGGAGAGCGCAAGAAAGAGAGCGGAGAGCGGTTTTGCCCACAGAGTGCATGTGGGTAGCGATGTGGCGGGCAATGCCCCATTTGTGTGTGGTGTTTTTCATTGTTTTTGGGGCTTGGGTGGTGTGGGTGCATTGATTATCAATTGATTGTTGTGTTTTATGAATACCCCATGCGGCTAAGAATAGGGTGTAATGGGAAATGTGGTGAATATAGATTGGTATATACTGTAAAGCTTTTTTAATACTGGCGGTAGCGGGCGGCCCCATGTTACCGGCCCATGTGCTGGCCGTTGGTGAGGAACACCAACAGCGGCAGAATGCCCCATTTGTGTGGTGTGTTTTTTTATTGTTTTTGGGATTTGGCTGGCTTTAGCGTATTGATTATCAATTGATTGTTGTGTTTTATAGATGCTCCACACTGCCAAAAATGGGGCATGATGGGAAATGTAGCGAATATAGATTGGTATATACTGTAAAGCCTTTTTAATACTGGCGGTAGCGGGTGACCCCATGTTACAGGCCCATGTGCTGGCCGTTGGCGAGGAACACCAACGGCGGCCAATGGGAGAGCGAGAAAGAGAACAGAGAGCGGTTTTGCCCATGGACTGCATGTGGGTAGCGATGTGGCGGGCAATGCCCCATTTGTGTGTGGTGTGTTTTTCATTGTTTTTTGGGGGGTTGTGTGGCGTGAGTGTATTGATTATCAATTGATTGTTGTGTTTTGTAGATGCCCATGCTGCCGCAAATGGGGCATGATGGGGCATGAGATGCGGTGTGGGTGCGCTTACGGTAAACATAGGGTTGTTGGGTGGTTTGGGTGTAAAGTTGTGTGTATGGCACTTGTTTGCCCAATGACTACTGAGAGATGTGCACCATTGGGGCTATGATATGTGCGGAGGTGTGTATGATGTATTTGCAAACGTGTGCTGGTAGCGGATTTGGGGGTGAAATGTGGCTATTGGTGGGCTGTGGATGATACTTTTACTCCAGCACACTGACTTCGGCGAAACTGCAAATAATTCGTTAATACCCAACCTGCAACAGCATCTAATTGTCTATCATACAACCTACGGTTAGTAGTGTAAGATTTTGCACCAACCATTTTATCACACACACAACAACCAACACATGAAAAAGTACCAATTGGCAGCGTTTGCTGCATTCGTAACCGCTTCGGCATTTGTTACCTCTTGCAAAAAACAGGAAGAAAATGCCCGCACTACTTGTAGTGCTACATTGTATGGTTATTACCACCCCGATTCGGCGTATATACCACCAACAAGCCCGCTGGCATGGGGTGTAATTGATGCCTCAACGGCTACACTTGCATCGGCCTCGGGGATTACCAACTCGGGCTACAGTAATCAGGGTGCTTATAACACGGCCGATAACTGCTATTATGTGTTCAAATATAAGTCGTCCAGCCAGACAGATACACTCTTTAAGGTATCGGCAGGAGGTGTGGTTACCACCTACAGTTGTGCAACAAGTCAGTCTCTTGATGGATTGGTTTTTAACCCCACAAATAACAAGTTGTACTGTTTGAGACGCACCATCAGTGGTACAACCATGGGGCCCACCGAAATTGTAGAAATAACTACCAGTGGCACCAGCTTTACCGCTACTACCGTTGCTACCACCACCAATCAAAACAGAAGTGCATCGCCAGCTACCAGCACTGTAGACCCTGCAACGGGCTATATGTTCTTTGCATTGAAAACACATAGCCCCGAAATCTACGCTGTAGAGCAATATATACCCGGCAGCTCTACCACCTCTGTAATAGTGTCTGGCACCGACAAACGGATAATGGGGCTACGTTATAACCGTACCGACAATATGCTTTATGCCATAACAGAGACCTACCCTGCATCAACCGGGCCTGCCGCCTATTCGTTTGTGCGGATATCGCCGACAAGTAGCACAATGACCACTGTGGCCACCCTACCGTTTCAGGTAAACAATGAGTTCTATACCTGTAGCCTGGACCCTTGTACTGACCGTTATGTATTGTCTACCATTTCGGCATGGGGATTGGCATCTTTCACCAACACGTTGACACAGATAAATATGGCAGGTGCCGTAGTGGTTCAAGATACTACTACGGGGTTGTTTCAGGGTATGGCGATAAAGGAGTGATGTGTGGGACTTGCAAATTGTGCAGACACAAAGATGAGGGGCTGAGTTTTGTGTAGCCAGTAATTGGTGTGGTACGGAGTAGGGTGCGCACTACAGATGCACACCAGTGAATTACCGGCTTACTATTTATTTTGTTGGCACATTACCTTCCGGGTCTGTTTCTGCCCCAAACCAGATTACTGCAAAACCTTGATACATACCAATTCCAATTGCATTCCACGTTATGTCCTTCCAGATTTCTGCGTTCATTATTACATCGTTGTGAAATTTACTTTCTTTCCAGCCTTGTAATGCGCCTTCTGCTGAAGCGGGTTCGAAGCTCATGTATGCAATCTCATAGCCGTTACCCGGATAATTTGTTAGCTCTTTGGGTTTGTCCCACATACATTTCGCCTGCTTATGATCGGCAGTGTAACAGCAGGCAGACCACTTTCCCTTTTTGGACCAGCTATGTGCATTACAATTTGGCAAACTATCGGGCCTGTTCTGAGCAAGATCTTTGCAATGTGTTTGTGCTACGAATGTGAGCGATTTTGACAATGGAATTGATGGTAGATTGTTTGCTCTTCTGTATTCTGTAACTAATGAATATAGTTTAAGCTCTTCATCTGTGACTTGCGGATTTATATCAGGGCGTTGTTTTGCCGATTGACCGAAAACACTAAAAAAAATTGCTTGTAAGGCGATTACTATCAGGTATTTTTTCATCCTTAAAAGTACAGAAATTTTAATTTGTAAACGTCCTTTCAAATTGAGTTTTCAGGAAGTTATTTGGCATTTGTTTTTACAATTGGCTACAACGAATTGACACGCATAATAAAAACACATATGGCCAACTGGTTGGGTGCACAATGATAGAGCGCGGAGAGCGTTACAGCTTACCGGCACTTATTTCCGGCCCATGTGCTGGCCTTGAGGAGGAACACCAACGGCGGAAAAAAGAATGCAACCGACCCAAGACTGCGTGGTTCTATTACGTCTATTCAGGAGACTGCTATTGATGCAGCAGATACCGTTTAGCAACATTGAATAACCCAAACAGACATTCCATTTATGAAAAATTACCGCATTGCCGTGGCTGCACTCACTACATTGGCCGCATGTAATATTGTTGCCTGTAAAAAGAAAACAACCGAACCTACGGGCTGTTCGGCCAGCATTATCAGTGCCTACACCCCCGTGGGAAAATCGGCAGGACATTTTGACACTTTGGCCATAGGAACATTTGATGATGCAAGTATTACGCTTAATCAATTTAATAGTATCACCTATTATCAAAACAGCGGCCAACCTGTATATAACCCCACTGACAATAGCTATTATGCATTCAGGGGAGTAGGGATGAGTTTTTCTAATGCTTTTTTGAAAATATCGATGGATGGAACTGTCACTACATTTACTGACACCGCCAGCGCATTTGTTCAAGGATTGGTTTATAACAAGACCACTAACAAGATGTACTGTATTTACTATTCTGCTCTGAAACCCGAATCGACTCCCTGTCAAATTGTGGAAGTATCAACAAGCGGCAACGCTGTTGTTACGACCCCGGTAGTGGCTATAAAAGGAAAACAAATGGGCACTATGGCTGCAACTGCATCTATTGACCAATCGACGGGTGTCATATATTTTGCTACAAAATCAGAACGTACGGTAGAGTATACTGTAGAAAAGTATGTACCTGGGGCTACAACTACCACAGTTATCATGTCTGGCAATGACAGAACCATTCTGGGTTTGCGATACAACCCCAACGACCATATGCTTTATGCGATAAGCGAAGAATACCCACAACCATCATCAGGGGCGGAATATCATTTTGTACGAATAGACCCTAACAATGGTGCTCTTACCAAATTATCAAAACTACCATTTAGCATCAACAATCGATACTACTCTACAATCATCACTCCCTGCACCAACCGTTATTTGCTATCTGCAGTTACAGGCGCGGCAAACGATGTAAATATTGTTGCGCAATTTGACATGAACGGTAGCATTGTGCAACAAAACACTACTGCGGGAATCTACCATGGTTTGGTTGTAAAGGAGTGATGCGAAGAGACCGAAACAAGCTGTGCAAAACACCGAATTCAAGTATTGTAAAGCCAGTTGCAAACTGGCAGTAGCTGGTGGGGCACAAAAGGAGAGCGGGAAAGAGAGCGGGGAGCGTAGGTGCGTGCAACCCGGCTCGGCCCACGGGCTGGCCGTTGGTGAGGAACTCCAACGGCGGCGGAAGGCTGAATCGACTTTGTTTTTAGTAGTTGCGGCTTATTCATCTATATCGTACTCCTTTATCTTGCGATAGAGGGTACGCTCTGAGATACCGAGTTCGGCGGCGGCATCGCGGCGGCGGCTTTTGTGCTTGCGCAGTGCCTTCATGATGTATTCTTTCTCGCGATCGGCAAGGAAGAGGGTTTCTTCTACTTCTTCGTGCCTGTTAGCCGAAGGGTCTAACAAAATGGGGGTAGATGACGGAGTTGCTTGCGTATAGGTAACGGGTGTCTGCACATGGTCGGCATCGGTATAGATGGGAAGAATGGTGCTTTGCGTACCCGGCTCGGCAGGGGTGTAGCCCTGATGGTGGGCTACGTCGAATATCATCTGCTTCAGGTCGTTCATGTCCTTTTTGAGATCGAAAATGATCTTGTACAGGATGTCGCGCTCCGATTTGAAGTCGGTATAGGTACCGGGGGCGGTAGCTGCCCCACCAGAGGGTGCTACCAATGCCAGCCCACGCGATGGGGCATTGTGCTGCGGCAGAAAGCGTTGTAATGCATCGGCAGTGATGTGTTTATCTGGCGACAGTACCGAAACCTGCTCGGCAATGTTCTTCAGCTCGCGCACGTTGCCCGGCCATGGATAGTTGACCAATGCCTGCTGCGCCATGGCATCGAGCTGTACCGATTGGGTCTTGTATCGCTCGGCAAAGTCGCCTGCAAACTTGCGGAACAGGAGCGGAATATCTTCGCGGCGGTCGCGCAGGGCAGGTACCCTGATGGGCACGGTACTCAGACGATAGTACAAGTCTTCGCGAAAGCGACCCTGTTGGGCCGACTCCAGCAGGTCTCGGTTGGTGGCGGCTATAACACGTACATCGGTTTTTTGCACTTTGGAAGAACCTACCCTGATGAATTCGCCCGTCTCCAAGACGCGTAGCAGGCGTGCCTGTGTACCTATGGGCATTTCGCCTATCTCGTCCAGAAATATGGTGCCGCCATTTACGGTTTCGAAGTAGCCTTTACGGCTATCTACGGCACCGGTAAACGAGCCTTTTTCGTGACCAAAGAGTTCGCTATCTATAGTACCCTCTGGTATGGCCCCACAGTTTACGGCTATAAATGAGTTGTGTTTGCGTGGCGAAAGGGCATGAATAATCATGGAAAATACTTCCTTACCCACACCGCTCTCTCCCGTTATCAGTACCGACAAATCGGTACCCGATACCTGTGCCGCCGTGTTGAGGGCATGGTTGAGTGCCGGCGAATTGCCTATGATACCAAATCTGTTCTTGATGCTTTGTGTTTCCATAATTCCCTTTCTTTTTTACATAGTTTATTCTGCGGTGGGCGGCCACGGCCCCCAAGCCTCGTACAAGGCCTGCCCTAAGAGTTGGTTCAACTCCTCTACATTGCTGCGCGGGGCCACTGCGGCATCGCCAGCATGTTGCAGGAAATGGGCTATTTCCTGTTCTATAAATTCATCGAGCACAGGTAATCTGCCGCCCTTACTCAGTTCTTCGCCTGCCATTTTGCGTATCAGCAATGCCTCTGTAGCCTGCACCACGGCTGGTGGTACATGGCCACTGTGCAGCATGGTATCGAAAAGTACGGGGGCCATTTGCCCTGTACGCTCTACCCAACGGCATGCCATAAGCGGGCGCAGCACGTAGAAGTACTTTTTGATGCGCACTTCCTCTTCTTTGAAATATGCCTGCCAGTTGTTGCGGGCCATGTGCAGGTAGTGATATATGACTGCACGCGGGTTGAAGTACTGCTCATTGAGTGTTCGCATACGGGCGGCAAGGCTACCCTCTTCCTTGTATATGATAGAACTATCCAGCCACTCATTGAGCGGTGGATTGGACTTGCGAAACAATCTGAGGGCCTTTCGCAGTTCCCAACCCGAGAGGTCGAGATCGTTGGGCAGCATCATTTCTATACTGTCTCTATGCTCCTCCACCGACAAATACCAATTGTGCCGGGGTACATAAATAAACCGCACATCCCAATCGCTGTTTACAGAAGCAAAACCCCATGCACGACTGCCGCTCTCTACCGCATACAGTATGCGTATGTTGTATTGTTCTTCCAGCCTTGCCAGTTCTGCTTTTATATGCTCTACCATAGGTGTTGGGGGGTATTGGGGCCACCGCAATTGCGGGTAGCAATTATACCATTTCGCCCATCAGTGTGGCCGATGTTGCATCATTTATCCGTACCATAGCATAGTCGCCTTTTTGCAGTGGGCGGTCGTTTTTGGCAAAAACCACCACCTTGTTCTGCGAGTTGCGGCCATACCAATCTTTGTCGCTACGCTTGCTATCGCCCTCTATGAGCACCTCAAAAGTCTTGCCGATGTCGGCACGGTAGCTATCGCGGGAATGGCTGTTTTGCAGATTGATGATTTCGGTAAGGCGGCGTTTTTTCACATCTTCCGGAATATCATCGGCAAAGCGGCGTGCGGCCAGTGTGCCGGGGCGTTCGCTATAGGCAAACATATAGGCCATATCGAACCGAGACAACTCCATAACCGATAATGTGTCCTGATGTTCTTCTTCGGTTTCGGTACAGAAGCCGGTTATAACATCGGTACTCAGGCCACAGTCTGGTATTATTTCGCGTATACGTTTCACCTTGGCCAGATACCACTCGCGGGTATAGGTACGGTTCATGAGCTGCAACACGCGGGTGTTGCCACTCTGTACCGGCAGGTGAATGTAGTTGCATATGTTGTTGTACTTCGCCATGGTGTGCAGCACATCGTCGGTAATGTCTTTGGGGTGCGATGTACTGAAACGTACCCGCAACAGTGGAGATATGAGGGCAACCTGCTCTAACAACTGAGCAAACGTAACCCCCTGCTGCAGCGCATCGGTATTGGCGTCAATCTGTACACCAGAAGGCACAAAATAATAGCTATCCACATTCTGACCCAGCAAGGTTACCTCGCGGTAGCCTTGCTCAAACAGGTTGCGGCATTCGTTTACGATGCTTGCTGCATCGCGGCTACGCTCGCGGCCACGGGTGAAGGGTACTACGCAGAAGCTGCACATATTGTTGCAACCGCGCATAATGCTGACAAACGCGGTAACACCGTTGCTATCCAATCGCACGGGCGATATGTCGGCATAGGTTTCTTCGCGGCTTAGCAGCACGTTTACGCTCTTCTGCCCGCCTTCGGCCTCGTTGATGAGGCCCGGCAAACTGCGGTAGGCATCGGGGCCTACTACAATATCTACCAGTTTTTCTTCTTCCAGAAACTTTGCCTTCAGGCGTTCGGCCATACAACCCAGCACGCCTATGAGCATGCCCGGCTTGCTTTCCTTTACTTTTCTGAACGACTGCAAGCGGTTGCGCACGGTCTGTTCGGCCTTTTCGCGTATGGAGCAGGTATTGAGGAGTACCAGATCGGCATCCTCAAAGTTGCGTGTAGCACCAAAGCCTTCCTCGTGCAGTATAGAGGCAACAATTTCGCTATCGCTGAAGTTCATTTGACAGCCATAGCTTTCTATATAGAATTTTTTAGAAAATTCGTTGGGGTCCCCTGCAAAGGGGGCATATGCTTCGCCCTGTCGTGCTTCTTCAATATCTTTTTTGTACAACTCCGGGTGAAGATTTTGCAGTGTTTCTGCCATAATTTCCGATTTTCGGTAACTGCAAAGGTACACGAAAAGCATCAACGGCACAGCGTGGGCAAATACTATACAATTCTTTACATTTATTTTATGATACGACTATTTACCTCCCTTGTAACCATCTGTACCCTATGCGTACTATCGGGCTGCACATGGATGCACGGCCACCACAAAACCAAGCTTGCACACAATATTATACTTCCGCTGGGTGCACATACCTATGTGCACCGCTCGTGGCTGTACGATAATGTTTGGGGCAAGGTGCCCTGCAACGGCATGGTATACATCAACAACAAGGAAGCCATAGTTTTTGACACACCCACTAATGATACTGCGGCTACAGAACTGATAGACTGGCTACAGGGACAGGGCATAAAAATAAGGGCCGTGGTTGTGAACCACTTTCATGGCGATTGTTTGGGAGGGTTAAAGGCATTTCATGATGCCGGCATACCCTCTTACGCCAATAACCTAACCCTGAAACTGGCAGGAGAGGATGTAAAAAACCACCCTGTGGTGCCGCAAAATGGTTTTGACGGGGAGCTGATACTGACTGTGGGTAGCGGCAAGGTCATCAACCGGTATTGCGGCGAGGCCCATACAAAGGACAATATTGTAAGTTATGTACCTGAAGACCGGGCCTTATTTGGCGGGTGCATGGTGAAGGAGATGGGTGCGGGCAAGGGCAACCTGAACGATGCCAACCAAGCAACATGGCCCGCTACTATAGCGCAGGTAAAACAGCACTTTGGTGAAGCAAAATATGTGGTACCGGGGCACGGCCGCCATGGCGACACACGGCTGCTGGACTATACCATAAAACTCTTTAGCCAACCTACCCGCTAAGAGCCGGTTTAAGATTTATTCATTGCGTTTCTTATGGTTGTTTTTGGCTGCAACTTCGTTACATTTTTCGCCATAGGAAGGACTATGGCTGCAAAAT
>JAGKWS010000184.1 GCA_021151685.1 Chitinophagaceae bacterium
GTTATGTGAAAATTATTTTTTGATATAATATTTTTTGTGGTAGGAGTGTGCTTTTTGACGCTTTTGTAATTGTGAATATTTTAATGTAAAAATGCAACCGTTAGTTAATGTTTTATATATTTTATTATTTTTGTTGTTTTCTGATTTGAAAAGCGTGAAGCATGACCATGGCGCATAACAAAGGGCCAGCTTCGTGCAATGGCATTAGCTGAATACGGAGAATATGTACCAATAAGGCAATGCCTATAAGTACAAGTGCCACAATGGAATGAAGACGGCGAATGGGTTGGGGTACTACAGGCGTGAGTATGCTGGTAGGTAATGCCCATAGTATATTGTAGTTGTCTTTCCAAGCAGGTTCTCCATCGAGATGCCATGTATATAATATAATACAACCCAAAACGGTTGGTACCATGAAGACCAACGCGGCAATGGACTTGTGTAGTAGCCGGTAACGCGAATAATATATGGCGATGGCAGAAAGTGCCAACAGTATGTAGGCGATATATAAAGGATAGTTGGGTTTTGTGGGCCATTGTACTGCCTGTGGTAGCATTTCTATGGTATTGCCGGCTATAGGATGGCCATTGATGGTGGCTTTTCTGAGGCCTTCCTGTAGCATTTCTGGCGAGAACATGGCTTCATTGTTAGTCATCACCTTATCTATACGGCTGGCACAAAGCATATTTACTGCAAACCCAAACCAGTGTTTTTGCTGGGCCGGGCATTGGGTGGTTACCGCAACATCTCTGAAGGTGAGCCGTGAGTGGGGTGGCAGTACTTGCCCCATAACAAAGGATGGACCGAACACATTGTAAAAAAGGTCTCGTATTCTGGTAGAACAGTTGTCGTAGAAGGTGTCGAATTCGTAGTACTTCTTTTCCCTGCGTAAATTGTCTCTCAGGTAGCGGTATACTTGAAACTGTTCATTGGGTGTAAGATTGAGGACCAGCTCGGTTATGCCTCTTTTTTTGGTGGTATATTCCAGCATCAGCAGGTCGTAGGTTATGGTATCGAGGAGGTCTATGACCCGGCCGGTAAATGCCTGCTCCCACAGTGTTTTGTCTTCAGATGTTTCGAAGAAGCCATAGTTGTAAATTTTATCGTGCTCGGCACCGGTTTGCGAGCTGTCTACAATTCTGATGCAGGCATGACCGCAGGTTTCCCATACCTCTTCTCCGGGTTTACAGTTCAGAATGCTGATGCGTAAACGGGGAGTAATAGTAGTAGTATCTGGTGCTGCGTGCAATGGCAGGGCAAACAGTACGGAGAAAAGGATGGTGATGATAGATTGGTACATGTTTCCAAAAATAGAAAAACCTGCTGGTGAATTGTTACGCAATACAATGGCAGACGAAGGATGGGATACAATTGTTTGAAAAAATGTGCGGGCAGGTTACCTTTACAGCATGAATCGTTCGCAGTTAGTTTCGTCTCTTTTTGCCAAAAAATCGGTGTTGTGTGTGGGTTTGGATACCGACCTTAATAAGATACCGCAACACTTGTTGGGAGAAGAAGACCCTGCTTTTGCCTTTAATAAGGCCATTATAGATGCTACCAAAGACTATACGGTAGCCTATAAGATAAACACCGCTTTTTATGAGGCACAGGGTAAAAAGGGCTGGGATACGATGGAAAAAACACTACAGTATATACCTGAGGGTATTTTTACCATTGCTGATGCCAAGAGGGGGGATATAGGCAATACATCGGAGCAATATGCCCGTACGTTTTTTGAAACTTATCCGTACGACAGTGTGACAGTAGCACCTTATATGGGTGCCGATAGTGTACGGCCGTTTCTGGGTTTTGAAGGGAAATGGGCTATAGTATTGGGGCTTACGTCTAATGCAGGTAGTGCCGATTTTCAGCAATTGGTGTGTGGCGATGAAAAGCTATACCGCAAGGTGCTGAAAACAGTAGCATCGTGGGGTACACCTGATAATACAATGTTTGTGATAGGTGCTACCCGCCGCGAGCAACTACAGGAAGTGCGTGAACTGCTGCCCGATCATTTCTTTCTGGTGCCGGGTGTAGGGGCACAGGGGGGCGATGTAGATACGGTTTGCCGTAATGCTATGAATAATGATGGTGGATTGCTCATCAATGTATCGAGAGGTATTATTTATGCGGGCAATGGTACCGACTTTGCTGAACGTGCGGCGGAAGAAGCACATAAGTACCAGCAGGAGATGGCCGCATTCTTTTAACTGTAAGCCCTTAGGGGGGGGATTGTCATTTGCCCAAAGCTGCCAATGTATTGCGCATTTGCAGGGTATGCCTTACCTGATGCGCAATGAGAAAACGCATGGCATCGCCCGTTTTGAGGGTAATAAGCTTGGTGATGGTGATGGGTATGCGGGTTTTGCCGATGTGGGTAGTGGACATTTGCTGCAATAGCTGTAACATATGGGCTAAGTGCTGACTGAATTCTGTGGCTTCAGCCTGATAGTTTACTGCTGTGGTTGGGGTGTGCCCTTTCATGGCATTCATTTTGTTGGTCACTTTTTTATCGGTAACCACTTCGGAGTACATAGATTTTGTAAAATAGTTGCCCAACCAGCCGGGTTTGTAGTATTCTGGTGCCGGTTTGTTGGCCTTTTGTTTCAGGTTGGCAGTTATGAGTGGCAGATAGTAGCGGTTATAGGTATTGAGGTGGGCTATGATTTGTGCTATACTCCACTTGCCGGGGGCGGGTGGTTGGTTAAGGG
>JAGKWS010000185.1 GCA_021151685.1 Chitinophagaceae bacterium
GTCTGTCAATGTTTTATTACTTCATTGCGGGGCAAAAGTGCCTCAAAAGCACTAAGAGCCGGTTTAAGATTTATTCATTGCTTTTCTTATGGTTGTTTGTGGCTGCAACTTCGATACATTTTTCGCTATAGGAATGGCTGTGGCTGCAAAATGTGCCTCGTTTCGCTCAAAACAATTTTCATAATAAATACAAGCAATAAATCTTAAACTGGCTCTACCAAGATAGTTTTTATTTCTTTTTTTATGGTGTGTGTGCGTGCATTCTACGTCCACAATTCATTTGTTGCCAAAGCATCAGGCAACTTCAGATAATTTAGGTAATTTCGCCCCCCAAATATTTCTGGCATGAACCGTATATACTTTGACAATGCTGCAACAACTTCTTTAGACCCCGAGGTACTCGAAGTGATGATGCCTTTTCTGTCAGAGAAATTTGGTAATCCTTCTTCTGTATACTCCTACGGGCGAGAGACAAAGATTGCCATCGAAAATGCAAGAAAATCGGTTGCACGCATCTTAAATGCACATCCCGGAGAAATATTTTTTACCTCAGGTGGCACCGAAAGTACCAACACGGCTATCAATGCAGCCATACGTGATCTCGGATGCAGGCACATCATTACCTCTCCCATAGAGCATCATGCTACATTGCATACGGTCGAGTATCTGGCGCACACGGGTCAGGCCAAGCTTAGTTTCGTAAAATTGACCGAAAATGGCCATATAGATTTGGCAGACCTCGAAGCATTGCTGGCCGGTAGCGAAGAGCGTAGTTTGGTAACCCTTATGCACGCCAATAACGAAATCGGCAACCTGCTCAATATAGAAGCCGTTGGCAACATCTGCGAAAAATACAATGCTATCTTCCATAGTGATACCGTACAAACTGTAGGCCATTACCCGTTCGATCTTCGCAAACTGAAAGTACATTTCATAAACGGTGCGGCACACAAGTTTCATGGCCCCAAGGGTATAGGTATATTGTATGTTAATGAAAGTATACAAATAAAACCATATATAAATGGTGGTTCGCAAGAGCGCAACATGCGTGCCGGTACCGAGAATATATATGGTATTGTTGGTTTTGCTAAGGCATTAGAACTGGCCACCACCCGTTACGAACAAGACAGTATGCTCATTAAAGAACTGAAGTTGTACATGGCCGAAAAACTAAAGGAAAATTTCCCTACATTAGTGTTTAATGGCGATACGTTTGGCAATAGCTTATACACAGTGCTCAATGTTTCTTTCCCCCTTACCGATCGTTCCGAACTCCTGCTATTCAATATGGATATGAATGGCATTTGTGTAAGTGGTGGTAGTGCCTGTACCAGCGGTGCCAATTCTGTCAGTCATGTCATAAAGGCATTGCACAATGGCACCGCCAGTGGTTCGGTGCCTATCAGGTTCTCTTTTTGCCGTCACAACACAAAAGAACAGGTCCATCAAGTTATAGAAAAATTGAAGGAGCTGATATAATCTCATGGTCATTACCCCATAACCGCCAATACATAAGGTCACATATATAGCAGCGAATGTCTTATGATATTCGCTGTTTTTCATTACCTATCTTTATCGTCTCACTACTTACCACATGCATCTGCAACAAAACAAGTCTTTGCGTACCCAAAATACCTTCGGTATAGATTGTACGGCAGCTTATTTCGTAGAGATCCACAATTTGGCCGATCTGGAAGAAGCCGCTCATTTACCCTATCCCAAACGCATTTTAGGTGGCGGAAGCAATATTTTGCTTACACAACCTGTACAAGGGCTTGTCTTGGGCAATTGTCTTCTGGGCAAGCACATAATTGCCCAGGACGATGACCACGTTTACATCACAGTTGCCTCTGGCGAAACGTGGCACAACCTTGTGATGTATACAGTAGAACAAGGATGGGGTGGGTTAGAAAACCTTGCCCTGATACCCGGAACTGTGGGGGCAGCACCCATACAAAATATAGGGGCTTATGGTGCCGAGGTTGCAGACGTTATTGCCACTGTTCAATGGTTTCATCTCGATGAGCACGCATACATAACCACTTCTGGTGCCGATTGCGCCTTTGGTTACAGAGACAGCATGTTCAAAAGGTCGCTCCTCAACAAAGCCTTTATTACAGATGTAACATTCAAACTCAACAAAAAAACACAATTGAAAACCGGTTATGGAGCCATCTCCGAAGAATTGAAAAAAATGAACATCCCCGCAACTGTAGCCTCTGTGGCACAGGCTGTCATCAATATTCGTAGTAGCAAACTGCCCAATCCTGCTATTATAGGCAATGCAGGTTCTTTTTTCAAAAATCCTACCATTACCCGGGCAGCATTTTTGCCATTACAAAGCCAGTATCCCAATATGCCATTCTACCCGGCCAACGATAATATGGTGAAAATACCCGCCGGATGGTTGATAGAACAATGTGGCTGGAAGGGGTACAATGCACCAACAGGGGCTGGTGTGCACAACTTGCAGGCACTTGTCCTTGTCAACAGGCAAAACGCCACTGGTAGAGACATCTGGCAGCTATCGCAAGATATACTACAGTCTGTTGCAAGCAGGTTTCACATCGTTCTGGAAAGAGAAGTACAAATCTGGTAGCAATTTTTTCACGGAGCAACCAACTTTTTCTACGTGGTGTACAATCTGGGCTGGTGTATCAGCATATCTATACTTGTTAAATGTATATAGT
>JAGKWS010000037.1 GCA_021151685.1 Chitinophagaceae bacterium
GCACATGCAGCCCGCTCGCTTTTTATACTTGATGCAGACAAGAACCTGCAAAACTATTGTGTGAATTATGGTGTAATCACGGTGACCTTGCCTACCCAGCGGTTGTTGCGTGTAAAACCGTACAACGTATATACGCCTGCATCTTCAAACTTAAGAGAGATATATCCGTTGGTAGGTCCCTGCGATTTGCTCACTACTCTTCCACTCATGTCTATTGCGTATACCGTAGCTATTTCGGCAGTGCCAGATGGCAGTATTACATTGGTAGAAGACTGGCAGGGACTTGGGAAGACGACCATGTCTTCGTCGGCTTTGGGTGTGCCAGTGGCATAATAGAGAATGTTGTTGGTAGATGTGGCAATATATATGTTGTCGCGCGCATCGGCAGTAATATCTGTAATTGGGTAAATTGCTACTTCAAGTGCTGGTCCTGACGAGTTTTTGCCACCACCGGCAACCGTATTGATAATGCCATCGGGGGTGATTTTGCGTAGTCGGCCCGAACCATACTCGCCGATATAGATGTTGCCCTTAGAGTCTTTGCAGAGACCGCGCGGATTGGCGAGACTGGCAATAGCGGCAGGGCCATTATCTCCAGCAGATTTAGGTGTCCATGTGCCAGAATAGGTGTAGGCTTTTCCGTCTGGTGTAATTTTGCGCACTACGCAGTTATAGCCGTCGGCATACAGAATATCTCCGTTGGGCATGGGCAATATTCCGTCTATGGTAGCAATACGTACTTCAAGGGCGGGTAGGCCATCGGGTATTTTTGATCCGGGATATTTGTCAGATCTTGTACCAGCTATTGTAACAATGCGCCCGTTCGTAGTCATTTTTCTCAGTCTGTAGTTTCCGGCATCAGCTATGTATAAATTGCCTGTATCGTCAAGAGCAAGAGTTGTTGGTCCGTTCAGTTGCGCGTGTATGGCCAATGTGTCGTCGGTAAAACCCGGACCACCAAAGCCAGCCACTGTGGTTATGACACCGTCTTTATCTATTTTGCGTACGCAGTTGTTTTTGGTGTCAGAAAAATAGAGTGTTCCATCTTTTGCAAGCGCAAGGCCTGTGGGGCCATTTACTTTTGCTACAGTGGCGGGACCGCCGTCTCCCGATTTGCCACCAGATTCGCCGAAGCCGGCAATGGTATTGATAATACCATATGCATCTGCTCTACGCACCGCATTGGCACTGGTAATGTAAAGGTTTCCACCTTTATCGGCCAATATACCACCAATGCCTACAAACTTGGCATCCAGCAGGTAGCCGCCGTCACCATTCTGATTTCCCTTACCCAGACCGCCAACTGTAGAAACAACCTGTGCCGAAGCCGAGTGCATTATGCCGCACAGTATACTAAGGCTTAGTAATTTCTTGCTCCAACGTGCTGCTTTCATAAATGACTATTTTTATAATTTTATATGCCTTGGTGCCGCATTTAGCAGGCCTTAATGAAGTATGTGTAACTTTACGTACATAGCTATGACATCACTACTTGCGTGTCAATTTGGGCTCCAAATTACAACAATTTATGAGATTAAACAATTTGGAATAGTAATGAAAGTGGCAAGGTGGGCACGAGGTACATGATAGTGTGTATGTTGCGTGTCGGGATATTTTTTTTTGCTGTTTCGAGAAAAATTTGTGGAAGTAAAATGTTTTGTTACATTTGCAGTCCCAAAAGCTAAAAGGGGGTATAACTATGCTTATTATCGATTCAAAAGATTGCGAAAACATTGACAAAGCGCTGAAGAAATACAAAAAGAAATACGAAAAATCTCGTGTTCTTAACCAACTTCGCGACCGTCAGTCGTTCACCAAGCCTTCTATCAGGCGTCGTACAGAAATCCTGAAGGCGGTATATCGTCGCGAGATGGCTATGGATGCTTCTGAAGCATAGTTGTTTGCGGTAAGCTTTTGCCGCTACACACAAGTTATACGCACATGATGTGTCAAGTTTATAGTTGGGCTGCATTGTACAATGCAGCCCAATTTTTGTTATTGTTCGGTGTATAGCCAGTTTATTTCTTTGGCGTATCGTTGCTCTATAGCTTTTCTTTTCACCTTTAGCGATGGGGTGAGCTCGCCGCTGTCTATGGTCCATTCGGCAGGCAACAAGGCAAATTTCTTTACCTGTTCGGGATGGCTGAATAGTTCATTGTATTTGTCTACCTGTTTCTGAATGAGTTGGCGGGCCTCGGGCAGGGCTACCAGTGCCGTATTGTTATCTGGTATAGAAAGCCCGGCATGATTGTCTCGCAGGTATTTGCGTACTTGTGCAAAAGCGGGTACTATCAGCGCACCAACAAACTTCATATTGGCACCAGTCACCATCATCTGCTCTATATAGGGGCTTTCTTTCATGCGGTTTTCTATAGCCTGTGGTGCTACATACTTGCCCCCCGATGTCTTGAATATTTCCTTTTTGCGGTCGGTTATTTTCAGAAAACGCCCTTCTTGCCATGTTCCTATGTCGCCCGTCATAAACCAGCCATCCTTCATGGCAGCCTCTGTCAGTTCGGGGTGTTTGTAATAGCCAATAGTTACATTAGGACCCTTAACCATTATTTCTCCGTCTTCGGCAATTTTTACCTCTACGTTATCTATCAATGGACCAATAGAACCTATCCTGCGATGTTCACTCTCGAAACGGTTTACCGTAACAACAGGCGATGTTTCGGTAAGGCCATAACCTTCCATAATGGTAATACCTGCCGACGAGAAGATGCGTGCCAGTCTTTCCTGACAAGCCGCCGAGCCGGTTACAATAGCCTTTACATTACCGCCCAATGCCTCGCGCCACTTGCTGAAGATGATTTTGTTGGCCAGCCATAGCTGCATGCGGTACCATGCACTGCCTGGTTGGGCATTGTCGTACTGCTTGCCCAGCTCCAGTGCCCAAAAGAACAAGGCACGCTTGATGCCTTTGAGCTCCATAGCAGTGTTCATGATGCGTTCGTATACCTTTTCCAGCAGGCGGGGCACGGTGGTAAATACCATTGGTTGTACCTCTTTGAGGTTGGCACCTATGGTGTCCATACTCTCGGCATAATAGATAGACACGCCCGAGTGCAGGTATACATAGGTTACCATGCGCTCGAAGATGTGGTTGAGCGGCAGGAAGCTAAGGGCACGTTCGCCCGCTGCAGCAAACGTAAATACCGGCATAGAGTCGCGCACGTTGCTCACAATATTGTTGTGAGAGAGCATTACCCCCTTGGGGTTGCCGGTGGTGCCCGATGTGTAGATGATGGTAGCCAACGTATCGGGCGTTATACGGCTGATGACCGATTCGTCGGGTTGTAGTTTATCTGTTGTCAGTTCTGTCCAGTGACGCACTCCTTCCAGCTTGTCGAAAGAGAATATGCTGGTGACCAATGGCAACTGTGCAAGTGCATCTTTGAAGTGGTTATAAATGTCGGCATTGGCCACAAACACAATGCGCACGCCTGCTTCCTGTAGTACATATACCAGATCGGTAGGGCTGATGGTGGGGTACACCGGAGTGAGAACTGCACCAGTGAGCTGGGCGGCTATATCGGTAATCATCCATTCGGGCCGGTTGGGCGAAATAATTGCTATTTTTTCCTGTGTTTCGGGCAGGAGTTGGGCATTGGCTATGCCCAGTTGCAACAAACCACCTGCCATGTGGCGGGCGGTGTTCCAAACATCGCTGCAGCTGTAGGTACGCCACTGGCCATTTTCTTTGGCGGCCAGCATCACATCTTGCGGGGCTTGCTGGCTGCGTTGTTGTACTATATCGAACAGGCGTTGTATCATGAGATAAATTTAATAAATAATGTTGACCGCAGGTGATAAAGAAATGAAAAAGTACAAGGAGTGTGTATTGGAGCAAATTGGGTATAGCGAATACATATAGCCATGTTTCGGGGTAGGGGGCGGTAATGGATTACCTTTGCAACATGGCATTTTTCAAAACGGCAAGACCATATATAATAGCAGGGCCCTGTGGTGCAGAGACGGAAGAACAGATACTGGAAGTGGCAGCGGCACTGGCAAGTATGAACGTGCAGTTGATGCGGGCAGGAGTTTGGAAACCCCGCACGCGCCCGGGCTCGTTTGAAGGGTATGGCGAGCAGGCACTGCAGTGGATGCAGGCAGCCCGCAAGCAATATGGCATACCTATGGCTACTGAGGTAGCCGAGACAGAGCATGTGGAACTGGCACTGAAATACGGTATAGACGTGCTGTGGCTGGGCGCACGCACCACGGTAAACCCTTTTCAGGTGCAGCGTATAGCCGATGCGCTGCGGGGGACTGGTATACCCGTAATGGTAAAGAACCCGGTGAACCCCGATGTAGCCCTTTGGGAAGGTGCCATAGAACGGTTGGAAAAGGTGGGTATAACCGAGGTGGCTGCACTGCACAGGGGCTTTTCGGGCTACACCCCCGCGCATGGCTACCGCAACCAGCCCAACTGGCCGGTGCCTATAGAGCTGAAGCGCCGTAGACCCCAGTTGCCCGTCTTTTGCGACCCCAGCCATATAACCGGAAACCGCGATCGTATAGCCGAAGTAGCCCAAAAAGCTATGGATATGCACTTTGACGGGTTGATGATAGAAACTCACCCACAGCCAGAGAAAGCACTGAGCGACGCTGCACAGCAGATAACCCCTGGCATACTGAAAATAATACTGGAGGCACTTGTGGTGCGTGGTGAGCATACCCACGACATGAGTGGACTGGAACAACTGGAGCATTTGCGCCAGCTAATGGATACACTGGATGCCGAAATAGTAGACCTGATAGCACGCAGGATGGAACTAAGCAGTAAAATAGGCGATGTGAAACGGATGTGCCACATGACTGTTTATCAACCAGCCCGCTGGCGCGAAATAGTAGACACCCGTAGTACACGTGGCATAACACAGGGCCTTACCGCCGAGTTTGTAACCGAGCTTTACGAAAAGATACATCACGAGAGTATCAGGATTCAACTGGGTATGCTGGATGCATAGTTGTATGATGCAGCCAGCAAAAAAATATACTTTCCTATGCATAGGTTACTAACATAGTTACACACCTGTGCGCCTATTAGTAACAGATGGTTGACATTGCAGCCGGCGTAACAAAAAAGCCTTGCAGTAAGTAGCCTGAAGCTGATGCGAATGGTATGAGGGAGCTGGTATTGGGCGTAGCAAAAAACGTGTAGTACCCATGCTAACTGACCTGTTTTTGCACCTGTAGTGAAGTAAGAGTTAATGGACAGCGAGAAATTTGCCAGAACCATGGCGAACACATATTAATATGTGTTTATTCGTTAGGATTTTTTGAAAAAAATAACGTACTTTTCGGACTGCATATTAATTTTAGTATGTTTACTCTCCGTTTGTGTGCCTTTTTTTGAAAAAAAGAAGGATTGCAATGGGTATGGACGTATTGATTTTGCGGGAAATTGAGAGATTTTCCGGTGGAAAAATGAGAGGATGCTCCTGTTCCGAAAACAGGGGAATGAACTAAAAAAAACGATTTTTAAAAACGGTAGTATGAATAATTTCTTACGAGCGCAATTAAAAAAATACCCCGACAACTCTATCAAACTTATGAAGTGGCCGTACATGAGTGTGGTGCTGGGTTTGATGCTGATGGCGTCGCTTTTTGCTCCTGTTCAGGGGCAGGCTGCCATAGGTTTTGCGGGGGGCGTTATTTCGCCTTCGGCGGCATCGCCACAGCTCGTGTGTAGTGGTGGTCAGGCTGTTATCACGCTCACTCCTTCTACCTGTTTTATACCTACCGGTGCCGACTGGACAGGTTGGTATTTTGTAGATTCATCATCGGACGGGGGTAGTACATGGCACACACCTACACAGGGTGTTGTTACCGGCTTTGTAAATGCGGCCTCGCCCCCAGTTGTGTATACTTCTGGTCAGCTTATTTCGCTTGCTTGTTACACGCTTACGTACCGCATCAGGCTCGATACTGTTACACAGCATTGTACGCCGGGCAATACATCTTTTACATCGCTCAATGCCAGTGTGCTGGTATGTCCTGTGCCTGCGGCCATTTCGGGGCCCACATCGGTTTGTGTAGCCAATTCCATTAGTATGTCTACGTCTTCTACAGGTGGTGTTTGGAGCTCGTCCAACACATCTGTTGCCAACGTAAACGCAGCTGGTTTGGTTACTGGTGCTACTGCGGGTACCGCTACTATTTCTTATACTGTTGCGGGTTGTTCGTCTACCCGTGTGGTTACGGTTAATGCCAATCCCGGCCCCATTTTGGGGGTTACTTCGGTATGTGCGGGTACTACAGCTACCTATAGTTTATCGCCAACATTTACCGGTACATGGAGTAGTTCTGCTGCCACTGTAGGCACCATAGATGCTACTACGGGTGTCTATACTGCATCGGCTACTACTACAGGTACCAGCACCATTACATTTACGTCATCGGCAGGTTGTACCAATACGCGCATCATTACCGTAAATCCATTCCCCGATACTATTGGTTGTTATGGTGCGGGTAGGTTGTGTTACGGTGCCGATACCCTTACATTGTGCAATGCTTCGGCAGGCGGTGTGTGGAGTACCAGCGACCCCGCTGTTATAGCCATGCTGAACCCAACAACAGGACGTATTACCCCGGCTGCTCCATTCCTGAATGATACTACTGCTACTATAACTTATACATTGCTCGGCTGTTCGGTATCTAAGACACTTACAGTAAGTGCAGGGCCTACCAATATCTCTGGCCCTTCGGTAATGTGTGAGGGTACTACGGTGACACTGACCGCAACACCTGCAAGTGGTGTATGGGCAGATGGCTCTGGCGACTTTACTGTTGGTGCTACCACTGGTGTGGTATTTGCCAATGCTGGCTCGGGTGGTCGTGTAGGTGTTGTAGTATATAGTATTGGTAGTTGTAGCCTCACAAAGTCTATCACCATCAACCCAACCCCCACAGCTATTGTGGGTGGCCCGGCATTGTGTGTAGGTAATACAGTTACGTTTACCAGCACACCCGCAGGCGGTTTGTGGACAATGAGCTTTCCCGGTGGTGCTATAGGTACACCGGTAGGTGTGCTGACGGGTATTTTTACCCCTACCACTACAGGTACGGCGGTGGTTAGCTATACAATACCATCTACCGGTTGCCGTACAATAACTACAGTAAATGCTGGTGTAGCTCCCGATACTATTACCGGACCTACCCGTGTTTGTCAGAATGCATCTATCACTCTTTGTGATGCCACTTTTGGTGGTGACTGGGGTGTAATAGCAGGTGGTACGGGTAACGGTACTGTGAGCCCAACCTTTGCTACATGTACCAACTTTACCGGTACCGCAGCGGGTACAGTAATTGTAACCTACTCGTTGGGGGCATCTGGTTGCTCGGTATCTAAAGTAATAACAGTAGACCCTGCACCGGCTGCCATTGCCGGACCAGATTTTCTGTGTATAGGTGTACCTACCAACTACACTACTACACCGCCCGCAGGTTTGTGGACGGTAGCCCCGGCAGGTTTTGCCACCATTACACCGGCTACAGGTGTAGCTACCGGTACTACAGCAGGTACTACTATTATATCTTATACACTGCCTAACGGTTGCCGCGCTACCAAGCAGGTTACGGTTGCTACTACGCCTTCTCCTCTTACAGGTATCCTCAGTATATGCGTGGGCCAGTCTACCACACTTACCAGTGCACCTGTAGGTGGTACTTGGATTGGGTCTGACACGGCTATTGCCACTGTAACACCAGCTGGCCCGGGTGCTGCTACAGTGTTGGGTGTTTCGCCTGGTGGTGTTATAGTTACCTATGCGTTCTCTCCTTCTGGTTGTAATATCACTACGGTAGTAACGGTGAATCCTTTGCCTCCTGCCATTACTGGTCCTACCAGCGTTTGTCAGTTCGAGAGTGCAACACTGTTTAACAGTGCTACCGGTGGTACATGGAGTAGCGTACCCGGTGCTATTGCCTCTATCAATCCCACAACGGGTGTAGTTACCGGTAACATACCCGGTACTGCAACAATTGGCTACACTACCCCTGTAAACGGTTGTACCCGTACACGTGTTTTCACGGTAAATCCGCAACCATTGGATATCAGTGGTCCTACAACAGTATGTGTAGGCTCTACCATCAATCTCGATAACTTTTCGGCTGGTGGCCCCGGTACATGGATAAGCAGTAACCCGGCGGTTGCCAATGTGTCTGCAGGTCCGTCTACATCTACAACCGTTACTGGTTTCTCGGCGGGTACTACACGCATTACCTACACATTGCCTACCGGTTGCGATACCGCTATTACCATAACGGTGAATCCGCTGCCTGCGGCCATCACTGGTGTGCCCCGTATTTGTGTAGGCTCTTGTAAGCCATTGTTCACCGCATCTACCGGTGGTACATGGTCATCATCAGACCCCACAATTGCTACCATACACCCAACACTGGGTACACTGTGTGGTATCAATATAGGTACAGCATTCATCACATATACATTGCCTACCGGTTGTATCACTGTTACTGCGGCAACAGTTGACCCGACACCAGCTTCTATTACGGGCCCATCCAACATATGTGTGGGTTCAGTAACTACATTGACGCATCCTACGCCGGGTGGTACCTGGAGCAGCAGCGATACCAACGTTGTGAAAGTATTCCTTGGCACCGGTTTGGCAACAGGCATGGCCTCGGGTACTGTCAATCTTTCTTATACTACTTCTATAGGTTGTGTTATAGTTCACCCAATGACGGTGAACCCTGTACCACCTGCCAATACAGGTATCCAATACATGTGTGTGAACAACACCACTACACTCAGCAACATAGTTTCAGGCGGTACATGGGTGTCGGCTAATACGGGTATTGCAGTGGTAGGTTCTAACACAGGTGTAGTTACCGGTATATTTGCCGGTACAGTAGACATCAGCTATGTGTTGCCCACAGGTTGTGCGGCGGTAACTGTAGTTACTGTTTATCCTCTGCCTGTAATCTCTGGTTCTGTATTGGTTTGTCCGGGTGTGGCATCTACACTTACAGCGGCACCTGCGGGTGGTTTGTGGACGAGCTCGGCACCAGCAATAGCTACTGTAGGTTCTATGAGTGGCGTGGTGGTTGGTCCCGGTCCCGGTACGGTTACCATATTCTATACACTGGCCAGTACGTGTCAGACATCAACTACTATAACCATTCAGCCAATGCCTGCTGTAACCACAGGGCCTACACAGGTGTGTGTGAACAGCAGTATACAACTGTTCAACTTTACAGGTGGTGGTGGTACATGGAGCAGTAGCAACCCCACCATTGCCACAGTAGGTACCGGCGGTATTGTTACAGGACATGTAGCTGGTACTACCTCTATCACATTTACATCCAGTGTTACGGGGTGTGTGATAGGGCATGTTATAACAGTTAATCCGTTGCCGTCGGCTATTACCGGCCCCGGTACGGTATGTGCCGGTTCTATGGTCACACTTTCCAGTACGCCGGTAGGGGGTACATGGTCGGTAGTAGGGGGGCATACATCTATAAATGCTACAACGGGCGATGTTACCGGTATATCGGCAGGTGTAGATACAGTTACTTATACCCTGCCTACTGGTTGTCTTATAACACGTACCATAACAGTAAACCCATTGCCAACGGCAATAGGTGGTGGCCTTACATCGCACGTATGTTTTGGCAATACCATTACGGTATTTAGTGGTCCCGCAGGCGGTACATGGTCTTGGACCAACGGTACTGGTAGCATCAACCTGACACCATTGAGTGCTGGTTCTGATACTGCTACCGTAACCGGTACTGCGTGGGGTACGGCTACCATTACCTATACGTTGCCTACGGGTTGCCGCGATACTGCCATTGTAGTGGTAGACTCTCTGCCAAGTGTTATTACCGGAGCCCTTAACCTTTGCGTTAATGACTCTACAACATTGCACAGCAGCCCTGCGGGCGGTACATGGACCAGCGATAACATCTATATTGCTGTAATCAACCCATCAACAGGTTTGCTGGCAACAGTATCGGCTGGTACAGTACTTATTACTTACACCCTGCCTACAGGTTGTTTCACTGTGCGTGAGGTTACTATCAACCCAACACCACAACCTATAGGCGGTCCGCTTCAGGTGTGTGTGGATGATACAGTTACCCTTACCAATGTTACATTTGGTGGTGCATGGATGAGTAGCAACCCATCGGTAGCAACCATTGGTTCTGCAACCGGAGAGGTAATTGGTATAACACCAGGTACAACCATTGTTACCTACACATTGCCATCAAGCTGTTCTCGTACTGCCGTTGTTACGGTAAATCCGTTGCCAACACCAATTATCGGGCCACTGGCCATATGCCGGTTCGATACTACGGCACCGCCACTCAGCAGTACACCGGGTGGTGGTACATGGAGTAGTAGTGCACCGGGTACTGCATTCATCTTTATGCCTACTGGCCAGATGATAGGTATCAACGCAGGTTTCTCTACTATTACCTATATGTTGCCTACCGGTTGTTATGTTACTGCTCAGGCAACTATCAATCCGGTGCCAACGGCAACAGGTATTACTGGTCCACGCGTATTGTGTCAGGGTGCTACAGGTACCTTGGGTCATGCAGTACCTGCATTTACAGGCGGTACATGGTCTGCGTCGCCAACTACAGTAGCAACGGTAAATGCTACAACAGGTGATTGGGGCGCAGTGCTGACTGGTAGTACTACTGTGGCTACGGCTACTATTACCTATACACTGCCTACCGGTTGCGATACATTTATTACCGTAACAGTCAATCCGCTACCAGCAGCCATTACAGGTGTATTGCAGGTGTGCGAGGGTGATACTACTGTACTATCCAGTGCTACAATAGGTGGTACATGGAGTGGCGGTTCTGCGGCCATTGGTACCATTAACTCTACTACGGGTGTATTCCATGGCATTTCCTCTGGTGTTACTACGGTTACCTACACGCGCCCCGGTTCATTATGTTTTGTGACAGCGTTTGTGACGGTAAACGCACTTCCCGGTCTGATAACTGCTGTTAGTAACATTTGTAAAAACGGAGTAGATACTATTTACTCATCAAGTACGGGTGGTGTATGGACATGGGGTGGTAGTCCCGGTGGCATTATCAGTGTCATACCATTCTCTACAGGTTTCGACTCTGCACGAATCGTTGCTTTGGATACTGGTACTGTTACTATTTCTTACACACTGGGTACTGGATGTTACCGCACGCATCAAATACATGTAAACCCACTGCCCGGGCCAATTGTAGGCCCAAGTGCAGTATGTTTCAGAGATACAGCGATGCTTATTGTAACGGCTCATGCAGGAACAAGTGGTACATGGACCAGCGCACCACCACCATCACTGATAACAATATTGCCAATAGGTGCTGCTGATGACACTGCATTAGTGGTAGGCAACATTCCGGGTGTAGACACCATTACCTATACAAATGATAATGGTTGTACTACAAACTTTGTAATAACAGTAAACCCAATTCCTACTGCAATCTTTGGCCCCAACAGAGTGTGTGAAGGATTTACCATAACGCAGATAGATACTACATTGGGTGGTTCGTGGAGCATCAGCGATACTACATTCCTTACCACAGTGGCTACCATAAGTGGCACTGGTGTGGTAACAGGTATTGTAGCGGGTACTGCCACTGTTACCTACACATTGCCAACGGGTTGTTTTGTAACCAGAGTTATTACAGTGAACCCAGTGCCCAATGTGGTGATAGATACGCATCCTACAATAATATGTAAGTATGCAAGCACTACACTTACAGCCAGCGGCCTTACAACCGGCACCTACACTTGGGCACCGCCTATTGGTCTGTCGGCTACTGTGGGGGCTACGGTTGTGGCAAGTCCTACTATAACCACTACGTATACGGTAACGGGTACCACACCACAGGGTTGCTCGGACACCGCAGTGGTAACAGTTTGGATAGATTCTCTATTGAATGACATACGCATTACCGGTGAGGATAGCGTTTGTCGTGGCGGTTGCACACAACTTATAGCACGTGGTCGTGAAGGAACTTACTTCGATTGGCATCCATCAACAGCACTGTCTTGTACTATTTGCGATACAGTAACTGCATGTCCGTTGTCTACTACTACTTACTATGCATTGGCTATAGACTCTTTGGGTTGCCGCGATTCGGTGTTCTTCACTGTAACCGTAATGCCACTGCCAATAGTTAGTGTGTCGCCAACACCGGCTATAGTATGTAATGGTAGCTCTACCCAGTTGTTTGCTACAGACCTTGCAGGTGGTGGTGGTACTAAGTTTGCATGGTTCCCCAATGCATTTATCTCTTGCGATACTTGCTCGAGTCCTTTTGTATCCAACACCTTCAATCTGGTGTACCGCGTAACGGGTATTACCTCATTTGGCTGTTACGATTCTATAAAGGTGCCTGTTACGGTGTTGGATAGTGCATTCAATACTATCAATAAAGACACTGTGATATGTGAGGGTGCCAGCGCACAATTGTACATACTCAGTATCAATCCTGATGGTGCCCGTTCGGATTATTTATGGACAAATCCCGGAGGTACATTGAGCAATACCACTATCTACAATCCTGTGGCTACACCATCTGTAACTACTACGTACCGTGTTATAGTAACACCAAACGTATGCTGGCCAGATACGCTATATACTACCGTAGTGGTGGTGCCGAAGCCAGAGATTGCAATAAGTGTGTCGCCGCAGGGCAGTGTAGCACCGGGTACCCCGGTAACCATGACGGCATCTATTACCAACGGAATACTGGTAGATAAGTATGCGTGGACCGACCCGACCACACTAAGTTGTTCGGAATGTTACAAGACCATTGCTACACCTACTATTACCACTACGTATACGTTTACTGCAACATCGGTATATGGTTGTACCAATTCGGCCACTACCACTATCAATGTTGGCTGCCAGAATGGTCAGGTATACATACCCAACTCGTTTACGCCTAATGGCGATGGTATGAACGACCGTTTCTATGTGCAGGGTAAGGGTATATCGAGGGTAACCAAGTTCCTTATCTTTGGTCGTTGGGGCGAAATGGTGTACGAGAAGTATAACATAGATGCCAATGATATCTCTATGGGTTGGGATGGTACTTACAAAGATGTGGTATTGCCACCGGGCGTATACTACTATGTGGTAGAAGCTACCTGCGATTTGGGTACTCAGTTTATATACAAGGGCGATGTAACTATTGTGAAATAATTGCGTGAATCAACAAAAGACAATCAAATGAATCGATTTTTAAGGTTAGTGTCTGCTGGTGTTTTGGTCGGGCTAAGCCTCAATGGTTACGCACAAAATGATATCCACTATTCTCAGTTCTACGAGAATGCCTTGCTGCGCAACCCTGCGCTAACGGGCATCTTTACGGGCGACTACAAAATAGGTTTCGACTACCGTAGCCAATGGGCACAGGTATCAAAGCCTTATTCAACAGTTATGTTGTCGGCCGAAACCCGTGTACTGGTGAACAGGGAAATAAGTGATTACCTGAGTTTTGGTCTTGCTTTCGACCATGACAAAGCTGGATCTATCAATTTCTCTACCACACGTATATACCCGGCAATAGCCTATAATAAGGCACTGGAGGATAAGTATTACTCTTATTTGTCAGTTGGTCTTACCTGTGGTTATATGTCTACCTCGCTCGACCAGAGCCGTATGACTACTGCCAACCAATTTAACGGTGGCGAGTTTAGTGCAGCCAACTCAACGGGTGAAAACGCAATTTATAGGCGACAGAGCGATTACGACCTCGGTGCTGGTGTGAGCCTCAATAGTTCACTCGATCAGAATGGTGCGTTCAACTACTATCTGGGTGTGAGTGCTTATCACATCAATACACCCTCTCAGGATTTGGCTGGTACCGAACCACAGAACCTGCATATGAAGTGGCAGTTTAATGCTGGCTTCCATTCTACTTTCAGCGAGCAGTTTGGTGTAACATTGCACGGAAACGTTTCTCATCAGGAACCAAACACAGAATATGTAGTGGGTGGTTTCTTTACATGGCGTGCGGTACCGGTAGGTTTGCCAAGCATATTTGCTTTGAATTTTGGTGCGTTTATGCGTAATACCAATGGGCAGGGCGATGCCTTCATCCCTATGGTGCGTGTAGATTACAAGGATGTTTCTATTGGTTTCTCACACGATGTTACCAATTCGGCACTGGGTAGTGCTGTGCCAGGTGCCAGTGCCACAGAGCTAACCCTGTATGTAAAGGGCATGTTCCAACATCTGAAAAACCCACGCGACCCCATGTACTGTCCCCGTTTCGAAGATGTGAACCAGTATCAATTCCGTTAACAGACATAACATTTTCAATAGAGGGGTGCAGTACATGCACCCCTTTTTTTGTGCTGTTACATGTAGCAATTTTTATTGCTCTTTTGTCTGTCACTTTTGGGGGTGTGTAGAATGTGGTAGCCTATTTGCCGTAGTGGCATGGGTGCTTAGCAACAAGTATAGTTGCCTTTTGTGGTGGAGTATGATACGGCTATTGAGGTACAAACAGTTTTGCCAATATTGATTGTTGCTCCCGTTTTTTATAAGATATCTTCTACAAAATACATGGGCATTTCTCCCTTGTTTTTAGCACCTATGAGGCCGCGCGGTGTACAGCGGAAGTGGCTTTTTACCAGTAACCATGTTGCTTCCGATATGTTTATTCTGGATGGTTCGCTGCTCGATTCCATACGTGCAGCTATATTCACAGTATCGCCCCATATGTCGTACGCAAACTTTTTTATGCCCACAATGCCGGCTACCACTGTACCACTATTGATGCCAATGCGTATTTCGAATGTTTTATCGCCCAGTTTTGCCCTGCGTTCTTCCATAAAAGTGCGTATTTCCAAAGCTGCTTTTACGGTGTTGATGGCGTGTTGTTCATCGGGCAGAGGAAGACCACACACAGCAAGGTAGGCATCGCCAATTGTTTTTATTTTTTCTATCCGGTATCGGGTAATGATTTCGTCAAAATTGCGGAAGCACACATGTAGCTCGTCTACCAATTCTTGTGGCGACATCTTTTCTGCCGCCTGTGTAAAACCTACAAAGTCGGTAAATAGTACACTCACATTGTTGAATTGGTGCGCAACTGTTTGGCCTGTTTCTTTCAGCTCTTCAGCTACTTCGGCCGGTAGTATGTTCAGCAACAATTGGTCAGATTTGGCTTTTTCTGTTTTTAGTTCAGAATGTTGTAGTTGCAGGCGTTCTTTTTGAGCCACCACTTCGGCGGTACGGGCGGCTACTTCTTTTTCAAGTACTTCGTTCTGCCCAGCAATTATTCTGTTTTTCTCCAGTTCCTGTGCAATGGTTTGCTCACTCAATGCCTGTACCCTGTCCAAATTATTTTTGAGCTGTTGGTTTACATCGGCAAAATTCCATGCCAGAAACATAGACATGGAAAATGGCAAACTAATAACAGACAAACCACCAAAAACGATAAAGATAATTTGTGCCGTAGAGCCTTCGTCTATAGTTACATCCTTTCTGAAGATGAGTACATAGGCAATATTGAAGCCCATAAATAGGGCAAAGCACAAAAAGCCAATGCCTATAATGTGCGCACCTTTTACTTGCCTTACAATGCTGCGTGTAATGAGTACAATAGCCTCTATAAGCACCAATAGCGACAACAACAGTATTGGATACACACCACTGGTGAGCCAATATAAAACAGGCGTAATAATGGTTGCAGCCAAAATAATGTGAAAGCGTCTTTTGGAATCACCAAACAGATTATTGACAAAACCACTGAGCGACACACAGGTAAGCGAAATGAGTAGGGGCAGCGAATAGCGGCGGCTCAGGTCGAACATTGGGTGGTGAGTGTGTGTGCCAAACCAACTGGCCAGCAATATACCCGCTAATGACAAGCAGAATAAGCTAAAATAGAGGTTCGATACCTGCGTGCGGTGATATAGAAATAGCAATAGGTGCGACAGTGCCAATGCTAAAAAGATGCCTGCAAATACAGACCCAAGAAAGGTAGTGCCAATGATGCGGTTTTGTGTGTCTTGCATATAAGTGGCCGCACTTACAATTTCGGCCACAAATCCTCTTTGCGTTTCGCCATATAGGTCATGGTTTCTATTGGCATTGTAAGCTGCATACCGAACTGCTACTACATGGTGGCCCGGCGTGGCGATTGTAAAATATGCCGGGCTTGATGTGGTATGAAAGTAGCTGGTACTGTCGGGGGTAGAGGGGTATCCGAATGATTCGAGAAGTTTCCCATCAAGGTATACCTCTGATGCGCCAAATTGGTTGATGCCAAAGGCAAGGGGAACATGCAACAGGCTACTGTCGGCCAAAAAGTGTAGCCGGAACCAACCTATTGAGTTGAACTTATAAAAGGATTTGCCACCCACAGCCGAGTCCATTTTGCTGTTTACCATGGGCCAGTTGCGGTCGTCGGCATCGGGCATAGCCCATGCCATATTGTCGCCCTCGTGAAAACGCCAGTTGTACAGGTAAGGGTTATAGTCTAAAGATACCTCTGGCAAATTGTGGGTAAGTACCAAAGTATCGGTATGTGAATGACCGCTGAGGGCAAAAAGTACGAGTAGTAGTGCAACCAGATGCCGTTTCATAAAAGCTATGCTGGGGTTAAAAGTAACAATTGCCTTATTGTAACCGAACACATTTCTTATATGTATAGCTAAAATGGCATAAATGTTACAGTTGCATTTCTCTGTACCGGGAAATAAAGTACCACATAGCTACGTTATGAAAAGCGTATGCAGACACTATGTGGTGTGTCCATGGCTTTTATATACTTTTGTAACAATGCGAGGATTGTACCGTATACTATTGATATTGCTGATGTGGCCGCAATTACTGATGGCCATAGATAAGAAGAAAACCCGGCTGATAGTACCCGGCCGCTGGAAAGAAACCGTACGTATGCGGCCCGATAGTACTGTGATGCCCTTTATAGATACTTTGTTGATGCACTTTATGGTAAAGGATTCGTTTTCGTATCGTAATGGTAATGGGTTTTTGTATGAAGGTGTTTTCAGATTGTCGGAAGATAGTATACTGGACTTTGGCACAGCACGGTACAAGGTATTGCTGCGCAATGCCGAGCAAATGGTACTGATAAACCAGACCGGTATCTTTAAACTGGTGCCCGACAAATCGGACACATTGAAAGCTGTAGTGCTGAAGAAGGAGGATTCTACCCGCCCGGTTACCCATATAGACCAGATGATAGGCAGGTGGTCGGTATATAAGCGCACGATGGAAGGTGCCGGCAAGCTGGACCCTGCTGTAAACATACGCTCTGCCTTTATTACCGGGGCATCTACCGATGGGAAACAGGGCTTCATATACAGCGGGCAAGACCCCGATAGCAAACCGTCGTGGTACATAACCGAACTGGGTGGAGGCCAATCGCTGAACTGTACCGGAGCAAGCACCAGAACGCTGAAGGTATTGCGATGTCAGGACCGGGAAATGATACTGGAAGAGAACGGGGTAAAATATTATATGAAATTGTATCGCTGATTACAGCATAGATTCATTTGAAGAATGGCGGGTATTACCTTTCGCGAGCTGAGGCAGGGCCTTGTACATATGTTCTACCCACTGTTGTGCGAGGGGTGCCGCCGCCAATTGGTGGCCAACGAAACCGTATTGTGTGCCGGTTGCGAGACAGAGCTGGCACTGACCCACTACCACACTATGCCAGCTAACGAAACTGAATTGCGTTTTTCGGGAAGGTTCCCCTTTGAGCGGGCTACATCTTATGCATGGTTTACCGAAGATGGGCTGTTGCAGCACCTGCTGCATGGGCTTAAATACCGCGACCGCAGTGAGATAGGTACATGGCTTGGCGCACAGTTTGGTACAGCATTGGCAGCTGCCAATTGGCAGCAAGGCATAGATGCCATAGTGCCGGTGCCATTGCACCCGTCCAAAGAAGCACAGCGTGGCTACAACCAAAGCGAGGTGATAGCACGGGCAATGGCCGGGGCAATGGGGATACCTGTATGGGCAGATGCACTAATGCGTACCCGTGCCACCGAAAGCCAAACCAGCAAAACCCGTACTGAGCGCGCTGCCAATGTAGCCGACGCATTTGCCCCCGGCAAGCCCTACCCGCTGACTGGCAAGCATGTGCTGGTGGTAGACGATGTGCTGACCACCGGTGCCACTACCGAAGCATGCGCATTGGTGTTGCTGGGTATGGCCGATGTGAAAATAAGCATCGCCACCATTGGGATTGCCGTATAGTAACGACTATATTTGCACTAAATAGTATCGGGTATTTGTTTTTATAGTTATTTCACTATACCTTAATACCCGATTTTGCAAAAAGTGCTGGTCATTTTTTCTTAACTACAAGATTATGAAGAAACATTTAGTTACCGCATCCTTGTTATTGTCTGCCGCTACCACATTTGGTGCCGGCTACCAGCTGAACCTGCAAGGGTTGCGGCAGTTGGCAATGGGCGGCACAGGTACTGCATGGCCGTGGGATGCCTCTACTATTTTCTACAATCCGGGTGGGCTTGCACGCCTGAAGGGCATACAGGCATATGGAAGCATGGTGTTTTTGATGCCTTCTACTGCTTATGGCAACCGCGAAAACTCGGGTACAACATCATCGAACGAGAGGACAGCCAGTCAGACGTTTACACCATTCAGTGTATACATTGGTGGCCGTGTGTCCGAGTATAGTCGCTTTGGCTTGGGGTTGGGTATCTACACCCCATTCGGCTCTGGCGTAAAGTGGGACGATAACTGGATTGGTAAATACATGGTTCAGTCCATAGATCTTAAAACAGTTTTCTTTCAGCCTACAGTAAGCTATCGTGCCAATGAATGGTTGTCGGCAGGTGCTGGCTTCGTATTTGCTACGGGTTCTGTAGACTTCCGCCGTGCGTTGCCGGTACATGGCAATGGCGGTGCCGATGTAGATGACGGAACAGCGCACCTGCATGGTGGTGCTACCGGCGTGGGCTTCAATGTAGGTGTGCAAATGAAGGCCAGCGAAAAGGTACAATTCGGTATCACATGGCGTTCGCAAGTGAACATGGACGTAGAAGGCGGTACTGCCAACTTTACTGTGCCTAAGTCGCTGCGCGATTCGTTCCCCAATACCCGCTTCAACTCGCGCTTGCCATTGCCGGGTGTATACTCGGTAGGTGTGGGCTGGCGCCCGGATGAGCGTGTAACCGTACAGTTCGATATGAATTATACCGGCTGGAATTCTTACGACTCGCTCCGTTTCGATTTTGCACAAACAACATCTTCTTTGCAGAATGTGCGTGCCCCACGCAACTACCGCAACACCCTTACGCCCCGCGTAGGTGTAGCCTACAAGCTGGGCGCAGTATCGCTGATGGCTGGTGCCGCTTATGACCCTACGCCGGTGCGCAATGGCTATGTGTCGCCAGACCTGCCCGATGCAGACCGCGTAGTATTGACATGTGGTGCTACCGTTAGGGCTGCCCGTGGTCTTGTGATAATGGCGGCTTTCGAAGGCGTTAACTCTGTGAAACGTGGTGCTTCTTACGATTTTGGCGGTTTCAACGGCGTGTATAAAACTACCGCTGCTGCACCTGCTATAGGATTGTACTACAATTTCTAAAAAACACTGACAAAAATCTGAAAGATGAAGAAAGTATACATCATTGGGGCTATGGCGGCAATGTTTACTGCCTGCAAACCCAGTGTAAATGTTACCACGCCTGCAACATCGGGCAATGCCAACTTTACCAACTATCTGGCAGTAGGTTGCTCCTACACGGCTGGTTATGCCGATAAGAGCCTTACGGTGTCGGGTCAGCTCAATTCGTACCCACAGCGTTTGTTCGAGCAGTTTCATACCATAGCCGATGGTCAGGGGGCGGTAGACCCGTTCATACTACCTCTGTTGCCCAGCGACAATGGCTATCCCGAAGCCAAGTTGATAATGGGCACAGTAACGCATTGCGATGGCAGAATATCGCTGTCGCCCATTGCCAACCCTATGCCTTTAGATACCAACGGTAGCTGGCGATTCAAAAGCATGATTAATAACGATCAGATCAACAACATAGGCGTACCCAAGCTGCGTGTTGCAGACATGACCGTGCAAGGTTATGCCGCTGCCAATGTGTATGCAAAGCGTTTCTTCTATGATGCTGCCAAAACACCACTGGCCGAGTTGCAATCGCGTGTGCGCAACGTACACCCTACCTTCTACACAGTATGGATGGGCGTGACCGATGTGCTGGGCTTTGCAACATCGGGCGGTTCGGGCGATGGTACCGGCGATGCAGTACCAGTAGCTTTGAACATCTACGACTCTAAAGATATAACACCAACCAAGGTATTTGAAGACCTTTACGACAGTATTGTAACCGCAGTATCGAGCGAAGGTGCATTGGGTGCGCTGATAGGCCTGCCAGACATTACCAAGCTGCCTTACTTTACTACAGTGCCGGCCAATGGCTTGTACCTGAGCCGTCAGGGTCAGGTAGATACGCTGCGTATGATATATACCGATGTGCGCGAAAAAACATTCGACCTTGGTAGCAACTACTACATCATTCGCGACCATAACAACAATATCCGTCAGGCAGTACCCGGCGAGCTGATTTTGCTGAACATTCCGCAGGATTCTATTACCTGTGCTGGTTGGGGTAGTTACAAACCTATACCACGCGAGTATGTGCTGACTACAGACGAATTGCAGCACATACGTGCGGCTGTAGACCGTTTCAACTTTGTAATCAACAAACACGCACAAGACCGTAACGTGCCGTTTGTAGATATGAAGTCGTTCTTTGTATCGCTGGAAAGTGGCATACACTACAACGGTATAGACTATAATACCGAGTTTGTATCCGGTGGTGCTTTCTCGTTAGATGCTATTCATCTGAATCCGCGTGGCAATGCACTGTTGGCCAACCACATTTTGCAAACTGTAAATACCTTCTACAAGGCTACTATACCACTTACGGACGTAAACAAATATCCGGGTGTGAAGTTTCCTTAACAGGCTCTAAACTAATTGAAACAGGCTCCGTTTTGCGGGGCCTGTTGTTTTTTGTGGATAAATGGTAGCATAACCGCATTATTTTTGCAACATCAGTTATCAACCATCCATATTAGAATCGCCGGTAGAGTACCTGAGAGGGGTAGGCCCGCAACGGGCCGAATTGCTGAGGACAGAGCTGGACATAGTGACCTTTGGCGACTTGCTGCATCACTATCCGTACCGCTATGCCGATAGGTCTCAGATAGTGCGCATAGGCTTTATAGACCCCCGTGCCGACTACATACAGATACAGGGCACACTGGTGAACATAACCGAAGAAGGCGAAGGACGCAAGAAACGCCTTGTAGCCACCCTGTACGATGATACCGGCCGTATAGACCTGTTATGGTTTCAGGGGGCACAATGGATGAAAAAAAGCCTGAAACAGGGCGAAAAATACCTTGTGTATGGCAAGCTGAACGCCTTTAACGGTATACTGAACATACCCCATCCCGAAATAGAGCCGCTGAATGCCGAAACGGCAAGCCCCGGCCGGCAGCCCATGTACCCCACTACCGAGAAGCTGCGGGTAAGGGGGCTTACCAACCGGTCTTTTGCCAAGCTTACCTATGCCCTGCTGGAGAAGGTAAAACCCGGAGATGTAAGCGAAATACTACCTGCCAATTTGCTGAACCAATACCGCCTGTGTGGCCGGTACTATGCCCTGCGCTGGCTGCACTTTCCCGATACGGAGGAGCACGAACAGGCTGCCCGCCGCCGCATGAAGTGGGAGGAGCTGTTTTTGTCGCAAATGATGATAGCGCGACTGCGGCTACAACATACGGCACAGGCTGGTTGGCGGTTCGATACTGTGGGCGAGCACTTTAATGGCTTTTTCCGCAATCATCTGCCCTTTGCACTCACCAATGCACAAAAGCGCGTGCTACGCGAGATACGGCAGGACACCGCCACCGGCAAACAAATGAACCGCCTGCTACAGGGCGATGTGGGTAGTGGTAAGACCATAGTTGCCCTTATGAGCATGTTGCTGGCGTTGGACAATGGTTTTCAGGCGTGCATTATGGCACCTACCGAGATTCTGGCCCAGCAGCACTATTACAGCATAGCCGGCCTGCTGGAGCAGATGAACATACCCGTGCGCTTGCTTACAGGCAGCGTAAAGGGAAAACCCAGAAAAGAGATATTACAACAACTGGAAGAGGGCACCCTGCCCATAGTGGTAGGTACCCATGCCCTGCTGGAAGATGGTGTGCGTTTCCGAAATCTGGGGCTGGCCGTTATAGACGAGCAGCACCGGTTTGGGGTGGGGCAGCGGGCCCGCCTGTGGCAAAAGAACGAGATGCCACCCCATATGCTGGTGATGACGGCTACACCCATACCCCGCACACTGGCTATGACCATGTATGGCGACCTGGACGTATCGGTAATAGACGAGCTGCCTCCCGGCAGGCAACCCATAAAAACCATATTTGCACGCGATATGCAGCGGGCAAAGGTGATGGAGTTTATGCGTAAAGAAGTAGACCTTGGACGACAGGTATATGTAGTGTACCCGCTGATAGAAGAGTCGGAAAAGGTAGACTATGAAAGCCTGATGGCGGGGTACGAGCAGGTGAAAGTGTTTTTTGATGAAAACCGCTACCGCATAGCCATGGTGCATGGCCGGCAGGATGCTGCCGAGCGCGAGCGCAATATGCAGCGGTTTGTAAAGGGCGAGGCCCATGTGCTGGTAGCCACTACCGTAATAGAGGTGGGGGTAAATGTGCCCAATGCATCGGTAATGCTCATAGAAAGTGCCGAGCGGTTCGGGCTGTCGCAGTTGCACCAGTTGCGTGGGCGTGTGGGCCGTGGTGCCGAGCAGTCTTATTGTATACTGATGGCGGGCAGCAAAATATCGGAAGAGAGCTACAAGCGGTTACAGATAATGGTAAGTACCAATGACGGCTTCCGTATTGCCGAAGAAGACCTTGCGCTGCGCGGCCCCGGAGATATGCACGGCACCCAGCAGAGTGGGGTACTGAAGTTCAAGATAGCCGACATAGTACAAGACAGTGCCATAATGGAAGAAACCCGCCTTGCAGCCCAAGAGTTATTGGCCACCGACCCTACGTTGTCACTTGTGCAACACCAGCCCCTGCGCTACGCCCTTGCCCAGCAACGCAAAGAGTCGCATTGGGGAAGGATTAGTTAAGTTTTTTTGTTAAAACATGTTTATTTGCATAATTTAATTATTAGCAGAGCAAAACGTAAAAATTCTTTAGAAAATATATTATGGATTTATTTGGCGGGTCCGACGATCAGAAATTGACAGACATTGGTAAAGCAGAAGTTATCTATTCGAAAGCGTCAAGCATACTCACAGAAGCGAAAGGTTTTATGGGTGGGTATGACTATACATTAAATCCGTATTCTGGGTGCACGTTTGGGTGTACATACTGTTATGCTGCCTTTTTTGCACGATTTGAATCAGATATGAAGAATTGGGGGAAATGGGTAAGGGTAAAAGAGAACGCAATTGATTTACTAAATAAGTTTTCAAAGAAAAATGTATTGAAGGGTAAGACTATATATATGAGTAGTGTTACTGATCCATATCAGCCAGTTGAGAAAAAGTTGGAATTGACCAGAAGTTTACTAAAGTTACTTTTGCCCTATCAGCCAACATTAGTTATTCAGACGAGAAGTCCCAATGTAGTTAGAGACATTGATATTTTTCAACAGTTCGAGCATATTCAGGTTAATATGACTATTACAACAGATAGTGAAATTGTGCGGAAAACATTCGAGCCGTTTTGTCCATCTAATAAAGTAAGATTGGATGCTATAAAAAATGTTCATGAAGCTGGGGTTCCTTCATGCATTACCATGACTCCATTATTGCCAATTGACAATGCCGAGATTTTTGCCAAACAGCTATTACAAACGGGTATTAGAAAATTTGTTGTACAACCTTTTCATGCTGAAAAAGGAAAGTTTATTGCAGGTACTCGGGAACAGGCATTGAACTTAATAAAAGAATTTGATTGGACAGATGAAAGATATAAGGAGATATTGCGTATTTTGGAAAAATATATACCCAATATAGGTATAGGGAAAGACGGTTTTCAACCACCATTATGATTATGTACCAATTTGAACAATGGTTAGCGAATCAGAAAGATGTTTTGGATAGCATCATTGCGAATGCAGGAGACAAATTTTGGAAAGCAAATAATGTCTCAAATTTTGGTTTCGATTTAAATGAATGTCAGCATGAATCATTCAATTTAATTAGAAAAGAGGATTTGTGTTATGATAGGCCAAATACACCGTTGGTTTACTCATTATGGTATCACGCAAGGAGGGTAAATACATTTCTCACACATTTTTGTAGATACATTTCGGAGTTTAGTGAGAAAAAGATAATCAACATCTTTGATTTAGGGGCAGGAACAGGAGCTGTTCAATGGGGCATTGCGTTAATGTGTGCTTATTTAAAACAATCTGGCGGGAAGTGTCCGGTTGTGAGGGTCGTTAATGTTGATATTAGTCCGTTAATGTTGAAATATAATCGAGACTACCTTTGGCCAAATTTTTGTCAAGAATATCCCTATGTTGACTCTTTTTCTGTTGAATACGAGTGTAATTCATGGAGTAACGTATTAAATGAATACAGTGGAGAGGTCTGGATTTCTGCAAGTTATTTGTTTGATATTTCAGATATAGAAAATAACGAGGATGGTTATTTTTCGTCGATACGAGATGGGTTTCTTGGTATAGTTAGAAGGTTCGAGCCTTCAAGAATCATATTATTGACTTCGAATCAATCAGAAAAGGTTGCGTTAATGACAAAAATAGTCGACCAACTTCCTAAAAATATTTTCAAAAAAAGCACATTTGATGCTGAAAAATTAATTTTCAAAGGAGGATTGAATAAAACGTCTGAACTCAGACGTAAATTATTTGATGCATATTCCACGGAACTGAACGGTGCTCCGGGCTGGGCTCTCCGAAATGCGTGTTCATGGCATGATGTGTCTTTTGTTTCATGTAGTATTGTTCGTATAGAACAAAAAATTTTTGGCTTAGATGTAAAAACAGATAATCCCGATCATGAAATTCATCTATTCAATGCCCCTATAAAGTTTCGTAAGGAGGTGATACTAAACTTAGAACAACAAAAGGCTTCTACACATGAAAAGAGATTTACTGTAATAACTGGGCCAGCAGGATGCGGCAAGAGTGTTGTAATTACAGAAAGAATTAAAAATTTGGTAGAGAATCAAAAATACGATAAAAATTTATCTATAATTGTCACAACATTTAATAAGGAACTAACGAAGTTGTTAGCAGCATGGACTAAAGAGTTGCTTGATTCTAAAAAATGTATTATGGCCTTTAATAAAGGATTTGCAATATATTTTTCTGGAAGTACACAGCCCAATATAGTTTTTATGCATTTTGATGTGTTGCCTACAAGATTTGGGGGAATAAAAGGAAATTTAATTTTTGATGTTGATTTGAGAGTTATAGCACAAAGTGCAATTACTCACGTTATAACAGAGAGAAAAATACCCATTCAAAAGTACAACAGCATTATAAATCCAGATTATGTTATTGAGGAATACCATAGAATCATTTATGGTTTGCAGTATGTAAAAGAGGAAGACTATCTACAATGTGAGCGAAAGGGCAGAAATCCGAGATTGAGAGTTGGTGGAAATGCAAGAAAAATATTATGGGAAATATGTATGAAATTCCTTGCTCTTATTCCAGGCTCAAATGAAAGTGATTCTATAATAACGAGGAGACATAAATTTCTTAAAATGTTGCGTTCTGGTAAATGTTTGGTGAGGTTTGATTATGTCTTTGTTGATGAGTTTCAGGATTGTACTCAAGCAGATTTTGAAATTTTTGATAAACTATGTAAAAGTCCAGATCAAATTATCTTAGCAGGGGATGTTGCACAGGCTGTGCACATAGGAAAAGTTGCAGATATTCCCAGACTTCATTCACAAGAAGCAATGGGTAATCGCAGATTTATACGACTAATGGGTTCTTATCGACTGCCGTATCGAATAAGTGAAGCAATTATGCCTATTAGTAAGCATTTTCATACAGATACAGTGGTGTCGCCTTACAAAGCTGCCCCTCCAGGAGCGAGGCCTATTGTGGTTTACGCAGATTCTCAATTTTCTATTATGGAGAAAATGCGAAAAATTTATGATTCATATCGGGATTTCGATATAGATCATGCAACTGTACTTCAAAAAGATCAGCAGTTAGTCAGTGCAATGTTGTTAGCTGGAATCCCATGCACTCATGATACAATATTAAAATTGAAAGGGTTAGAAAAGCCTTTTGTGATATGGAGTACTCGCATTGATATTGAGCATCGTGGAGATTTACATGAGTTTGTTTATACTATATTAAGTCGCACTTCATCAATATTGGTAATAGTATTATCTCCACAAACATTGCCAATGTATTTTTCTGTTCTTAAAATGTTTGTTTCAAATCGTATTATTTTTTGGGACAAAATAAGCAAGGATAAATATTTAGAGTATCGAGAACTTGGAAACACCGCACTGGTGGAGGAGGATATAGAATGAGTTTTTTGGTGTCAGATGGTTAATTTTAAATGTGTTGTTTCCTGTTTTTTTGTTTGGTGCAGCCAAATTGTCCGCATATTTGTCAGCCACACGCTACACATTAATGAGTATCTTTAAGGCAAACAATCATTGGTCATGGAGGTTGCGCAAAGTCACGAAAACCCTATAAAGGGGTATTTATCGCCCCACTACATACACAAAAGCAACTGGTTGCGGGCGGCAGTGTTGGGGGCCAATGATGGTATATTGTCTACTGCCAGTATAGCTGTAGGGGTAGCCTCTGCCAATCCCTCTCGCGATGCTATTATACTGGCTTCGCTGGCGGGTATGGTGGCTGGCGCACTGTCTATGGCGGCTGGCGAATATGTGTCTGTAAGCTCGCAGACCGATGTAGAGCAAGCCGACATAGCCCGCGAGGCCAAAGAACTGGCCGATATGCCCGAACAAGAACTACAGTACTTGGCTACTATATACGAGCAGCGAGGGCTAAAGAAGGAAACTGCCATGCAGGTAGCCCGCGAACTGACGGAACACGATGCGCTGGCAGCCCATGTGCGCGACGAGCTGGGACTGAACGAAATAAGTCAGGCCAAACCCCTGCAGGCAGCATTGGCATCGGGTGCATCGTTTACCTGTGGGGCATTGCTTCCCTTACTCATTTCTATTTTTATGCCCTTGCAATACATGGTATATCTCCAGTATTCGTTGGCTATAGCATTCCTGATGATATTGGGGGCCATTGCGGCCAAAACCGGAGGATCTGGTGTGGGCAAGGCGGTTGTTAGAATAACGCTGTGGGGAACCATAGCTATGGCACTTACGGCTGCTGTGGGGCACTTCTTTGGTGTGGCTGTGTAAGTGGCTATCTGTTTCAAGCATTTTCTCAACAAACTGTGGTATCTGGCGTATTTCACGCATGGTTAGCACAGTTTTTCTGTGCGTCATATTGGGTGGTTGATGCATATTTGTTTCTGGTACACACCCAAAAAAATGCGAAGCAGCCCGGAAAACCGGGCCGCCTCTTCCAACAAACAGAAAATCTAAAATTCTTTTCCAACTAATTGCGCGACGTGAGCGATAGCCCGTAACGCCATGCCAGCAGGCTGCTTACGCCCGTGGTTATAATTACTATACTCAGTGTGCTGCACGGCATCAGTATGGCAGCAGCCACGGGCGTAAGCGCACCGCGCATAGCAAACCACAGCCCAATGATGTTGTACACGATAGATACTGCAAAAGACAAATGAATGACTTGTCTGGCAGCCCGCGCCAGCCGCAGCACCTGTGGCAGGTGTTGCAGTTGGCCGGCATCCAGTATCGCATCGCACGAGGGGGTGAAGTTGTTGATGTCGCCGGCTACGGTTATGCCCACATTGCTTTGCTGCAAGGCACCGGCATCGTTCAGCCCATCGCCTATCATGGCTACATGGCCACCGGCTGCTTGCAGTTGCTGCACATAGCGCAGCTTGTCTTCGGGCTTTTGGCCAAAGAGCATATTACTACCTGTGCCAAACAATTGTTGCAGTACCGGTTTTTGCCTGTCATTATCGCCCGATAGCAGGGATAGTTTGAATTTACCAGCCAGTTGGGCCAGTACGCCGGGTACCGCCTCTCTGAAAAGTGGTTTCAATTGAAACACACTCAAATGATTGCCGATGCGCACAAATACAGTAGTTCCGTTGCTTGGTACGGTGTCGCCAGCCTCGGCAAAAGCTGCCGAACCTACCAGTATGCGGGTAATACCTGCCATGGCCACTATACCTGCACCCGCAGTCTCTTGCCAGTGGCTCAGTGCAGGCTTGGTACGCACACCCAGCCAGGCAGTAAGTGCGCGGCTATTGGGGTGCCTGCTGGCCGATACTGTGGCATACAGCAGGTCTTTCTCTTCTTCGCTTAGCTGATGCCCTGTACACACAACCGCATCGTTGCCACCCTGTGTCAGAGTGCCGGTTTTGTCAAACACTATGTGGTCTATATCGCCCAATTGTTCTATGACAGCCGCATCGCGCAGAAACAGACCATTATTGGCCATCAGCCGTAGTACATTGCCATTGGTGAATGTGGCGGTAAGCAACAGGGCACAAGGGCAGGCCACTATCAGCATGGCCGATACACTGACAATGATTTTTGCAGGGTCGTGCAGATACCAGTAGGCGGCAGTACCTGCTGCCAGTGCAAACAGTACAATGGTAAAGTAACGGCTCAGTATGTGTACAAAACTTTCGCGGTCGTTTTCCTCGGCCTTGTTGCGCGAGAAGGCGTAGTGGTTCCACAAAGAGGTGAGATAGCTGCCTGCCACAGGTTTCACAATGCGCACCTGTATCTGATGCCCTGTCTGGCGGCCGCCGGCATACACCAGTTCTTTCTTTTTTACCAGCACAGGCGCACTTTCGCCCGTTACAAAGCTGTAGTCTATTTGTGCGGTGCCGTCTATCAGTATGCCATCGGCTGGCACTATCTCGTCATTGCCCAGTTGCACCACATCGTCTTTTTGCAGGTCTTGCAACTTACGGGCTTCCACACCATTGGGGGTTACCACGTTTACCGCTATCGGGAAGTATGATTTATAGTCGCGGGTAAAGGATAAAGACTTGTAGGTACGCTCCTGCACCACACGGCCCACCAGCATAAAGAAGACAATGCCACTCATACTATCCAGATAGCCCGCACCGGTGCCGCTGAGTATCTCCCATATACTACGTACAAAGGTGATGACGATGGCCAATGCTACCGGCAGGTCTATGTTCAGTGTTTTTTGTTGCAGCCCCTTCCATGCCGTGCTGAAAAACTCTGTAGCACTGTAGAAGAACACCGGCAATGCCAACCCCAGATTCAGGTAGCGGAATACACTGGTATATTGCTCGTCTATGCCTGTGGCCGATGACAGATATTCGGGGAAGCTCATCATCATGATGTTGCCGAAGCAAAAGCCCGCCACACCCAGTCTGAATATTTTTTGTTTATTGTAGGTCTTTGCTTTTTTGCCGGCGGCATTGTCCATACTGATGTATGGCTCGTACCCAATGGTGCTGAGCAGGCTGGCAATACGGCGCAGGCTTATTTTCTTGCGCGAGAAGCGTATGGTTATTTCCTTGGCACTGAAGTTTACCCGGCTATCGGTAATGCCCTCGTGCAGCCGGTTCATATGCTCCAGCAGCCACAGGCAAGAGCTGCAGTGTATGCCGGGCAAGTACAGGGTTACCATGGTTTGGTCGCCATCGGTAAACTGGTATAGCTGGGCGGCTATTTCTTCATTGTCCAGCCAAGCATACTTGTCGTTATTAATGTTTTTTACCTGTGTCAGACCCGGATGGTCCTGTATTTTGTAGTAGTCGCACAGGCCATTCTCGTCTATTATTTCGTACACCAGGCGGCACCCATCGCAGCAAAAAACTTTATCGTCTTTGGCTATGGCTGTAGTAAGGCATGGGGTGCCGCAGTGGTAACAAAGTACCTCCTTAGCAGCCTGTTTGTGCGCTTTGGTGCGTGGTATGTCATTTATTGCCTGCATTGATTGTTTTTTGTGCCTGTACCACCTTGGGCAACAGGTAGTTTTCTTCCAGCAAAAACAGTTCGGCCATGCTGTCTTCCAGCAGGGCCATCTGGTTGCGTAGTACCCTGTAGGCATCGGGGTATACAGTGTCTGAGTATAAGGGCAGTACGGCAGTTTGCAGCGTGCCCAATATAGATTTGATAGTAGCTGCCGAAGCCTTCAGTTCTATCACCTGCATATCATGGTTGATTTTGCAACCGCCCGAGCATTCGCTGCAATTGTGCTGGTCGCGCACTTTTTCCGACAGTTCTTCCAGATAAGGCAGGTAGCGGTCTCTGCGGGTAGTTACATAGCCCTGTATGCGGGTGGCTATATCGCGGCAGGTACGCAGGTATTGCGAGGTGCGCCGGGCACTTTCGCGCACCTCCAATGTTTGCACTTGTGTCAGCACATTGACGCATAACTTCTCTATCTTATCGTAGCTTTCTTCTTTTAGTTTTCTTGCAAAATCCAGCAGATCACTTTCAGCATTCAGCGTTTGTGTTGTTTGTTCCATGTTATCCGGTTTATGGAATGGTCATGTTCTTTTTATGGTTGATGCCGTTCATGATTTGTGATACATGGCAAAAAAGATTCGGCATTCAGCAAACGAAATTATGTTGCCACATCGGGTGCGCTCCTGATGTTTATTGGTACAAAACCTGATTTTGGTCAGGTTTTGTATCTGTGCATGCATTCGTTTGCAATGTATTATGCTTCTTCGCCCATCTCTACCAGTTGGGGGCTTAGTTGTGCCACTTCCTTAATGCCACCCTCTACACTGGCCACAAAATGGAACCCTGCTGCTTTCAGCAGCGAGGCAGCTATCATAGAGCGGTAGCCACCTGCACAGTATATAAGCCATTTGCCATCTCTTTGCAGATTGTCTATTCTATCCTTCAGCAGTGAAAGCGGAATGTGCAAAGAGCCCGTAAGACGCTGTCTGGCAGTCTCGCGGCGGTTGCGCACATCCAGCAGTTTATACCCTTCGGTATCGGTAAGGGTAGCGCATTCGTCGCCACGCAGGGTCATTATTTTGTCGTACCGTTCGTTGGCGGCAAACCATGCATGCATGCCACCATTCAGGTAGCCTTGCACTTTTTCGTAGCCTATACGGGCCAGTCGCTGCACGGCTTCCGTCTCTTTACCGGGGTCGCATACCAGCAGTATGCGGCTGGTGGGGGGTGTCAGCGTACCGGCCCATACAGCAAAGTCGCCATTTAGCCCTATGTTGATAGCGCCGGGTATAAAGCCTGCGGCAAAATCCATAGGGTCGCGGGTATCCAGCACGGTAGCACCGGCATTGTGCATGTCGGTAAATACCTCGGCCGATAGTGGACAAAGGCTGGCACTCACCACTCTTTCTACCGGGCTGGCACCACTTTTATTCAGTTGGGCATCTACAAAAAAGTAGCCCGGTATGTAGGGGAGGTCGGTGGTTACTGCCTTTATAAATTCTTGCTCATCTTCTATGCGCATGGCGTAGTTGCTGCGGCGCTCTTCGCCTATGGTGCTAAAGGACGAGGTGCCTATATTCTTGCCACAGGCCGAGCCTGCGCCATGGCCGGGATATACAATGATGTCGTCGGTAAGTGTTTTTATCTTGTCGCGCAGCGAGCGGAAGAGCATGGCGGCCAATGTCTCTTTCGAAAGGTTGCCACTCATGAGGTCGGGTCTGCCCACATCGCCGGCAAACAGGGTATCGCCGGTAAAGACGGCATGTTTATTGCCTTCCTCGTCGTACAGCAGGTAGCAGGCCGACTCTACTGTGTGACCCGGTGTGTGCAATACTTCTATCTTCATTTTGCCCAGCGATAGCTGCTCGCCGTCTGTGGCTATCAGTGCCCGGTAGTCGGGGGTGGCATTGGGGCCAAATACAATAAGTGCCCCCGTCTTATTGGCCAAGTCCAGATGGCCCGATACAAAGTCGGCATGAAAGTGTGTTTCCAGCACATATTTAATCCGTGCTCCCCTTTCGGCAGCCAGTGCCAGATAGGGTTCCGGGTCGCGCAAGGGGTCTATTACCGCTGCTACCCTGTCCGATTCGATGTAGTAAGCTGCCTGCGCAAGGCAATTGGTATAAAGCTGCCTGATGTACATAACCTATTGTTATTGTTGCAAGGGCAAACTTACCTTCTGCCAGCAGGTTGCTTGCTGACGGATAGCATATTTACCGCTGATATTGGTCACAACCCAGAGGTAAGGCACAAAAAAAGCCCCCGGGGACGAAGCCGGGGGCAAAAAGTCATTGTCGGATGGATGAATTGTGTTGGTAATATATTACCAGCCTTGCTTTATAACATCACAGATATAATCTACATCTGCTTCGGTCATTTTGGTATGCAATGGCAATACCAGATATTTATCTTCCAGCTTGTCCATGTTGGGGAACTCGCCCTCGCGGCGGCCACCAAATACCGAATAGCGGTCGTTGCGGTAGTGTACCTGACTGCTCTCTATGCCATGGTTGCGCAGGTGGGCCTGTAGTTCTTTGCGGTTGTCGGCTATAATGGTCATCATCCATGCGGCATGTTCGCGGTCGGTATACCCCATACCCACACAGTGTACCCCATCGTACTGGCCCAGTCCATCGAAATAGCGTGCCAGCAGGCGGCGGCGTAGTGCCAGTGTTTCGTCAAACTCTTCCAGCCCGGCCACACCCATTGCGGCCGATACATCGTTCATCTGGTATTTGTACCCTATTTCGGTAATGTCGTTTTCCCAAATGCCCATTTGTTTGGCCGAGCGGTCTATACCAAACCAGCGCAGGCGTTTGGCTTTTTCCAGCATGTCGGCATTTTTTATCAGCAGCATACCGCCATCGGCCGTGGTTATGTGCTTGATTGCCTGAAACGAGTACATGGTAAAGTCCGACATTTCGCCCACCTTGCGGCCCTTGTAGGTGGCTCCCAGTGCATGGGCTGCGTCTTCTATTATCATCAGGCCATGCTCGTTGGCCAGTGCCTGTAGCTCGTCCATATTGCAGCACAGGCCGCCATAGTGTACGCATACAATGGCCTTGGTGCGCGGCGTTATCAGGCGGCGCACATGGTCAACATCAATGTTCAGGGTGTCTTTTTCTACGTCGGCAAAGCGTATTGTAGCCCCCATGTACAGAAACGGGATGTTGGTTGCTGTACAAGTAAAAACGGGTGCTATTACTTCATCGCCCTCCTGTATGCCCGCCAGCAGATAGGCCAGATGCAGGGCATCGGTGCCAGAGCCTACGGCAAGCGGCACGGTGCCGCCGCCAAAACGGTTGGCAAACTCCTGCTCAAACTTTTCTACCATTGGTCCCTGACCTATCCACCGGGTATCCAATACCTGGTTTACATACTTTTTTGCATTGGCCGGAATATGGGGATGGAATAATACAATACCTTCGCCAGTCTTCATGAGAGGT
>JAGKWS010000038.1 GCA_021151685.1 Chitinophagaceae bacterium
CATCTGATGTCGGCATATTGTGTTCAAAAGTTGAAATGTTAAGAGAACTTGATTTTCTATTTAGAACTGTTAAACATGAGAACACAACTACGACTTTTGAAAGTCAGGAAGAATATGAGAGAATAAGGGAGAAAGGAATAAAGGAACTGATTGACAGAGGCGTCCCCGAGAATGAATTGAATTTGCATCTGCATAAGCAAATTATAGGTGAACTAGAAGAAATTCGAAAGATTCAAAAAAATCACTTCTGGATGAAAACTGGCACCATGAAACTATCAACGGTACACAGTTTTAAAGGTTGGGAAATCGACACTCTATTCTTGTTTATCGAGAATGAACAAAGCAGTTCCGAAAATGCCGAACTAATTTATACTGGGTTAACTCGAGCTCGACGGAACTTATTCGTGTTCAATTTTGGGAATCTAATTTATGATCGTTTTTTTCGCGAAGCGATTGATGTTGGTCACGAAATAGCATAACACTATTTAATAAACTTCTAGGTTGCTTATATAATTTTAATGCCGCGCCGCCCTTGGTTTTACTTGTACCATAGGTGGCAACTAAAAGTATGCTCTAATGAAATGAGTGACCTAACCAACTGGCTTAATGGCAACAGACCCAACGGACGTAAATACCGAGCCTGTGGTAGAAGTAAACCATTTTGATAGCCTAGCCTAAGAATGGTCGGTTGGTCAATTGCTATGTAAATCGGGCGACCGACCACAACTTGTAAGACCAACTATGTAAAAGCTTATCGCAGTTTTATATATTTGGTTTTGCAAAATTGCAATACACCCAAATAAATGAATTTAATTCACTATCTAAACAAAATTCCTTCTGGAAGATTGCGTTCGCTGGTCGGGCAGGACATATGTGATGCGATAGTAGATTACAATATCTACATCAATAACCTCCACGTCAATTACTCAGAAATACTTCAAAACAAGTATGGTAAGAATATCTTGTTTGATAAGCAGGTTTTTAGAGACCTAATCATCTATTTGGAAGATAAAACGATTGAGGAAATTGCAAGAGCAAACAAAATTCAAGGGCATTCATCAGACGATAAGAGAGAAACAATCGCAAATAAGAATTTCGGATACAGAAACTATCAATTTTCTGAAACCATTGTAAATATTTTAGGTATTGACAAATCCTATTATTTACCTGACCCTATTGTTTTTCAAGACAATTTTGAACAACTGCTTAAACCAAACTATCACTTACACAACTATCAGAAGAATCTAAAGGATAAAGCTATTCAAACTCTTCTGAATCCACGTTACACAAACAGAATGCTAATTCATATGCCAACGGGTGCAGGTAAAACAAAAACTGCAATGGAATTGGCATCTGACTACCTAAGATGTAGATCTGTATTGGGAGGTTTTGATAGCAGCAATTTTATCATCTGGCTCGCTCATTCAAAAGAGCTTTGTGACCAGGCATTAGAAACTTTCACGAACACATGGCGCCTACGTGGCGACACGCAGATTGATATTTTCAGACTCTATGGAGACAACGAGTATCCTGAAGATATTCTGAAAGCAGAGAAGGCAGTCGTTTTCGTTGGCTTTCAGAAATTCAATTCGATGATAAACTCAAGTAATACTTTGCAAAAAAGAATAAAGGCAAGAATACTTGAGAAGGTAAAGCTAGTAATTGTTGATGAAGCACATAAATCGCTCGCCTCTACATACGAGAAGTCAATCAATCTACTTACGCAACATTCTGCTGGGACACAACTTATTGGCCTGACGGCAACGCCAGGACGAGATAGTGATGATGAAAATGCAGAGAATAACCACTTGGCTTACTTTTTCAATTCTACAAAAATTGGCTTAGTTGATGATTTTGGCATCCCAATACCCGACCCTATTGGCTACTTACAGGAGATGGGTGTTTTAGCAAAAATTGAAAGGGAAGAGTTGATGACAGATGTCCAAATACAACTTACTCAAAAACAAATAAAGGATTTGCGAATTTATGGAGATGAAAAGCTGAATTCTATACTTGGCGACCTCTCAAAAAATCCAGGCAGAAATAAACTGATAATTGACAAAGTAAAGGTGGCTGTTGACAATGGAGAGTCCATACTGATATTTGCTTGTAATGTAGAGCATTGCATTATCCTTCAAACTCTACTTAAAGCGAACAGTATTGAGTCGGGTACAATTTTGAGTACCACATCTAAAACTGAACGTGAAGAGTCCATCAATTTGTTTAAGAGCAACCAACTCAAAGTTCTGATTAACTACGGTGTCCTAACTACGGGATTTGACGCTCCCAACTTAAATACCCTAATAATCGCTCGACCAACTACATCAATAGTGCTATACAGCCAAATGGTAGGCAGAGCGCTAAGAGGAGAATTAAATGGGGGACATGCTACAAACAGACTAATAGATTTGCGAGACAACTTCAACTTAGGCAATGAATCTGAGATGTTCGGATTCTACGATGAAATATGGAAAAATCACTTAACCAACTAAATACCCAATAATGGCAGTACACTATTTTGACCCCAACGGTGTTGAATCACTTAGAGACAATGGCTACAGAGATACAGCAATGGCCTTAGCTGAATTACTTGACAACTCAATACAGGCAAATGCTTCAAAGATTGAAATACTACTCATAGAGCGCCTTTCAAAAACTGGCAGACGAGAATTTCTCGTAAATGAGATTGTTGTTGTCGACAATGGCGATGGCATGGACGAACGCACTTTAGAAACGAGCTTAAGATTTGGGGGAGGTACTAGGCACGGTGCAACGAAGGGGCTCGGTAAATTTGGCATGGGACTTCCTAACTCTTCCGCTTCGCAATGCCCCAGGTTTGAAGTCTATTCTTGGAGGAAAGGCAAACCCACCTTTTTCAATTACTTTGATTTTAAGGAGATAAAAACAAATAGTTCCGAGTACCTACCTGACGTGGCAGAGCAAAATATTCCTGCACACATTGAACAAGCAATGAAACCTCTTTTCAAGTCAGGCACCGTTGTTAGATGGGTAGACTGCGATAAACTCATATTACGCAGAGCAAACAAATTAGTACCTCATATAGAATGGCCTTTAGGACGAATTTTCCGATACTTTATCAGTAATCAACAAGTCGAAATAAAAATTCGTGTTCTACAAGATAATGGCAGTTCCTATTCAGAGAATTTCTCCCTTTCTAAGACAATAAAACCCGTTGACCCGTTGTTTTTAATGACAGACACCCAACTGCCTATCCCGTATGGCAATATGGCTACAAACGAGCCGTGGCAAGACGGTGATTATTTATTCCCCGACCCCAACGGGGATAAGGATAACAAGGCTCTATTTGAAAAGATTGGAGATTCAATTAAGGTTAGATTTTCCATAGCGAAAAAGGAAATAAAGAGAGAAGGTGGTAATTCTCAAATTGGTGGCATATACAGGGAGTTCATGGGAATATCTATTGTTCGCGCTGGGAGGGAAATTAAGTTAGATGAATTTGGTTTTATAGGAGAGCTCGGCGACCCCTTAAATAGATGGTGGAAAGTAGAGATAGACTTTGAGCCCAATTTTGATTTATACTTCGGACTTGATAATACTAAGCAAAATGTGCATTCGTTTCGAAAAATCGTTGATAAGGATCAACTAGAACGAGATGAAGATGACATTCAACTTGAGTTTATTTGCAAACTTTCCGAGTTCATAGAGCTTCAAATAAAAGAAATGAAAATCCACATTGATGGTATGGATGCTGGTAGTAGAGGCGGAGGTAGAGGCGGAAGCAATAATCCAGGAAATGGCGGGACTGACTATGGCGGACAACAAGAAGATTCAGGTCCATTCCCTTCGGGAGCGGTAGTTGTACCTCTTCCTGATGAAGATACCAATCAGGAAGAAGAGGAAAAAGATGAAGTGAGAGAAGAACTAAAACGGTGGCTACTTCTGAGATATCCAGAGTATGATAACGACAATGCTAAATTGAACCTTGCTATCGATTGGTTCTTTACTACTGAATACAACCAATTAATAGTGTTCTTGCAACTTGGCGCTGCTGAGTTTTACAACTATAAACCAATAGGACACAGGACTATCATTGAGATTAACACCCAACATGACTTCTATCTTGAGTTTATTAGGCCAATCTTTGATGAAAATGACATGAATAAAATTGACCCTCTTTTGTTGCTTTTTGGAGCTATGGTTGAAGCAGAAAAAGAATTGGTCTCTTATCAGCAATATATAACACGCTTTAGAAGTCAGTTTGCTGTAAAGTTGAACAACTTCATACTTGATTGGAAAGATAAAAAGTAATGAAACTCTACAAAAACGGTTCTGATTTACTGCCTAACCTAAAGGAGTTTCTTGCAAACTCTTCCGACCTTTTCATATTTGTCCCCTATATTAAATTGGATGCCCTGCAAGAATTGCTTGATAAAAATGATTCATGTAAAGCTATTTTCGTTAGGTGGGAAACCAAGGATTTAATTGCTGGAGTAAGCGACCTTGAGATATACCCTTATTGTAAACAGAAGGGCATTTCATTGTTTCGCAATACACGCCTTCATCTCAAGGCATTTGTATCAAGTTACAAATCATGCTTTTTAGGTAGTGCCAATATATCCAATAGAGCACTAAACCTTGACGCAAGTGGCAATTACAATTACGAACTCGCGACTAGTGTTCAGAATCTGAGCATCGAGGATCGACTATACTTTAGCATTATTGAACAAGAGAGTACACTTATTACAGATAACATCTACGACCAGCTTGTACTGCAACTGCCTCAAAAGAGGAAAGACTTCCCCGATGAAGGAGATTTCAGAATTGAGATAGTCGCACCAGATAAGGATTTTCTAATCTCTTCTCTCCCTTTAACCTATAATGTTGATACTTTATGCAGAGTATATGAGACAATGAGCTTCATCAATGATGTTGAACTGAACTGTGTCACACACGATTTGGCGCTCTACAAACTCCCTTTTGGATTACCAATAGATGTCTTCAGAGACAGACTGAAAAATGCTTTTTTTAGCCACCCATTTATTGCTGCTTTCCTCCAAAAAGTAGATGAACGTGGGGAAATATATTTTGGTGAAGCAAAAGCATGGGTACATGCCAACTGCTCAAATGTGCCGTTACCGAGAAGGTGGGAGATAACTGAGAATATTCAAGTGCTATTTCAGTGGATTATTAAGTTAGATACACGTTACAACACTGATCGTCCGATTTACTCCGAAAGACTCTATTTAAGTTAATGAGAAACTACTATCCTTGAAAATTCCTTGTCAAGATTATACTCCCCAAAGTTATGCCAATAACTTGCCAATGCTAGATAGTACGACTTCCACAAACGTCTCTTTGAATTTAGTATCGCCAACTGATACTCCGACTCTGAAAACAATTCTTCAGTCCATTCTTTATATACATAATTTCTCAAAATAAAATCCACTCCCAATATTGCATCCATTGGCGGATGAAGGAGTCTAGGGCTTCTTAAGATGATTGAGGCGCCGAAATCATACCCACTATTCTCCATGATGTGCCCGCCATACGTTATATGATATTCTGGATGAAAAAGTTTCCCATCGCCATCATGCGCATCAATTTCATGCTTGTCTAAATGCCATGAAGAAATAAGAGGAGCCCCTTTTTCGTTAACACCAAAAATCTCAATATCAAATTGGTTTATTGCTTTTAATGGATTTGTAACAATATCGTCGGCATAATAGTATCCTTCAACATCAACTGATAGCCTAGCCCCAAGATTTTTTATATCAACGGGAATAACATGCGGGAGCTTATCAATATAAAATTCAAGAGAAGTTACTGAATACGCCCAAATATCCTCATTTGAATTCCTTCTACACTCCCCCTCTGCCAAATATAACTGGTCTAAGTTTTTTTCACACAAATTGTATTTTATCAATAGATAATAGACTCGAAGTAAATCATCTGCGACTGAGTCCTTACTTTCTATTACGGACATGGGTTTGTTCATAAAGAGTTCTATAATTGTCGAGCCTATGCAGCTCACTTTTCGCTACTCTAACGCCAGTTTCTTTAACCGCAGAAAGAGGACTAATGTACTGTAAATCCTGCCACGGAAATGTACTTTCAGCACACGATGCCAACAGTCCATCTACAGTATCTATCGCGACATTTGAATTTACACAAATAGTCCAAAATTTATTGCTTGCACACATCTCCTGTAACTTAATTGGTATAATGTTCTCAAAACCTTTGGATAACAAAAACTCCACTTTTTCATCCGCAGACATACCTCTAAACGGCCGACCAGTCAATTCTTTCCACTTCGAATTCAATAGCGGCATCCAAAACCTTCGCCACCCAGAACTAAAGACTCCTTCATATGACGTCTTTTGTTCAATAAAATAGTGCATAACGTCGTTCCATCCTGCCGAAAAATCTTTGTCAATTCCTAACCTAACCGCTAGCAAAGATTCATTGATTAGAATACTAGGGCATCCAATGAAATCTTTAATTAAGAATTGCACGGTTTCACTAATAGGACTATTTTTTAATTTTTCTCCTAAAATGTCAAAAAACCTAGAGTCCAATATGGTCGAATCCGTTATTGAGAGCAGTTCAAGGATATTGGGTTGACCTCTAATTATTTCGTATCCCTCAGCTAGTGCCGCTAATTGTACACTTACCAAACGCTCTGTTAGTTTTTGTTTATCGAGAACCAAATCAAATAGACTATGTTTTGAACTATCTTGAAGATATTTTACTGCGAAGTCGGGATTTGCCGAGCACAAAACTATTGGTATGGGTTTTATACTTTTCTCCCTACCAGATATTCTTAGTCGTAACTCCTGCACAAATGCTTCAGTATTAAAATCAACCGAATCAATAAATTCATTTAGTTTCCAATCTATTATTAATCCGTCTATATCGTCAATATATTTATCAACTAAATCGTTTGTCACAGACCACGCCCCTGGTTTTTCATGAAATACGGAAATTATTTCATAGCCATTAATGACATCTATTAAGCTCTGAGAATCAGCAGTGGGATTGTCATCAATATACAAGAATCTATATGTCATATTCTATTAGTTGTGCCTCTGTTGCCATTGGTAATTCTATTCTAAAGCAAGTATTGTAACCTGTTTCTGCAGGTATTACGTTGATGTTGCCATTATATGCGACTATTATATTCTTTACAATAAAAAGACCTAACCCTGTTCCAATCAAATCTTCATGTCCGTGAGACGTATCGTAAGCAATTGATCTAGTAAAGAAAGCGTTATATACCCGATCTTTATCATCGTCTTTTATTCCATCGCCGTTATCTGAAAATTCGAGATAAACCTCTTCTTTTTCTTTGCCCACAACGATTTTTATTTTCTTAGTTTTAGGTTTAGCCCTCTTTATAGCTTTCAGAGAATTTGTGTATAGATTCAAAAGTATGCTATGCCATTCAGAATAGTGCATTGGGCATGTGTACAACTTTGTACCATACGTTTCGCTCTCGACGCTAATCCCATTGTCCTCAATACCTTTTGAAACTGATGTCAAAAAAGAGTCAACAACTGAGTTTAGATTTTGCGGACTCAATTCCCTTTGGGTGTTCCTAGAAATTGCAGTATCAAAATATGCAGTATAGCTACTAAAGTAATCAAATCTCTTTCTAAGGCGCCGTAGAATATTATCGAAATCACCCGAACGCTGGCTCAATAAAATTAGATCTGCGTCAAACCATTGCTTAAACTGCCGTATCTCATGTCCGAACTCGCCGATTGTTAGTCCTAATGTTGCTAAAACTCTCAACATTGCAAGCTCATTTAGCAGCTCCTTTTCGACAGACTCTGTTTCTGACTCTAGTTCGTCTACTTCTTTTGCGAGATCTGCTCTTCCTCCTTTGGCAAACTCATCTTTTAAGCGTTTAAACCGTTCCCTCTTTGTTTTTTTCCTTGCCTTTTCTTCATTTTCCTTTCTTTGCTGACGGGCTTTGTACAGTCCCTCTGATTCGGAAATGAATCTTCTAGCTGTTCGTAGGGCTGCTTGAACAAAGGCAACAAGCTCTATAAATGCATCATTTTCTATTAATCCTTCTCGACTTGACGTTTCTTCGAATAGTTCATTTTCACTGTCAGGAATAGAGACGTACCCAAAAAGGTTCTTAGTACCAAACGGGATATTTGTGCCAGAAGAAGCTGAATATCTTTCATCAAGACGAAGCCAATCATCAAATCGTTCGCCATATGGAAGCACCCTAAATCCATTTCTATACAGGCGAACTCCTGCATTTGTATCTGCTATCTCTGTTAGCTTATTATATTCTAATCGAGTAAACGTATAATCAAAATCGTAATAATCTGGACGGTTATATATAAAGTAAAACGTTTTAAACTCTATGTTCTTAATGAAATTATAGCTTTGTTGTTCGTCAGACTTTGGAATACTGATATCTTCGTCTATTTCAAATTTTGCACTTCTCACTGACAGCGAACCATTTCCCAATTTGTCAACCTTACCACAAATAATCGCCACCGCGCGATCAAAAATCATATTGTCGCTATCTGCAATAACATACTCTTCATTCCCCTGAATAAATTTGAACTTGACATCAAAGGAACTATCTTTAAAACTTGCATCATAACTAGGTTGTAATAACTCTGACACATACCTATATATTCTTTTTATCGCTGCTAGTGACCATTGCTCACGAAGATTCTCTATTATCAAAGTCGTACCTACGTCTAAATCTACTTGTCGATCTTCAATTTGATGTTCAACACTTTCAAGCTCTTGATTAATTCCGTACCGATTCCAATCAATAATTATTTTTAGACCAGTTTCAGAATCACTTTTTCTTGTGAGAATCGTCAGTTTACCACCAAGTCTTTGTGTGGCAAATCGTCCGATACCCTTTTGACCAGCTCTTCTTCGCTTGAATACGGGTGAAATAGGATTTAAGAGTTTGTCGGGAGAGGATAGTCTCATAAAGCCCTTTATTAACGAAGCTCTATCCATTCCCAATCCATTGTCCTTGATTCTAATTTTTCCCGTAAGGCTATTCGTATCAATAAAATCAACCTCTACACTCGTTGAATCTGCGTCGTAGGCATTTTTTACTAGCTCTGACACCGCAGTTTCTGCTCGTCCAACCAATTCTTTTCCAAGCCGATTAATAATATTTGCGTCAACAGAAAATGCAATACTATTAGGGTCTATAGCAGCAATTTGTGCATTTATCGCTGCACGTTGTAAAAGGAGTTCTTCTTTTGAGAGTTGTGATTCACTCATAGCTAAATAAAACAACTTGCACATCCTTCGCCTTCTGCTTCAGAAAGGATATCGAGCAAGTATGGTGATTGTGTTTTGTTCTTTCTATCTGTGCGTTTTATGTATTCCTCCTTTATTTGCTGGACTCTCTCGGGCTTGATTAAGTCTGAAAGAGGTTCATCTTGTATCCAAGTATAGCCATCCTTCTCATATTCCATTGCCTTTAGAAACAACTCTGTATGCTGCTCATAAAGCCATACCCATTCAATTTTTTGCTGGTAAAAACAAAAAAAACATCCAGACCTGCTTCTAGCATAGGTGCTTGATTTTCCGTTTATCTCAAACTCTATTTCTTTGTAATATTCAGGTACGCCAACCCCACTTGTTTCCAAGATATTAAAAATATCTTTCCTAATCAAAATGTCTTCACTATTGACTAAAGGAAAATATTCTTCTGTAGCTAACGGATATTGCGAATTCTTTAAAAAAGCAAACACCAGGCGGTTGAATTCTTTTACGCCCAAATCCAATAACTGATTCAGTTTTTGCGATAGAGTGAAGATCGTTGATAAGGGAGTTTTTAGAAGTTCAATATAGCGGTCTGATTTTGAGCTCTGTTCCAACGTTCCATATAGTGCCAGTGTAGCCGAGATATTTGAATTTGCCAACATTCTGCTAATTACGTCCTCGCTCCAAATGTTTCTTCTAAACGGAAATATCGATTGAATGTTGCTCTTCTTGGAAATATACCCCTCCCTATCTTCATCTCCTCTTATCCCAACATAGGATACTACGGGGTCATTACCAACGAATTTCTCAAAGGGTGCAAGCTTCAAATTTTTTGTACACCAACGTGCGTTAGAAGAGGGTAAGTAACCTCCATACATTTTCAAAAAATGGTCGAATGGCAATTCAGGACTATTCGGGGCACCAGTTAACCGAATTATTTTTTTGCCCAAGTACACCTCCAAATTATCAATCAACTTATACGTCTCATCCAGCTCTTTTCCTGTATCAGCTGTATAGTATTCTATATCAAGTTCAGGGTAGTTATCCTTCATGTAGATAGCCAAAGCTGCACTATCCTTGCCCCCTGAAATCCCTAAAACGTGTCTCACCTTTTTCATTTCTGCAGTAGTTTTTTAAGGACATTAGTTAGTGCTGCGATGTTAACAGCATCGTCTGAAGATAGTTGTTCTAACACTGTACTTTCAATTGCAGTAATCTCTATATTTTTCTCCTTGGGCAGACGAACTATTTTCTTCTGAGCACCTTCGGAGAAGGAACTTATTTCAAGGCTGACAACATCCTCTTTTTCTTCTATGAAATCAGAAACGGACATTTCTGTAAGCGTATCTAACTCGATAATCATCGCCCTTAATTTGTCACATATTACAGCCTCATCTTCGTCATTTATTTTTTCCAATGTCTTTCCGATAACAGCTTGAACAATGGAATTCAGCCATGCTTTTCTGTCATCGAGCTGTGAGTCTACTCGTTGAACAAAAGTCCTCTGTTTGGGTAATAGTAGATGCCTACGAAGATTTTTATAGCGTAATTGCAGTGATTTTTTGTACAGTTCGAATGATACGCTTTCACCAACCAAATCTGACTGTATAAAGCCTTCTATTCGATTGACCAATTCATCATAAGTTGTACGAAGCTCACGAATGGCCTCCTGCAACTTCTTGATATAATTCTGAAGGTCATCACTGGAGTTCTGTATCGCATCCACATTGAAGCCTAAAGCAGTAGGAAAATCACTAAAGAACGTCTGTTCTGGGTCTTTAGAGTTTGAAATTGCATGTCTAACAGATAAAGCTTCAGGAGATATCCTACGAGTAGACTTGGAATATTCGGGTAGTCCTTTGTAGAATGTCAAAAAAGGTTTTATAGTTTCAATAAAAGTATTGTTGGTAAGCTTGTTTTCCGAATTCTGATTGAGAAACGCTCTGTACCTGTTGAACAAGTTAAGTTTGATGCCCTCAACCGCAAATGTTTTTATCTCATATTGGTCAGGATATTTTGTCATTAATTCGAGTACCTCCTCAGTCAGATAAGGTATGTAACCATCTTCGTTAAATAACGCAAAGTCATCTCGATTGATGAATAGAAATGTCGGCACCCAAAAATCTATCAGTCCCTGCTTTAACTTAAATGGCCGACGACTCAACATTTCATTTAACTCTACAACTTTTCTGCGTGATACTTTTGCACCCTCTAAGAAATCTAAAGATGCACGCCAAAGGTGATGGAAATTTTTCTCTGAACTAACTATGCGCTGCTGCTGAAAAATATCGCTGTCCAGTTCTATCCCATTGTTTTTTAACAATGACAAATAGATTGTTTTCTCGGGAGGGAATTTATCTTTAGGAAAATCCAAATCAAATTTATCCCAATTATTCACAAGTGCTTTAAAGTAGCTCTTCTTTGCAGTATGAATTGAAGCAGATATTTTGTGTTTATTCACCAACTCATTATTGAAAATAGGAGCCTTTGAATAGACTTTGCCACAGATGTAGGAAAGGAGTTTATTGAAATCCTTCTTACTATTAACGACGTGTTCTTCGCCTTTAAAAATCCATGCTATTTCCTTCTTTGTGTTGTTGAAATTGTTTAGAATTTTATAATTCAACAGGTTCTGCTGGTGCAATATTATATTGGTTAATTCCCTGACCGCAACCTTATCGCCCTCATTTTCTTCTATTACTTTTCTTGTCTTTTCTATTTCAAAAAGCAAATCCCTTACTGACTTTGAGTTTTTATAAAAGCCATAAAGTATGGCTTCTTTTTGCTTCTTTGAATGTTCTAATATCTCATCAACATTAGCCGTCTCATTAAATACCAAATTGATAAACCCATCAATTTCATTTTCAGGAATTTCATTTATTGGGTAAGCGGAAATGCGATATTCAAATAGTCGGGGAGTTCCTTTTTTATATGTTTCTTCTTTCGCTGTAATTGGGGGAAGTTGATAGTATTTATTCAACAGTGTAGCAACATCGGTAACATCACTTACCTTATTGCCAGCCTCTATTAGGGCAGTTTGAATGTCAAGGTCTGTACCTTCAAAAAGGACATATCGTTTACTGTAGTTACGATATAGAATTATTTTCTTCTTTTCTAAGGTTTCAATTAAGTCTTCGGGCTTAGTTATCCCTAAGCAAATCTTGGAGTAATTGGTTAGAAAAGTCTTATCCAACGTAGAGCCAGCAGCCGAAGATATATTTAAGAGACCAATCGTTTTAATGAGTTTACAGTAGTTATTAATATCTTTATCGAAAGTACGCTCACATTCCTCCAATGCACTTTTGATCGACTGCCATGCAGAAAAGTCAGGGTTAAAGCGTGAATTAATGAAAGAATAGAAATTAAAAATCAAGTAGTCATATACATGTGGAATCCCGTAGAAATCGGCACTACTTAGAGTATGAAATATTATACCTGTATTGTCATTTGATTCCAAGAATGAAAATAACGAGCGTTCATTTTGACCATATTTTTGTAAGGATGTCGTTATGATATTGGCTGCAATGATGTCTAGCGGATACAGCTTTTCGGCAATTTCAGTTACATAATCTGGGTTATTGCTAAACGCCTTCGATTTTATAAACAATTCAATTGACTTGGTAATTTCCTTTGACGCTGCTTGGGCCGATGCTCTTGTACTTAAATGTTCGGCCGCCAGAAATAGTAACTGCTCAACTGGCTCGTTGAACGTAATTTCCTTAAAACGTCCTTTGACCTTTGTCCATTCATGCTTTTGCGATGCTTGAAGTGAAATAGCATAGGCATCAAAGCTCTGATGTACTGTAGTGAAAAGCACAATATTGTAGTCGGGATTATTAGCGAATTCTGCTAATTGCTGTATAAAGTACAGTTCCTTTTCTGGCTCATTTTGAGCAGCAAACTCCAGAAATTTTCCGAATTCGTCAAGGACAATAAACAAGATGGAATTACCCTTACCTAAGTCATGGTAGTGATTATAAATTTCGGAGAAGATGTTTTCTGAAAGGTGACGGTTGTTTTTTACATTGAAGTGATCTGCAAAAACTTCCTTTATGGATTTGTACTCACCTACGATGTTTATGAAATCTACCTTGGGCTTAGAAAGTAGATTGATATCAAAATGTTTTTTTATTCCAGATATGCTTTGTTGGAAAGCCCAAAGAAATGAAGACTTCCCTGTACCATATGACCCAATAATGTTAAACGAACGAGTTCCCTTCTTGAAATCATTGCAAATTTGATTCACGACCTTGGCTCCATTAGGTGTAGGGATATAGTTCAAATCCCTTTGGGAATCGCGTATAATATTTACTGATGTAGTGAATTTACTTGGCATAGTAGTGGTCTAAAACTCTAAACGGGTCTAGTTTCTTTTTGAATTGTAACTCCTTTACACCAGCATGGTCAGTGTAAGTGATATTCTTATTCTTGCCACATATCGACTCGATTTTACTGACAAGACCAGTTCTATTTATAGCAAAAACGCTCCCTGCATTGTTATCTTCCTGTTCAATAGTTGAAAGGCTCACGGACGAATCAAACTGACCATGGTCAAGAATTGAGTAAAGTAAAACTTCTTCAGGCAGTTCGTTCCTATCACTGTTTTCTATTACATAATACTCTTCTCCCCTTTTCCCGTAGCTTTTAATAAGGTCTAATTCTGTTAACAATCCCGAAAATGTATCCTCTTTGTCCTTGCTTTGTGCATCTGACCGAATGTACATTTTAGTAACCACTCCAAAGTCTTCACCTAGTGTCTTTTCATTGAATGGTGTCATCTTGAAAGACTCAGCTTTCCTCTTTACAAACAGAAGATAATTCTGTTTTGTAAATTCAATTTTTTCCCTCCTCAATTCATTAAATATCAAAGAATATGAAGAGGCCAGTCCTTTCTTAACAAGATGGTAATGTAGCAACCAAAGTGTAGCCTCGTCTTCCAAATAAGGATCCCATCCTTCATTGGCAAGAAGATTTTCCGCAAGCCTTGTAACTTGGTCATTATTGTCAATAATATCAAAGGCTTTCATCCAAAAACGAATGGATGATACCATATTCTTTCCCACTCCTAGTTCAACGACGGCATCCTCACTACTAAATGACTTGCCAGACTTGATAAAATCGTACCCCTTTTTCAACCAAAGATGACGACATTGAAAGGACTCATGGCCTGAAAAAGTATATCTAGTAATTTCTTTATGTTCAATTATATCAACACTTTTCACCATTCTGTAAAGTTATGGCAACGGCTTGACTAGATTAAAAGAGCAAGTCTGTTATCCACTAATTGTTGATAACTTTTCAACTTAGATATTCCTTGACTTCAACAATAGGCGAATTAATGCTATATACATACATAGCTTCCAAATACAACATATTGTATAAATGCATATAAATATCTTGCAACAGTTCACACATACATAAACATATAAATTAAACAGCCCCCAAGGTAGAAACCTCGGAGGCTGAAGGACGTTTGTTTAGGCTGCAACCGCTTGTAGACTTGCCTGTTTCTTTATCCTCGATTCAAGCTCTTTGATTCGTTCTGCCTTTAGAATGACCAATAAATTGCTTGGTAGGGTGGTGTATACCTTGTCCTTTGCAACCTTTAGTATTCTGATATGGTCAAGACAAACATACATTACTCCAGCTAACACCAGCCGACTCTCCTCGATTGTTTCATTTTTTTCATATCGACGGGTCTTTTTCGTCATCATAACGGGGGAACCACTACTTCCATTCCATCCTGTTAAGTTTGCTACAAAATCCTTTTTTCCATTAAAATTAATTTTGAAATCTGTTGCTGTTGTGCCTTTAGATATAAGTGGCGTATTGTGATAGTTGTCCCCAAATCCGCCTGGAAAACCAGCCATGTAAATATCTTCTATAACGTCAACATCATTCGCGAATTTCCCAACTAAAAGGTCCGATGATTCAAAAAAGGTTGCTGCCAATTTCCACTTCTTTTTTTGTGCCAATTTGAAAATTTTGGAAGCAGGAATAGCACACAAATCTACTTCTGAGTTAGGGTGAGAGACAATACTCTCGATATCTTTAAATGTGCAGCCCATGTATCGATTTGATGGCATTTCCGCACTTATACCTGCAAGCGGTAGTTCCAATGATATTTCATGAGCATTTCTAATGACATGCTTATTCGTTATTATGAATTGCTCGAGACTGCCATTGACCATCGCTTGGTAAAAAAATCCTGTCGCTTGCGCAACTTCTCCATTCTTTGTAATTGGTTTAACCATTATTGTAGCCAACTTTAAGTCATTTATATTCTTTATCATCTTTCTGTTTTTATGTTGTTAAAAAAGGCTGCCTTGCTGTAAACAAGGCAACCTGATAATATCGCTAGCACCGAAGTGGATTTTCTTCAATGGTAGGATCTACTAACGAGTCCAATGAAGCCAAAGCGGTCGGTCGGTCATTTTCTATGCCATTAGAACGACCGTCCATTGCAACTTTGTTCTCTTTGAACCAAGTCATCTTGGGCACTTCCTCATCTGGAAATTTCTCATCCAGTATGCCCACAACCGATTTAATCGAAAGCCCATCCTTCGCCACTTCTTTGTATCGAGCCAACCATAAGTCTCTGTCGTACCCTTTCCTCTTTGCCACCCCGTCTAGTCGAGTACTTTCGCCTATTTTGGTAAACAGCATTGATTCAGAGTCTAACTTTAGAATCCATGGTTTGTTCTTCTGTTCTGGTGGCAAGTAGTTGCCTTTAATGATTGTCAGATGACGCTCATCAGAAGGCGCATTTGCCGCCATTCGAAGCTCAAAAATGCAGCGAAGCTTCGCTTCCAATGCTTGAGAACCATTTAGCTTGTTTTTGTTTGGGTCTGAATTCTCAGAATTCTTCACATTATGATGTAGCAATAAAAAGCAGCATTCGTGCTTTTTGGCTAGGCGGAACCAAGGTTTCAATTCACTTCTAACTGCCGCTGCATCGTTGGGGTTCCCTTGGAAGATATCCAACCATGCGTCGATTACAATAAGGTCGACCCTAAACTCTGACAAGAATGTCTCGACATCCTTGTAAAAGTTTTCAGATTCGAAATCGAAGTGAAGAGTATCCAAGGCGTCAAAGCCAAAGCCCTTCAACTGCTTTTGCAGAACTGGTTTTGTTCCGTACTGCTCATCTTCTGTGGCTATATAACAAGCCCTACCATGATTTACATTCAAAGGAGAACCTAAAAATGTTTTCTGTTTTGTTGCTATTGATATAGCTAACTGTCTTACCAAGGTAGATTTACCGCAGTCAGAGGCACCCGCTAAGGCTACCATACCAACTTTGGGAATAAATGGTTCCCACAGAAAACGACTTTTATCGTCTTCTGCTAGATTCAATATCTCGGTACCTGTAATCCATCCTTTTTTTGGACCACTTTCGAGCATTGAGTTTTCAGCTTGTGTTTTAGAATGAATAGTCATTCGTTGTCACGATAATTGTGTACATATATTTTCTTCACATACATACAATGCTTCTCGTTTCTCCAAGCTTATGCCCATTGAAGGGCGGATACATCAATGAGTATACCCTGCACGTTCTCGCACAAGTATCTACCTTGCATTGCAAGAAGATTCTATACTGCATTGTGTTTTTGGGAACCTAAATCTCCAATGGTGGACGGTATGGAGGATAATGTATTTAGATTCAACTGGGCTGCTTTATCAAGCATCTGCCTTCATCCCTAACGGGGTATCTACTTTTGATTTTGGCTGGCTATGGCGCAGCTATGGATGTTGTCACCCAATGCAAAAGTAGGAAAGTACGAACGGAATACAAAAATTGTAATTTTTTAAGAACATTTTGTAACTAAGAGCCAATAAAAAGCAATTTTGTCGAGCTTATCGCAGCTTATTGTGGCCCTCATTGAGAGTCTTCGAGCCAAATTATTATTCTGAGGAGGAATTATATCCAATGAACAAAGCCGCAAATTGAATAACCGCTAGAATCCAATTCACAGGTGACGTCACATTAGGCCTGAAGGGACGTGGCGAAAGGTTGACATTCCATATTCTTGATACGGTTCTATTACCCCTGCCGTAGCGCCTAAACCGTTTATAAAAACCGACCATTCCATCATCAAAATTGTGCTTAGCAACACTATCAAACGCATAAGAAAGGTGGCCTACTTGAGACAAGCGAAGTCCTAGGTCAATATCCTCTCCTCCTGCACCACTAATACTCTCATTAAAGCCACTAATTGCATCAAAGGCATCTCGCCATACCAAACAATTTGCAGTGATTAGATACTGCGGGACAAATCCCCTCAGATTATCATGCACTTTTAATGGTACAAGAATTTCCTGACTTTGATAATACTTCGACATAGCCCCTTCACCCAATGAATGTACATTACCCGCATATCCTACCGACCGATTGCAGGCATTAAGGTAGCCTGTAAGCAAGGTTTCTGTAGGTAGACAATCGCTATCATTGAACAATACCCATTCACCTTTTGCGTTCCGCACGCCAACATTTCGTGCAGGACCTGCCCCAGGTTGTTTGCAATGCAGCACTGATATCGGTACAGGACATTTCTCCAGCCAATGTCGTACATCTATCGGCTCCACCGAATTATTATCTACGACTATAATTTCTTTGGGATAATGTTCGGAGCGTTGGGTCTTACAGAATGCCTCAATGTAGTTGTCAATACCCTGCTGATTATCCTTTACAGGAATAACAATGGATATTTCCTGCAGTCTTACTTTGCCAGACGATTGTTTCGCCGTCTTCTTTGTATCAGTAAAGAAGACTAATCGGCTTATGAGGGTCATTCGAATGTTATTATGTGTTACTACATGAGTGAGCGGACATCTTTTGCGACTACTCTGTTGAGCTTGGGACAACAAGATTTTGTTTGAGTTCACTATTCTCCTTTTCAAGCTCCTCAACTCTCTTCTTTAGAGTAACTATTTCGTCCTGAGTAGCCCTATGTTTCTGGTATTCAGCCCATGAAGCGAATTTTGATGCAAGCATTATTTCCTTTACTGCGTTTGTTATGCCCTTGGGCATACCTCCATTAGTTGTATCTACCCTGATGGGAATATCCTCAACATCCTTGTATCTGAAAACGAATTCAACTAAGTGAGTCTTTATATGATTAACGTCAGTCAGGCAATAGTCGCCATGTTGAAAATAGGCTTTTGACCAAGCTACATTATACCACAGACCATGTGCCACATTTAGCGCATAGACGTACTTGCCTTGAGCACCAAACTCAAAGAGATATTTTTCACCAGGCAGCGCATTTGCCAAATCATATGTTTCTCTTGTGAGCGGCGTGTCGTGTTGTGAACCTTCTTTATAAATGACAATGAACATAAGTATTCTTTTTTTCAAATGTAATGCAAAGTCTAAGAACCTGCAAAGTCTGCAATGTTACAATTCTGCAAGCCATTCCCCAGAGACTATCACCATTACTTATTCGATTAGACCCAGGTTAACAAGACCGCCAACTACGCTTAACGTTACAGCGGTCTTGTATGTGTCCAGGAACATACCCAGCCCTATAAAGGGACAACAATTCATCAACAAGGGTCTCCGTCAATTGTGGTTTCATGGTATATGCCCATATTGACGGGTTAACGAGAACCTCAACTTTATTCTTGTGATAAACTGCTTGCAATTCCTCTACCGTCATTAGAGAGTATTCTTCCATTTCCATTAAGTAAGCAGGCCAGCCCTCAACCATACTTAGCTCTTCTGCAGTATCGTACAGGTTATATGCCCGTTCCCAAATTAGCGCATCATCCATGCTTATTACTTGCTGAATGTCCAAGGGAATCATTTGTAGTATGTCAATGCTAGCATCCTCCACTTCCCCGAGTTCTTTGGTCAATACTCCGCCGAGTCCTTTAAGAATACCGTGATATGGGTCCCATTTACCAACCTTCCATTGCGACCGCAATTCATCAGTCCAGACAACATTTCGGTTGAATGAAAGTCCGAATTTCGGCATGCAAATTGTTTCTGCGTCTCGTATATACACTGGGTAGAATGCATCCCCTTTTACCAGCACATCCCAATTCTCCTTTATTTGTCGGGGAGAAAATGGATAGTTGACTGACAGGTACTCTATCATGTAATCAAGGTGGTGTAAACAGAAATCGCGGTAGGTCAGATTAGTCATTGTGTATGATTTGAAGTTAATGCCTCAGCTTGGTATTCGTCTCAATATTTCCGAGTGCAAATCCGTAATCTCTATAATCTCAATGGGTGTAAGTGCAACCTGCTTAGTATTTACCATATCTCTTCTTGCAAACAGTTTCAAGGTTTTATCTCCATAGAAATCGTCCGTAATTTTGTATTCAAAGACGGCATATTCATTTGATATTACCTTGAGTACGTCATTGGGATTTACACCTTCCATAAGGGGGAAATACAGCATGAAAGTCCTTAGCGGCATGGGCTGGGCAAACACAATCGGGGCTGCATCTTCCTCCATATACAGATCACTGTCTTCAAGCAAATCGCTTCTATTGCTGTCATGTTCATCTTCGTCATGGCTATCGACGCATAGTATCGGCTCAAAGTCGTAATTGACACCAACACCTATCACTGTTTTCGTAGAGTCGTTTGTAGCGATGAATGTTAACCCTTTGTCGTAAGCGTTATAGCTCTTCGTCCACTTTCGCTCTACGTTATTAGGAGTACCCCAGATAGCGTGTACATCATTCATGGTTGACTGGCCAAACGTGATATGCCCGAGCTTGCCAGAATGGTAGTTATGCGAAAGCGTTTTGTCCGTTGGCCGTTCTATCCGAGTCAATATCATTGTTTCCTGCGGCAGAGAATTGAATGGATTTTCTCTATGCCGTTCAACAGGTGCCTCATAAGCAGGCTGTTTGGTTGTTTCCTGGATTGCTATGCTGGCAGCTATTGCAAAAACAATGAAGTGAGCCGCTTTACTAAACACCCCCCACAGTATGATAAAGCCAATTCCGCCTAAAAAGCTCTCGGGTTCAATGATATTCCAAGCTAAGACTCCACACAGGACGCTGACCGACGCGATTATTAGCCATATGATTAGTGCGACAGAGCCGCTGTATTTCTCATTCATGAAGTGATTTTGTTTGAGTGTGAATGTATGATTTTTTCTTTGCTTCATAGCAAATTTGCTATGGTTTGAACTACTGGTAAATGCTCCCTTTGTGAAGTGAGCAAGCGGACTTATTATAAGGACGAACAGGGTATTGCAGCCTTTGGCAGCAAACTCCGTGAGATACGCCTAAAAAAGGGCTACTCACAGGAGCGGCTTGCCAATGAGGCGGGGTTACCTCCTTCTCAGATAAGCAGGATAGAGACAGGGGCGATAAACACCTCCCTGTCCCATATCTGCCTTATTGCGCGCATCTTGAAAGTGAAGCCAAAGGAATTGATGGACTTTACGCTCGATTAGGTTAGCTGCCTTACCATCTATGGATGTACCTCATTGGGTTACAGATAAAATCCCACAGCCCTAATAGAAGTAACGTTAGTACCGCTATAAGTACGTTTCGTAAGAAGCTTACTATGCGCTGTATCATGGCTTCTGCTGTTTAGAGGGTTTCGCATTTTGTTTCTCTATCAACTTCATACTCAACTGCTGCATATCAGCCTCAATCTTCGTCTCTAATACCTTAGCATACACCTGTGTGGTGCTGAGCTTTGTATGCCCCAGCATACGAGAAACCGTTTCAATAGGTACGCCATTGCTTAGGGCTACAGATGTGGCGAACGAATGCCTGGCAAGGTGAGTTGTCAGGTTCTTTGATATGCCTGCAAGCTCCTGTATCAGTTTCAGGTTTTCGTTCATTTTCTGGTTCGACAAAACTGGCAGTAAAGGGGCATCGCTCCTTTTCTCAAGCATATACTTCTGTAAGATGACCAGAGCTTGGGGCAATAATGGAATGGCGAACGATACCTTAGTCTTCTGTCTTTCCATGTGAATCCAGTAAGTGCCATTCTCTGCCTTTGATAGGTGCTTTTGTCCCAGTAGCTTGATATCCGCATAGGATAGCCCAGTATAGCATTGCATAAGAAATACGTCTCTTACCTGTTCTAAAGTCTGCCGTTGTAGTTCCAGACCTCCTAGCTTTTCTATCTCAGCCAGAGTAAGAGCCACCTTATTCACAGGCACGAATTCCAGCGAGTAGGTTGCCATGGGGTTTGTCTGAATGTAGCCAAGCTTTATAGCATAGTTCACTATCTTCTTCAGTCGTTGTAGCTGTTTGTTAGCCCCATTGTTATGGCAGTCCTTCTTTGTAGTTAGATAGCTGAAGAACGCCTCACAGAATTTATAGTTGACAGCCGCAAGCGGGATGTCTGCCTTGCCTGAATAGGCTGGCACAAATTCCTGTAGGTATTTCAGTGTGGTCTTGTAGTTCTTGTAACTGCCTTGGCTGTATTTGATACCCAACATACTCTTGAAGTGTACGTCATGTTCAATGGCAACAGCCAGTAGGGTATGCTTTGGCGTTGCAGGCTCGCCTAATACGATTGCCCTAATGGCTTCTAGGGTGATGTCCTGCCGTGCAATGTACAGCTCTGAATAGGCGCTGTTGATTTTGTTCTTGAACGCATCCAAATGTTTGTTTATCTGGTTTGCGTCGGGATGCCTGACTACCTTGCCGCTCTCGTGCCAATACTTGGGAGCAATACTCTTATTGGTGGTCAGCTCCATCTTGTTATCTCGGTCAAGTCTTATGCGGGCGTATATGGTAGCTGTACCATCTTCTTTAAGCCGTCCTGATTTGAGGAACAGCTTTACACCAAATGAAGCTGTCTTCATTATGTTCTTGTATTAGTTGGTTAAGGAATGGGATTACTTGCGTCAGGGTGACGCAAAAGGTGACGCATTTTGCTCATTATGGTGACGCAAATGGTCGTTTTTGTGGTCTTAAAGGCCCATATTAAGGCAGTTGCAATATCAGCGCATGACATGCGCTAACCCCCTGAAAACCAACACTTCAGGGCATAAAAAAGCCTGATAACTTGTTGATTATCAGGCCTTTATCGTCGGGAAGACAAGATTCGAACTTGCGACCACTTGAACCCCATCCAAGTACGCTACCGGGCTGCGCTACTTCCCGAACCGGTATTAAACAACTCCCCTGCCGGGAATTGCGATTGCAAAGGTAAACAAAAAATTGTTTTACGACAAATCTGCAGAGATTAGTCTTAAAAATTCTGAGCGGGTCTCGTTTTTCATAAACTCGCCGCTGAAGGCCGATGTGGTGGTTACGCTGTTTTGTTTCTGCACACCGCGCATCATCATACACAGGTGTTGTGCCTCTATTACTACGCCTACGCCCAGTGGGTTCAGGGTTTCCTGTATCACATCCAGTATCTGGTGCGTAAGGCGTTCCTGTACCTGTAAGCGGCGGCTAAAGCACTCTACCACATGCGCCAGCTTGCTAAGGCCGGTAATAACACCATTGGGTATGTACGCAATGTGTGCCTTGCCAAAGAACGGCAGCAAGTGGTGCTCGCACAGCGAGTATAGCTCTATGTTCTTTACCAGCACCATCTCGTTATAGTCTTCATGAAAACGGGCCGCATTCAGTATGTCGGCGGCATTGGTGTTGTACCCCTGGGTAATGAATTGCATGGCTTTAGCCATACGCTCGGGCGTTTTCAGTAGTCCCTCGCGGTTGGCATCCTCGCCTATAGCACCTATAATAGATGTGTATGCGGTCTTCAGGGTTTCTGTAGCCGCTGCATCGTACGATTCGTGTTTATGATAAGCCACTGTTTTTCTTTTTTTGTTGGGTGAGTGGTGCCGGCACAGTTAGCCGCCGTAGTACTCTACATATATGCTGCGCGTCTCTATCAGTTTGATGCAGTGTAGCTGTACCCCATCTTTATTGATGTGCGGTGCCAGCTCGTTCCATATACCTATGGCCAAATTCTCGGCACTGGTAAATTTTCCTTTCATGAAAGGCACGTCCAGATTCAGGTTTCGGTGGTCTACCTGCTCTACAATGATGTCTTTTATGAGGTCGCCCAGCGTTTTGGCATTGTACACAAAGCCTGTTTGAGGGTGCGGTTCGCCCTTTATAGTTACGTGCAGCTCGTAGTTGTGGCCATGCCAGTTGGGGTTGGCACACTTGCCAAAAACGTCTTTGTTTTCCTGATCGCTCCAGCCGTCGTTGTGCAGGCGGTGAGCGGCGTTAAAATGTTCTACACGAGTAAGAAATACCATGTTGTGCGGAAAAAAATTGATTATCGGAACAGTATACTGATACGACCCGGATATGATTGTTTGTCTGTAAAAACCCGCAGCAGTTGGTTTTTATAGCCCGTCCAAACAGTACCCGTGTATTATATCAATAAAATATTATTTATCGGGGCAAAGTTAGGACTAAATAATGTAACCAAACCTGATACACGTATCAAGAATACACTTTTGGCGGCTAAACAGGGGCATTTTTGTAGCCTTATGCAGTTGTTTTGTTAAACATTTGCCGGCGGCAAAACATATATAACTGTGTAGTACATTTACAGTACATCCCACTCTTTATGGTATCCCTCTCAAGGTTTGTATTGCGCATGCTGTGCTTTGCGGCATTGTGTTTTGTAGCTGTGTCCTGCAACAACAGCAATGGTATAGAAATTACGGCCAGCTTCGACCCCGAAATAGAGGCGCAGCAAAATCTGGAGTTCAATGTGAGCAAAGACCTGTGCCCCGACAGCTTGCAAAACCAGTGGGATAGCACCGCCCTGCTGGAGATAAGCCCTGCGGTAAAAGGCATTTTCAAATGGAGTGGGTCGCACTCGCTCATTTTTTCACCGGCTCGCGGCTTTCAGCCGGGCACTACCTATACTGCCCGCCCCACCAACCTACTGTTCAGGCATTATAAGGGCAAGGATAGCCGTGCGGTGAGCAGCAAAACAGTGACCTTCCATACTGCGCCACTACGGGTGGTAAATGCTGTGGCCGGCTGGGCACGTGCCGCCAACCAAACCGATGTAGTGGTGCAACTGGACTTGTTGCTGAACTATGACGTAAACCTTGCCGAAGCAGCCAAACAACTGCACCTGCAAGCCGGTGGGCGCGATGTAGCCATAACGCAGATGGCTACCGGTACCGGTAAGGCACTGACCGTACAGTTTGCCCCCATCAACAACAAAGATGCCGAAACGCCGCTTTCTGTAACACTGGGCAAGGGCGTGGCCATACCCGGTAGCAGCTATACATCGGCTACCGACACCACATTTACCACCAGTATACCGTCGCGCTACACCCTGTTGGTAACGGGTGTTGTAGCCCAGCATACCGGTACCGAGGGGGTAATAACCATTAGCACCTCGCAGCCCATACTACAGGCCGGCCTGCGCGAGGCTATTAGTTTGCAACCCGCAGTACCGTTCGACATTACGGTAAACGATGGAGGTTTTACTATACGCAGTGCATCGCTTAGCCCCGCACAGGTATACGAATTGCAACTGGCTGCTACTGCCGAAGGTGCATTTGGTGGCCGTATGAAGGCACCCTACTCCACTACGGTAGCCTTCGGCAAACTGAGTCCTTCGGTTTCTTTTGCCAACAGCAAGGGCATTTACCTAACCGGTGGCGGTTACCGCAACATAGCCCTCAATATTGTGAATGTGAGTGCGGTTGAGGTGTCTCTTGTGAAGGTATACGAGAACAATATGGAGCAGTTTCTGCGCCGCGATGTGAGTTATGATTACCACTACAACGAAGAAGAAGAGGAGGGCTCATCGTACGAATATTATGAAACCGAAAATCTGGGAGATGAAGTGTTTAAGAAGGTGTACGAAACCGCCAAACTACCCCGCCAAAACGCAGCCCATGTGCTGCATCTGGATTTTGAGGACCGCCTGAAGAACTACAACGGCATCTATGTGCTGCGCATCATGTCGCGAGATCATTTCTGGATTCAGCAATCCAAAATCATCTCTATCTCAGACATTGGCCTGATAGTAAAGGAGGAAGAAGACAATATGTATGTCTTTGCCAACTCGCTGCGACAAGCTACGCCTATGGCGGGTGTAGGGGTTACATTTACCAGTACCACCAACCAAAAGATGCAAACCATTACCACCGATGCCGATGGGGTGGCGGTGTTCAAAAACATTAGCAAAACCAACCCGGGCTTCCGGGTAGGTATGGTAACGGCTAAGAAGGGCGAAGATTTTACCTTCCTTTGGCCCGACAAAACCCGTACCGGCACATCGCGCTACGATGTGGGTGGACGTATGCCCAATAGCACCGGGCTTATAGCCATGATACATCCTGAGCGTAACCTGTACCGCCCCGGAGAAACCATCAGATTGCAAACCATAGTACGTACCGAGCTGTGGCAGGTGCCGCAGAGTATGCCGGTAAAGGTGCGGCTGGTGATGCCCGGCGGTCGCGAAATGGCCGCCATACGCCGCATATCAGATGCGCAGGGCGCATCAGAATATGCCTTCCCCACACCACCCGGTGCCCGTACCGGCACCTATGTGGTAGAGGTGTATACGGGTAACGATGTGTTGCTCACATCGGCCAACATATCGGTAGAGGAGTTTATGCCAGACCGCATAAAAGTGGCAGTAACTACCGACAAGACCGAATACGAACCCGGCAGCAAGGTGACTACCAACATACAGGCCGATAACCTGTATGGCACACCGGCAGGAGGTACCAAATACCAGTGCAGTATGGAGTTGTCGAAAGGTACCTTCTCGTCGGACAAATACCCGGACTATTCCTTTGCCATAGCCGGCGATCTGAATACGAGTGCGGATGAACGTGAAGGTGCAGTGGATGCGAAAGGCAGCGGGGCACAGGTGTTCGATCTGGCCCGCACCATAGGCGATGTGGGTATAGTAAATGGCAATATCTCGGCAACGGTTTTTGACGAGAACAGCCGCCCGGTGCATCGGTATGCCCACTTTGTTGTTTACACCCAGCCAGTGTATATAGGGGTGCAGTGCAACCAGCAGTACATTTCGCCCAAGGTACCGGTACCTATAGGCCTGCTGTGCATGGATAAGCGGGGCAACCTGCAAGCCAGCGAGGCCGATGTGGTGGTGGTACGCAAGGAGTGGCATACAGTGATACAGAAGAGTGGCAACAGCTACCGCTACGTATCGCAGAGCGAGGATGTAGTGGTGCAGCGTGCGCACATGGGCGTAGCGGGTGCAGGCACACACTACAACTTTACCGCACCGCAAAATGGCGAGTATGAGGTGCGCTTCTACGCCAAAGGTGCCGCAAGTTATGTGTCTTGCCAGTTATACGCCTGGGGATGGAATGATAACCAATCTTCATCGTTCGAAGTGAATAACGAGGGGTTTGTAACCATAAAGGCCGATAAGAAACAATACAATGTAGGCGACAAGGTAAATGTACTCTTCACCACTCCGTTTGAAGGGAAGCTGCTGGTAACGCTGGAGCGCGACAAAATGCTAAAGCACTATTATGTAGATACCAAAGACAAGTCGGCATCGGTATCGTTTGATGTTACGGCCGACATGTTGCCCAACATTTATGTCTCGGCCACACTGTTCAGACCCATGGATGGCAGCGATATGCCACTGACCGTAGCCCACGGCTATGCACCGCTACGTATTGTTGATAGCAAATGCCAGTTGCCCGTAACGGTAACTGTGGCAGGCCAGTCGCGCTCGCACCGCAAACAAACCATACAGGTACGTACCGCACCGGGCGCATCGGTAGTGGTAGCGGCGGTAGACGAAGGCATCCTGCAAATAAAGGGCTTCGCCACCCCCGACCCTTACGGGTATTTTTACCAAAAGGTAGCCCTCTCTGTAAAGAGCTACGACATATACCCATGGCTGCTGCCCGAGGTGCGCACCACACTCTCTACCACCGGTGGCGATGGCGCAGGGTACGACGGCTCGCGCGTCAATCCGCTGTTTGTGAACAGGGTAAAGAACGTGTCGTTCTGGAGCGGCATCTTACAGGCCGATGGTTCGGGATTGGTGAAGTACGAAATAGACATCCCCCAATTCTCGGGCGATATACGGGTAATGGCAGTTGCTTGTCGCAACAATGCCTTTGGCAGTGCCGAGCAGCACATAAAGGTGGCCGACCCTGTGGTGGTAAGTGTATCGCTGCCACGCTTCCTAAGCCCCGGCGATGAGGTGGGTATGCCCGTATCGCTGACCAATACCACCAGCAAGGCCGCCAATGCCACTGTTACCGTACGCACTACAGGGCAGGTGGGCATATTGGGCCAGACTACACAAGACGTATCTCTGCCTGCCAATGGCGCGCAGCGTGCCCTGTTTCGCGCAGCGGCATTGCCGGCAACCGGTACTGCCACAGTAACCGTAAGTGTAAAAGCCATGGGCGAGACTTTTGAAAACGTTACAGAACTGAGCATAAGACCACCAGCATCGCTGCAAAAGCTTGCCGGTGGTGGTTTTGCCCCTGCCGGACAAACTACGGCCATTAATACCGGTGCCAACTTCCTGCCCGCATCGTTTGCGGGCAAGGTAACGGTGGGTGCATCGCCGCTTACACAGTTCACCAGGCACATAGAAGATCTGGTACAGTACCCCCATGGTTGTGTAGAGCAAACCACATCGGCGGTGTTTCCGCAACTATACTATGCCGATATTGTGAAGAGCATAGGCATAGGACAGCCTGCCAATACCAATGGCAACATACAGGCCGCTATAACCAAGCTGCAATCTATGCAACTGGGCAACGGCAGCCTTAGCTACTGGCCTGGTGGCAATACCGAAAGCTGGTGGGGCAGTATTTATGCCTGCCACTTTCTGCTGGAGGCCCGTAAGGCGGGCTTTGAGGTAAACAGCAACACCATTACCCGCCTGCAAGAGTATATGAAGTACCGGCTATACAAAAAGGAGAGCATTACCTACTACTTCAACAACAACCAGAAGCGCGATATAGCTGCCAAAGAAATACCCTACTCGCTCTACGTGCTGGCACTCAGCGGCCAGCCGCAACTGTCTGACATGAACTACTACAAGGCGCACCGCGACCAGCTATCGCTGGATGGCCGCTACCTGCTGGCCGCAGCATACCGCATGGCGGGCATGCCGGCACAGGCGCAAGAGGTGCAGCCCCCGGCTTTTACCGGCGAGATTGCCCAAAGCGAGCTGGATGGTAGTTTTTATTCGTACATACGCGATTTGGCTATTTCGCTCAACTGTTTGCTGGATACCGACCCTAATAACCGACAGGCAGGGGTAATAGCCCGTCAGCTTACCGACCAACTGGCGCGTGCCCCCTACACCAGTACACAGGAAAAGGCATTTGCCATGCTGGCACTGGGCAAGGTGGCAAAACAGGCTGCAAAAAATAGCGGTACCGCTACGGTAAATGCCGGAGGGCGTACGGTGGCTACATCGGCAGGGCCTACGGTTACGGCCAGTCTGGCGGGTATGGCCGGGCAGCCATTGTCTGTGGCGGTGGCCGGTACGGGTGGGTTTTACTATAGCTGGCAGGTAAGTGGCCTTACGGCAGATGGTAGCTACAAACAGGAGGATAGCCGCCTAAGGGTGCGCCGCCGCTTTCTGGACCGTAAAGGACATGAGCTCACCACCAATTTCCGGCAAAACGACCTGATTGTTGTGTGCATTACCATAGAGGCACAAACGCAGGACGAAGTGCCCAATGTGGTGATTACCGACATGCTGCCCGCAGGCTTTGAGCCCGAGAATACCCGCCTGAGTGCCTTGCCGCAATTGGAGTGGATAAAAGACCCTTCTGAGCCTGAGTATACCGACATTCGCGACGACAGGGTGAATATGTTTGTAACGGCCGGCCGCAAGCCACAAAGCTACTACTACATGGTGCGTGCCGTAACGCCCGGCACTTACAAGCTGGGGCCCGTACAGGCCGATGCCATGTACGATGGCAACTACCACTCGTATCACGGAGCAACCACCATACACGTAGCCGAATGATGAGGTGGCGTACCCGATTATGGCGTGGGGCACGGCTGTTTCTGTGGTGCGTAGCCGTGTTTCTGGCGGCCGATCTGTTGTTCCCCTTCCGCGCAGCGTATCCGCTATCGCGGGTGGTTACCGCACGCGATAGCACCGTGCTCTATGCAGCCCGTGCGGCCGATGGACAGTGGCGTATGCCGCTGGATGCGGCCGACATAACCCCATCGCTGCGGCGTGCGGTGTTGTACAAAGAAGACCGCTGGTTCTACTACCATCCCGGCATCAATGTACTGGCAGTGGGGCGGGCCATGGTGGGCAATGTGGTGGCCGGCAGGCGATTGTCGGGGGCATCTACCATCACTATGCAGGTGGCCCGTATGTTGCAGCCGGGGCCGCGCACTTATGGGCGCAAGCTGGCCGAGATGTTTCGCGCATTGCAACTGGAGGCGCACTACAGCAAAGACCAGATACTGCATATATACCTCAATCTGGTGCCGTATGGCTCTAACATACAGGGGGTAAAGGCGGCATCGGTATTGTATTTTGGTAAAATGCCCGACCACCTCTCGCCCGCCGAGATAGCCACCCTTGTGGTAATACCCAATCGCCCCAACTCGCTGGTGCCCGGCCGGCACAATGCGGCCATTATGATGGCCCGCAACAAGTGGTTGCAACGGCTGGGTGGCGCAGGTGTGTTTACCGCTACCGATGTGCGCGATGCCCTTGCCGAACCTGTTACTGCCCGCCGCCGGGCTGCACCATTTACCGCACAGCAACTGGTGTATAAACTGAGTGCAGGTGTACCCGATGGGCAGCCCATACATACCAGTATAGACGCCACCATACAGCACAATACCGGGCAGATATTGGCGGGTTATATGCAGGGGCTGCAACTACAGCAGATACACAATGCCGCCATTATAGTGATAGACAATACCACACGGCAGGTACTGGCCTATCATGGGTCGTCGCACTTTTACGATACGGCCCATGCGGGGCAGGTAGATGGGGTGATAGCCCTACGATCGCCGGGTAGTACGCTGAAACCCCTGCTCTATGGCTTGTGTATGGATGCGGGCCTTATTACGCCAAAGTCGGTAATAGCCGATGTGCCGGTGAACATACGCGGCTACTCGCCCGAGAACTACGACCGCGAGTTTCGTGGCAATGTAACCATAGAGTATGCCCTGAGCCATTCGCTGAACATACCTGCCGTGCGTATGCTGGAAGCATCGGGGCTGGGCAATTTTCTGAATGTGCTTACCCGTGCCGGCTTTACCTCGGTAGCTGGCAGCCGCAAAGAGTTGGGTATGTCCGTAATACTGGGTGGTTGCAGTGTGCGCCTTAGCGAGTTGGCGGCACTCTATTGTGCCATGGCCAATGGCGGTGTGTACAGGCCATTGGTGTATAGCCCCTATGCTGTATCTGCAGCCCTGCGTACCGATTCCGTTATTCTATCGCCCGCTTCGGCATGGTTGGTTACCAGCATGCTGACACAGTTGCAGCGGCCCGATGTGCCCAATGCATGGCAGTCGGCCAAGGGTATACCCCATATAGCATGGAAGACCGGCACCTCTTATGGCCGCCGCGATGCATGGAGCATAGGCTACAACAGCAAGTATACCGTGGGGGTATGGGTGGGCAACTTCTCGGGGCAGGGCGTACCAGACCTATCGGGCACGGCTACTGCTACACCCTTGTTATTTCAGCTCTTTAATGCACTCCCTGCCAATAACGACCCCAATTGGCTGAAGCAGCCTGCGGGGGTGGGCTTCAGGCTGGTATGTGCCGAGAGTGGTAAGGTGCCCGCGCCTACCTGCACCACGCAGGTGATGGATTATTTTCTGCCCGGCACATCGGCAGGTGATGCCTGCACCCACCAGCGGCAGGTATGGCTCAGTGCCAATGAATGTATGAGCTATTGCAGCCTGTGCCTGCCACCTGATGGCTACAAAACCCGCCTGATGCCCAACTATGCACCCGAGCTGATAACATGGTACGAGGCATCGGCCATACCCTATACCCACATACCGCCCCACAACCCTGCCTGTAGCCATACACCGGGTGGCAGTGCCCCCACCATCACATCGCTCACCAACGGCATTACCTACATTGCCGAAAAGAACCGGAAAGACCAGTTTCAGCTATCGTGCGCTACCGCGCCCGATGTGCATATGGTACACTGGTACATCAACGACCAGTTTTTGGCCACCGCCCCACCCGGCAAGCGACTATTCTTTACCGCCACCACCCCCACCGTCAAAATCTCCTGCGCCGACGACAAAGGCCGGAATACGGATATACGGATACAGGTGCAGTATATGTAGAGGGGTTTTGACAAAATTTTTATTGTCAAAATTTTTGCCAATAAATTTATTGTCAATGGTTGTCGTAACTCATTTAGGTCATGAAGAGTGTATGCTGACTTGCGTGAGGTGGAAATGCTAAATGTCAAATCCCACTCCCAAATGTTTTAAGAGTGAATTTATCCTTTTAACGCGACTCGACTTAGATTTGGTATTTGACGACATAGATGCTTTGTATATTTTCATTTCAGTTGTAGCATGTAATTGCTTGTATTCGGAGTAAAATTTTACCAGTTTTTCATGAATATTTTCAATATCTATTCCCTTATCTTCCAGTAAGTAAGACAGATACCAAAGGGCATATAAATGACTTAACCCGTCGATTTTTAGTGCCTCATAATCCAATCCTAGCGATTTGAATCTTTCACATATCTGCTTGAATTTGTCAGATAATGAATCAATTTCCTGAAGAAAAATGGGCGATGTTTCGCAGTTCTCGTATTCACGATCTATTGTGTCTTGATTGTCTCCCGTTAAAACTGAGCCCTTAAAAAGAGCTAGAAAAAGCTCTCCAATTATTTCATGATGTTCCAAACGATTAAGCTGTATTTTATTAAAGAAGGGCTTAAACGCATCAACAGTTGAAAGATCTTTAATTAATTTATACAGTTTTGTATCGTGGTATTTTGCGTTCCTTAATTCTTGTCTTGTAAGTGGTTCTCCATTTCTGTTAAGTCTATCAAAAATATTATTTACGATATCAATCTGATCAGTGTCAATATATTCGATAGTTAACTCATACCGCCAGAACACTTTTTTCCAATCGGAAATCCCGTTCAACTCCAAATCCTTAAAAAAAATTCCATCTAGTCTATCATCACCAAAGCCGTCAGAATTAAAGTTTTCAGGCGTAGTAATCTGATTTTTGATAAAAGCAAGAATAGCTCCCAATCTTTGTTTACCATCAATTACATCATACATAGTTTTGCCGGTAGATGCATCAATGTGTTGATGAAGGAAAATTGGAGGCATCGGGAAATTCTTCAAAACTGTATCTATTAAAAATGACTGTTTTGATTTACTCCATACTTCACTTGGCCTTTGATACGGAGGTTCAAAATTATATTTCGATAACTGATAGTTCTCCCAAAATGTAGCGATATTTATCGTTGTGCTATTTCTATTCAAGATATTCATATAATCTATTTTAATGGAGTAGAGTCATTGAAAAAAATTACCTTATCAAATAATGTTGTAATAATAGCATTAAATACTTTCGGTGGATTAGGATTAATAACCTTGATATCCTCTAGTTTGGGGTTAACGCTTGTCAGAATCGAATCAATTTCAAGTCTATCAACATGCCAATATGACATCCCACAAACAATCAGTTCATCTTTTTCGTTTAATTGTTTGGCGACATCCTTTGCGGTATCTCTTATTTCTTTAGCCCATTTGAAATCGAGTCTATTTGAATCTCCTGCCGGAGGAATTATTGCGTTAATCGTATTGAGTGCGGTAAGATTTTCATAACATAACTCAAACTCCTTTAACTCACCATCATTTGAATCAGTTGTATAATTTATTTCAAACGCTTCTTGATCTCGCTTTGTGAGGTATGAAAAGCTTATTGAACCATGTGGTTTATAAACAACTATTTTTCTGTCTGCGTTTTCAAAATTTGAAACTGAGAAATCAAGGCTAAGCTTTTTCAGTATACGCTCCAACCAAATATCGTAGTTAAATGTGACAATGTGAATCTTAGCGACATTTGGGTCATGATACAACTCCTTGATAAACTTAGCCCAACCCCAGTTTGCAACATCGGTGTTAGGCACATCTATTAATTTGTCGTAATAGATAAACAGTGCTTTTAGATAGGTTACTAATTCTTTATAGGCTTTTATGTATAT
>JAGKWS010000039.1 GCA_021151685.1 Chitinophagaceae bacterium
CTTAAATACAGACTTTTGCAACACAAAATCTTTGCCACACATGCAACTCACCCTGCTCACCGAAGAACTATGGTTTCCGCCCGCCCATATGGCCCTGCCCGATGGGTTGCTGGCTGCAGGTGGCGATCTGAGTGCCGAGCGGTTGCTGCTGGCCTACCATAGTGGCATTTTTCCGTGGTACAACGATGATGAGCCTCCGCTGTGGTGGTGCCCCAACCCACGGTTTGTGCTGTTCCCAAACGAGCTACGGGTCAGCAAGTCTATGAAGCAGGTAATACGCCGGGGCGAGTTTGAGTTCCGCATCAATACGGCCTTTACCGATGTGATAGCCCTTTGTGCCGATACGCCCCGCCCCGGACAGGATGGAACATGGATCACTACCGAGGTAGAAGATGCCTACATACACATGCACCAACTGGGTTATGCCCACAGTGCCGAGGCATGGCAAAACGGCCGGCTGGTGGGCGGCCTGTATGGCATATGGCTGGGCAATGCGTTTTTTGGCGAGAGCATGTTTAGCCATAGGAGCAATGCCAGCAAGTTTGCCTTTATACAATGGGTGGCACACCTGAAGGCCCATGGGGTGGCGTTGATAGACTGTCAGGTACATACCGATCACCTTGCGAGCCTGGGGGCACGCATGATAGCCCGAGACCAGTTTTTGCAGTTGGTTGCAGACCTTGCCGGCCCGCCACCGGCAACCATTATTCGCCCAAGCTAAATGCTACTGCCGCTGCAGCATGTATCCGGGTGGTATCGAAGACGGGTACCCGCACATCGGCCTGAGACAACAACATAGGTATTTCGGTACAGCCCAGTATAATGCCTTCGGCCCCGGCAGCTATCATTTTTTCTATAACAGTCAGGTAGCGGTCTTTGGTGGCAGGGGTAAAAATGCCCTTGCCCAGCTCTGTAAAGATGCTATCGTGTATAAAATCGCGGTCGGCCTCGTCGGGTATCAGGGCGGTGATGCCTTGTGCTGCCAGCTTTTGGTGGTAAAAGTCCAGCAGCATAGTAGGTTTGGTACCCAGCAGGGCTACTTTTTGCATACCCTGTGCTGCAATGGCCTGTGCAGTGGCCGTGGCTACGTGTATCACCGGCATACCTGTGGCGGCCTCAAGGTCTGGGGCAAATAGATGCATGGTGTTGGCACAAAGCACTATGCCCTCGGCACCGCCCTGTTTCATATTCAGGCATGCCTCGGTAAACTGGCGCAGCACTTCCTGCTGATTGCCGCCGTCTATCAGGTCTTTGATGATGCCATAGCTGAAGGAGTGCATGATGCAGCGGGAGAAATAGATGCCGCCCAACTTTTGGTTAATGCCTTCGTTGATGTATCGGTAATAGTCTACGGTAGACACCCAGCTGGTGCCGCCTATAAGTGCTAAGGTTTTCATGCGGCAAAAGTACGGTCGATATAGTATTAGCAATACTTATTACTTTTTGGTTTTCTACATTCTGCGTTCTACTTTTGTCGCACTTTACGCGTAAACGTATATTTATAATAGCTAATGAGCACGCTTTCAATAGTCATTCCGGCCTATAACGAGGGACGAACGATACACCGCATCCTTAATAAGGTAAAGGCGGTAACCCTTGTGAATGACATAAAGAAGGAGGTGATTATTGTAAACGACTGCTCTAAAGACAATACCGAAGAGGCTATAATGGCCTACAAGGCGGCCAATCCCGAGTTGCCCATCAGCTATTACAAACACGAGGTGAACCAGGGCAAGGGTGCAGCATTGCATACCGGCATTGCCAAAGCAACCGGCGACTACGTGATAATACAGGATGCCGACCTTGAATACGACCCCGAAGAGTACAACATTTTGCTGAAACCCATACTGGCCGACTTTGCCGATGTGGTGTATGGCTCGCGTTTCATAGGTGGCAAACCCCACCGCATACTGTTTTTCTGGCACTCTATTGGCAACCGTTGGCTCACAATGGCATCCAATATGTTCACCAACCTGAATCTGACCGACATGGAAACCTGTTACAAGGTGTTTCGGCGCGAGATGATACAGGGAATAAAGCTGGAAGAAAAACGCTTTGGCTTCGAGCCCGAGGTAACCGCAAAAATTTCGCGTGTGCCCAAGGTAAGGATTTATGAAGTAGGTATTTCGTACTACGGAAGAACGTATGAAGAAGGTAAGAAAATAGGCATGAAAGACGCTTTCAGGGCACTTTACTGCATTGTTAAGTACAATATTTTCCGCAAGTAATAGCCCGGTTCTTACCTGTGGAAGGCTATGCCTGATGAAAAATAGATATATCCGCAGTTTGAAAAAAAGTTCTTTGTGAACTGAAAACACATATCTTTGCGCAAAATTTCAGACCAGTAATGCGTCGTAATCGTCTCTTTTCCTTATTGACATTGGCTTTCGGGCTATTTTGGGTGTCGTTTTCTGCTATTGCCCAAACTGAAGAAAATCATGAAGTAGCTGCTACAGAGCATGCCGAAACTGCCGTTGAAGGTGAAAAAGAAGAAGGAATTAACATTACCGAATTAGTTTTTGGCCACGTTTCCGATTCTCACGAATGGCACCTGTTCAGCCTGCCGGGCGAGCATGGTCATGAAACAGAGGTGGCACTGCCTTTGCCGGTAATCACTTACCGTCCCAAGACTGGTCAGTTCTCTATGTTCTCTTACAGCCGTTTTCATGGTGGTTGGTATTTAGATGAGTATGGCAACCACATCAGCAATACTTCTTATGACGGCCTGTACGTAGAAAAGAACATGAAAGAGAAGATTCGTGCCGACAATGGCGACGAAGTATATGACTTCTCTATTACCAAGAACGTAGTATCAATGGTGTTGTCTGTTATCATCATTTTGTTCCTGGTTACTTCTGCCGCCCGCAAGTATCAGGGTGCTGCACTGAAGGCGCCCAAAGGTTTCCAAAATGCGCTGGAGTCTGCCATCATCTTCATTCGCGACGAGGTGGCCAAACCAAACCTTGGTAACAAGTACGCTAAGTTCATGCCATTGTTGCTTACCGTATTCTTCTTTATATGGGTAAACAACCTGTTGGGTCTGTTGCCCGGTGGTGCCAACCTTACCGGTAACATTGCTACCACCTTGTGCTTGGCACTTGTAGCCTTTGTAGTGATGCTGGTAAAGGCCAACAGCCACTTCTGGGGGCATTTGTTCAACCCTCCGGGCGTACCAATGGGCGTTAAGTTCCTGCTGGTACCTATCGAAATCATTTCGTTGTTCATTAAGCCGGTGGCACTCACCATCCGTCTTTTTGCCAACATCCTTGCAGGTCACATCGTTATCTTGTGTGTTATCTCTATGATATTCATTTTCGGTGCCCTCAGCAAGTTTGCAGGTGTGGGTTTTGTACCGGTATCATTGGGTTTCTCGCTGTTCATGTTCACGCTCGAGTTGCTGGTGGCTGCTATTCAGGCATTCATCTTCACCAACCTTACTGCTGTATTTATTGGCCAGGTAGTAGATGAAGGTCATGGACATGAAGCGCACGGGCACGAAGCGCATGGCCACGATGCACACAGCAAGCCTGCACATCACTAATAGAGGCAAAAAATTGTATAAATAGAAATAGTAAGTAATTTTAATAACCAAAGAGTTTTTTTTTAATTAAAATCCATAGTAAAATGTCAGCTTTATTGAACACAATTATGTTGGAAGGCGGTGAATTGGCTAAAGCAGGTGGCGCAGTAGGCGCGGGCCTCGCTGCCCTTGCTGCAGGCGTTGGTATTGGCCAGATCGGCAAAGGTGCGGTAGAATCTATCGCTCGTCAGCCAGAAGCATCAGGCGATATCCGTGCCAACATGATCCTGACAGCCGCTTTCGTAGAAGGTGTGGCTCTGTTTGCGGTAATCGCAGGCATCCTCGCTATCTTCGTAAAGTAGTCGCAGACAGCATTAACTGCATCCAACGCACAGGGCCGAGGATGCAGTTAACTTTTACCATCAATGGGTGCTTTGGCTCCCTTTTATTATATAAGGTACACCTGCCGCTGCACATGTGCAGCGTATAAGTAACCCGACATCGCTACCCGAAAACGTAAACACTTTAGTAAACGATAATTAACTGATAGACAATGGATTTGCTGACCCCGGAACTCGGTCTCTTTTTCTGGACGCTCATAGCGTTTTTGACACTTTTTGTTATTCTGCGCAAGTATGCATGGGGGCCCATCCTGAATGCATTGGGCGAGCGCGAGAAAAACATTGCCGACTCGCTGGCTACTGCCGACCGTGTACGTGCCGAGATGAGCCAACTGCAGTCTGAAAACGAAAAGCTGATGGCCAAAGCAATTGAAGAGCGTACCATTATGCTGAAAGAAGCAAAGGAAATGAAGGATCGTATTGTAAACGAGGCTAAAGAACAAGCCAAAGTAGAAGCGAACCGCATTATTGCCGATGCACGCCAGCAGATAATGCAGCAGAAAAATGCTGCTATGGCAGAGGTGAAAAACGAAATAGGTAATCTGGCAGTAGATGTAGCCAGCCGCATTTTGCGCAAAGAGCTGAGCAGCGCAGAAGGACAGGATGCCTATGTGAAAATGCTTGCCGAAGACATAAAACTGAACTAAGATAATACTGTGGCAACCAGCCATGAGGTTGGTTGCTGCTCAAAACATATTTAGAATACAATGCAAAACCCACGTCTTGCGTCGCGATATGCAAAGTCGCTGATAGATTTGGCAACTGAACAGAACAGTCTTGAGGCCGTTCTGAAAGACATGCGTGTGCTGCACAGCATATGCATTGCCAGCAGCGAGTTTACAATAATGCTCCGTAGCCCCATCATCAAGGGCGATAAAAAGATGGATGTCATTACCGCAGTTGTTGCCAACAAAGGCATGAGTGCACTGACAATGGCATTCATTGGCTTGCTGGTGAACAAAGGTCGCGAAATGAACCTGCCAGACATAGCAGAGGCTTTCATTAATGCGTACAACGAAATGAAACGTATACGCACCGTGAAGCTGACAACAGCTACAGCCCTGCCAGATACCGTGAAGCAAAGCATTACCAGCAAGGTAGCTGCCTACATGCCGCAAGACACGTTGAATGTAGAGTCGGTAGTAGATGCAAGCCTGATTGGTGGTTTTGTACTGGAAGTAGGCGACCAATTGTTTGATGCTAGTGTGAAGCGCAGCCTTGCTGAAATACGTGCCAGCATCACAGATACCAGCTACGTAAGCAAAATGTAATTGGTGCCACTACGGTACCGAAGCATATAAGAGTAACGAGTAACAATAACAATTTATAACTATAGTATATGGTTGATATTAAACCAGACGAGATTTCGGCGATTTTACGCCAGCAACTGGCTCAGGTAGACAACGGTGCCAGCCTTGAAGAAGTAGGTACCGTATTGCAGGTGGGCGATGGTATTGCCCGCGTGTATGGCCTTACAGGTGTACGTCAGGGTGAACTCGTTGAGTTTACCAATGGTGTAAAGGCGATTGCCCTGAACCTTGAAGAAGACAACGTAGGTGTCGTACTGATGGGTGACTCAAAAGGCATTCGCGAAGGCGACAAAGTGCGCCGTACCAACAAAATTGCCTCTATCAATGTAGGTGAAGGTATGGTGGGCCGCGTGGTAAACACCCTTGGTGAAGCTATTGACGGTAAAGGACCAATAAAAGGTGAGCTTTATGAAATGCCACTGGAGCGTAAAGCACCGGGCGTTATCTTCCGCGAGCCGGTAAAAGAACCACTGCAAACTGGTATCAAGGCGATTGACGCTATGATTCCTATCGGCCGTGGTCAGCGTGAGCTGGTTATCGGTGACCGTCAGACGGGTAAGACGGCTATCTGTATCGATACCATTATCAACCAAAAAGAATTTTATCAGGCGGGCAAACCCGTTTACTGTATCTACGTGGCTATTGGCCAGAAGGCATCTACAGTAGCCGGTGTTATGAAGACGCTGGAAGACAACGGTGCTATGGCATATACCACCATCGTATCGGCTTCGGCTTCTGATCCTGCTCCGTTGCAGTTCTACGCACCATTTGCCGGTGCGGCCATAGGCGAGTTCTTCCGCGATACTGGTCGTCCTGCATTGGTTATCTATGACGACCTTTCTAAGCAGGCTGTGGCCTACCGCGAGGTGTCTCTGCTGCTCCGTCGTCCTCCGGGCCGCGAAGCTTATCCGGGCGACGTATTCTACCTGCACAGCCGCCTTCTGGAGCGTGCTGCCAAGGTTATCAACAACGATGACGTGGCAAAGAACATGAACGACTTGCCAGAGAGCATTCGTCATATGGTGAAGGGTGGTGGTTCTTTGACAGCATTGCCCATCATCGAAACGCAGGCTGGTGACGTATCGGCATACATCCCCACCAACGTTATCTCTATCACCGACGGTCAGATATTCCTTGAGTCTAACCTCTTCAACGCTGGTATCCGTCCGGCTATCAACGTAGGTATCTCTGTAAGCCGTGTGGGTGGTAACGCGCAGATCAAGTCGATGAAGAAAGTAGCAGGTACACTGAAACTGGACCAGGCACTTTACCGCGAGATGGAAGCGTTCTCTAAATTTGGTGGAGACCTCGATGCTGCTACACGTAACATCATTGATAAAGGTAGCCGCAACGTAGAAATCCTGAAGCAGGCTCAGTTCAACCCTTATAGCGTAGAAAAGCAGGTGGCTATCATCTACCTGGGTACCAACAACCTCATTCGCGAAGTTCCGGTTAAGAACACACGTGCTTTCGAGGAAATGTTCCTGCAGCAGATGGAGTTGAAACACTCGGATGTGTTGAAGGAGTTCAAGAAAGGAAACTTGCCAGAAGAAGGTATCGCCAAAATGGTGAAACTGGCTCAGGATTTGATTCCTCAGTTCTCTAAATAAGCATCAGTAACATCATACAAGAGCGGCGCGTGTAGCAATACATGCGCCGCTCTTGTTTTGTACAGTATGTTTAGTTGGATAGCTGGAAGTAATTGCGGTACCAGTCTATTTCATGATGATCTTTACGGCTTGGGTCTATAACATAGGTAGGGTCTACTTTGGCATAGACAATCTCAAGAGAGGCATAGTCGCGTTGGCTAATGATATGTATGCCATGGCGCATCAGCAGTGCTGCGCTTACACCTGCCCCTATCTGGTACTTCTTTTCTGGTGCAAACCGGTTACCGTCATATATTACCTGACTGCCACAGGCAGCACTTATATCCATCATTATTGCCAATTCTATTTCCTGCCTTTGGGCTATTTCCAGCATTTTGTGTGCTGCCTTTATCATTCCCTCAGACCAGTCTATACCACTCTCCGTTAGTACACGGGCTTTGCCATCCAGTACATCGGCACCGGTGCCACCGTGTATGTCGCACATTTCACGGGGGGCTCCAAATGAGAACTCTTCAGGACAAAATGTAGTGAGCCGCACGTTCGGTTGGTTAAGGAACCACATTGCAGATGGATATTCGCCATTGGCAGATCCATCGTAACCACATGTGATTCCGGTAAGACAGGCACTCATCAGTATGCGTAATGGTTGTTCTACGGTAGGCTGTCGCAATGATTGTAAATAGACTCTGTTGGTCATAAAATTTGTTTGTGTTAGTGACTATGGCTGAATGGTATGGTACAGGTTGGCTATTGTCTCAGTTAAATTGAAAGCCTTTATGTACATATAACCAGTAAAGTAATTTTCATTTATTTTTGATTGTTAATTTAGCTGCAAGATAAACAAGACATATATATATTATGCAGTATCCTGTACCTGCAAATGAGATGGAGCGTATTATGACGCTTGCCGATTTCAATCTTGACTTGGCATCTTTTAATAACGATTTTGCCGGGTTGGCAAGACTTGCCGCAAAGATTGCCGGCACAGAGATGTCGCACGTCAATTTGATTGATGCTTTTATGCAATGGACGATCTCGTTTTACGGGTTGGAAGGAGATTTGAAACCACGCGAAGAATCTGTGTGTCAGTACACGATAGCTGGGAATGGAAGCCCGTTCGAAGTGGTAGATATGTCGGCAGATGACCGATTTAAGGAGCGCGACTATGTGGCCGATGAGCCCTTTCTGAAGTATTATTATGGTGTGCCTCTACGCTACGAGCAGTATAATTTGGGTTCGTTGTGCGTATTGGATAAAAACTGCCACCACATAACACCGGAAAAGGCAGAAATGCTAAGTGCCATAGCAGAAGAAATAGTACACAGGTTGGCCATGTACAAACACATGGAGGAGCAGAAAGCCGAAATGCGTGAGGTAAGAGAGGTGCAGAAAAAAGTAGTGCATGACATAAGGGGGCCACTAAGTGGTATATTAGGTGTGTCTAATATGTTGGTAGAACAAGGTAACGATAATACCATGGATGAGGTACTGGAATTTGCCGGAATGATTCAGCAAAGTAGCCAGTCGCTTATACAGTTGGCAGATGAGATAATGGAAAACGAACACCGGCGAAACGTTGCTTTAGGTGCTGGCGAAACAAACATTGTTCTGTTGCGCGAGAAATTGGCGTTACTCTATGCGCCTCAGGCGCGGGTAAAGAACCTATTGTTTACCGTAAAAGCGGTAGGAACGCTCATAGACATGCCATTTGCATCAAAACGTTTGATGCAGGTGGTAGGCAATTTGGTATCTAACGCTATTAAGTTTACACCCAAATTTGGAAAGGTGACCGTAGCGTTGGAGATACAGGTTACCGACAACGGCAAACGACTGGTTATAGAAATTGCTGATACAGGTGCAGGCCTTACAGACGAGCAGTTGCATACACTGAACAATGGTGGCCCGCTGCAAACGGCACCCGGCACCGCAGGTGAGAAGGGGTTTGGCTTTGGGCTGACGCTGGTGCGGCACCTGATTAATGAGATGTGTGGAACCCTGAGTGTTGAATGTATGGTAGATGGTGGCACATGTTTCACGGTTAGTTTGCCCGTAGGGAAACAAAAGCAGGCATAGCACTGCGCACAATAACTCTTTTGAACGCCGCCGTTGTGCGGCATTTTTATGGCATTTGGTCTTTGTATACAAATGGCTACACCAATGGGGCAATCATTTTGTTTTATAAATCAGAAGAAAAGTTAAACAAAATATGGCCTACTTTTGTTCAACAAAGTTTCAACATTGTCTGAACGTATAGCCATTTACCGAAAAGAGCACTTCAATGCAGCGCACAGGTTGCACAACCCGCTACTGAGTGCAGAAGAGAATCAGAGACTATTTGGCAAGTGCAACAACCCCAACTATCATGGGCATAACTACGAGCTGATAGTAAAAGTAACCGGTACGGTAAATGAGGTAACCGGCTATGTGATAGACACCAAACAATTGTCGGACATGGTACGGACGCACATTACCGAGGAAATGGACCATAAAAACCTGAACCTTGATGTGGCTGTGCTGAATGGCATAAACCCCACTACCGAAAATGTAGCTATAGCGATATACAATGTATTGAGACCACTTATTGACGCTCGGTTAGAGCTAAAAATCTTTCTTTATGAAACAGAACGGAATTATGTTGAGTATCCCGCGTGAGGAGCTGACTGATGAAGATATAGCGGTGATGGAGGCTATGGGCGACGATCATTTATATACCAGCGAAGAAACCCCTATGCGTGCCGATGCCTTTGAGATGAGCGATGCAGAGAAGATAGATACTATAGCCTATCACTTTCGCGAGATAATGAACACACTGGGGCTGGACCTGACAGACGATAGCCTGAGAGGTACCCCAAGGCGTGTAGCCAAGATGTATGTAAAGGAAATATTCTCTGGCCTTAACCCGGCCAATAAACCAGACATAGCCCTGTTCGACAACAAGTATGGCTATGGCGAGATGCTTGTAGAGAAAGACATAACCCTTTTCAGCAATTGCGAGCACCATTTTGTACCTATCTATGGCAGGGCGCATGTGGCCTACATATCGGGCGGTAAGGTGATAGGGCTCTCTAAGCTGAACAGAATTGTACAATATTTTGCCCAGAGACCACAGGTGCAGGAGCGATTGACGATGCAGATAGGGCGCGAACTACAGCGCATATTGGGCACCGAAGACGTAGCTGTGGTGATAGATGCGAAACACATGTGCGTATCTACACGGGGCATAAAAGATACTGCGAGTGCTACGGTGACATCGTTTTACGAGGGACGGTTTAAGGAGGAGAAGACGAGGAGTGAGTTTTTGCGCTATATAAGCTAAAACGGAACAGATGGCAACGTATGTAATTGTAGGGGGATCGTCGGGAGTAGGGGCTGCGTTGGTGCAGTTGCTGGTGGCAGATGGCCATAGGGTGATAAATGTGAGCAGGAGACATGTGGATGAGGCAACGGTATCGCACATGGCAAATGTACTAACGGATACCCTGCCCCCCGCCGATGAACCCATTCATGGTGTGGTGTACTGCCCCGGCAGTATCAACCTGAAACCATTTCGCGGGTTGAAGGCAGACGATTTCAGGAACGATTTCGAAATCAATGTATTGGGTGCTACCCGTGTGTTGCAACACTATCTGCCTGCTATGCAGCAGGCGGGGCATGCATCGGTAGTACTGTTTAGCACGGTAGCGGTATCGGTAGGTATGCAGTTTCATGCCTCGGTAGCCGCTGCCAAGGGGGCGGTAGAGGGGGTGACGCGGGCACTGGCGGCAGAATGGGCACCCAAAATAAGGGTGAACTGTATAGCACCATCACTCACAGATACACCACTGGCAGCACGGCTGCTGGATACGGACGCTAAAAGAACCGGCGCAGCAGAAAGACATCCGCTGCGTGCGGTAGGAGATGCTAAAGATGTGGCCGCATTGGCAGCAATGTTGCTGAGCGACCACACAAAATTTGTGACGGGGCAGGTATGGCATGCCGATGGGGGTATGACAGCAGTGAGGTGAGTGATAAATGCGAATAGGCAATGGGCACAGTGATAGTATGGTTCAGAAATGATTTGAGGATTGAGGATAATGAGACACTACACTGTGCCCTTGCTTCTGGCAGCAAGGTGGTATGCGTATACATTTTTGCACCCAACGACTATGCCGAAACACGTTTTGGGTTTACCCGCACCGGCCCGTATCGCGCTGCGTTTATTGCAGAATGTGTAGCCAGCTTGCGCAGGCAACTGCAGAAAGTGGGTAGCGAGCTGGTAATTCGGGTTGGCGACTGTACCGAAGTACTGGCAGAATTATGCCAACAACATAGTGCCACTGTAGTGTACTGTACAGCAGGGCTGGCGCCCTACGAAGTAGCTACCGAAGATGCGGTGATGGCTGCATTGGCTCCTATGGGGGTGCAATTGCACTGTGTGCAGAACGATAATCTGCTGACGTGGGAGATGCTGCCCTTTGAGCCCTGTCATGTGCCCGATGTGTTTACGAGCTTCAGGCAGCGGGTAGAAGGCAGGGGGCTTATAGATGCACCCTTGCCGGCACCGAGACACATACCATCGCCACAGATACTCGATGCCGGTGAAATTCCCTGTGTTGCGTCGCTATGTGGGTGTGCTACCCGGCCAGACAGGCGTACGCCCATGGTATATACGGGCGGTACCGAAGCGGCCATGCAGCGATTGCATTACTACTTCAACGAGTTGCGGGGACCAGCTACTTACTTTGATACCCGCAATGGACTGGTGGGTGCCGATTATTCTACGCATCTCTCGGCATGGCTGGCACAGGGGTGTATATCGCCACGGATGGTAGCGGAGTGGGTGTGCGATTTTGAGGCGAAACATGGTGCGTCCAAGTCGAGCGGGTGGATTGTCTTCGAGCTGCTGTGGCGCGAATACTTCAGGCTGGTGATGGTAAAGTATGGGCGCGATTTGTTTGTGACTGGTGGGCCAAGACGCAAGCAGATACAGTACACCAGGGAAACCTATGCCTTTGAGCGGTGGATGCATGGCGAAACGGGCAACACCTTTATAGATGCCAACATGAACGAACTGCGGCTAACGGGCTATATGAGCAACCGCGGGCGGCAGGTGGTGGCCAGTTATCTGGTAAAAGACCTGAAGGTGAACTGGTTGTGGGGGGCGGCATGGTTCGAACATATGCTGGTAGACTACGATGTGTGCAGCAACTATGGCAACTGGGCCTATGTAGCCGGTGTGGGCAACGACCCCAGAGAAGATAGATACTTTAACACCCGCAAGCAGGCCGATACCTATGACCCCGATGGGCTGTACCAGCGGATGTGGGCTACAAAACAACGGGTGTGAAGCAAAACGGAAAAACAGTAAGTAAGGGCAATTTGCCCGCAAAGATATGTGTGGCCTGTGGGCGTTCTTTTGTATGGCGGAAGAAGTGGGAGCGAGATTGGGAGTTTGTGAAGTATTGCAGCGACGGATGCCGTAAAAAGGGCGATGGATAATAGCCGGGTACCAATGACCAGTTATAGTGAGAATGAGAGGCACACGGATAAAAGAGGGGCCGCTGCACGACGCAGCGGCTCCCTTAGTTGTATGGGCATTTGGTGGTGGCTGGTGTATTTGCAGATCTGGAGATTTACTGCCGAAATGACGTAGTGTGAACACTATGCCGAGTGGGGAAATGATTTGAAATCTCCCCCTTGAATGAAGTAATACCCATTGGAGAATATCATATCTTTATACTTGAAAAATATACTCTGATGAAAACGCCAATATTTATTCTGCTATTGCTCTTTGTGTGCCGGTCACAGGCACAAGTGGCATCATCCTGTACAGTTCCGGCTACATTGCGTATCACCCACGATAGGGATGCAAGGGATATGGCCTTATCGAGAATGTATGAGACACATTCGCCCGATACCGCATTTATAGAAGTGCCCGATAGGCAGATAGATACCATAATGGCAGGTCTTGCGGCCATCTACAATCTGGATACTGCGCTACAAGCCGACTCTGTTTTCAAGAGGTGGTGCCTGCACACTACACATGGTTTTGCCTATTCGACTATTAGTGTAAAGGTAGATACCAATTACCCGTGGGCATTGCAATGGGCCGCCATGCTTACTACTACCGGCTATACCGATTTAGATAATTTTCTGAGCATACATGGCTTTTACCTCACTGGTTATTTCAGTTCATCGTGGTCTGCGGATTTGAACAACACAGCCACATTGAAAACAACGCATGTGCTGAATATGCAAGCCTTTGCCGACAGTATTTTATTATTCCCCGGTGTGGAATACGTAGAAATACAACCTAATATAGGTTCGGGCAACCTTATATGGTACCAAGACTCGACACAGACCTATTCGTTCTATCTGGGGTGGGGAGACTGCCCGGCAGGCTGCACATCCAGTAAGATGTGGAAATACAAAGTAGACGATGCCTGCAATGTTACTCTTGTTTCAGTGTTCAAAAGTGGAGATGAGGTGTACCCACCTCTTCCACCCCAACCTTGTGGTTATCCTACTACGCCTCCTATGGGTGTGTACAATAGTACCCCCTTATTGGCAACTATAAATGTATACCCGGTACCTGCTACCAATGAGCTACATGTAACCAATGCACAGTGCGAGCATATGAATTATGTGTTGGCCGATATGTATGGCCGTTCGGTAATGACCGGTACATTGGACAGTAGCGCAACTATATCTATTGCAGGCATTGCCCCCGGCCTATACATCATCAATCTCTTGATGCCCAATGGACAGGTGTATCGTCAGCGAATTATTAAGAATTAGTGTGTGTGTAGCAAGCGATACCTTGCATAGAGTGAGACCAAGCGGGACCTTTGGACTAGGTGGAGAAAGACTAAGAAAGTAGGTTGTTCCGGATGTTCCGAAGGGCATCCGGAACTGCTAATATAACCCGTTCTCCAGAATGGCTTCACCTTGCTGTTGCCCAATTTTGGAGATGCAGGAACATACCACAAACTGACATAGTTGCCTATCTTGCAATACCAAAAATATACCAGATATGGGCTTTGCATATAAGATTACAGAACAACAAGGGTTGCATTTTGTAACGGCAACAGTTGTACAATGGGTAGATGTTTTTACAAGATCTCTGTACACCGAACATTTATTGGAAAGCCTGCGTTTCTGTCAGAAGAATAAGGGATTGTCTATATATGGATGGGTGGTAATGAGTAATCACATACACATAATATGTAGTTGCAGGGAAGGATTTAATTTAAGTGATACGCTTCGTGACTTCAAAAAATTTACTTCAACTGCTATAGTGAACGCCATCGAGAATAATCAGTCTGAAAGTCGTAAAAGTTGGTTGTTGTGGTTGTTGAAGCAAAACGGGAATGTACAATTCTGGCAACCGGGCAACCATCCCGAGGAAATACGTTCGGCCGATTTCTTTCGTCAAAAACTTAATTACATACATCAGAATCCAGTTAGGGCGGGTATTGTGGAAAAAGAAGAGGAGTATCGATATAGCAGCGCATGCAACTTTTACAATAGAAAGGGGTTGCTTGAACTTTCCTACTACATCTGAGCTTCAGTGCTCGTAATACCGTTCGGAGAACGGCTATCTATTATTGGTTCCGGATGCCCTGCGGAACATCCGGAACAACGTGTTCCGGATGCCCTGCGGAACATCCGGAACAACGTGGGGTTGCTTGAACTTTCCTACTACATCTGAGCTTCAGTGCTCGTAATACCGTTCGCAGAACGGCTACCTATTATTGGTTCCGGATGCCCTGCGGAACATCCGGAACAACGTGGAACACTACGCCAAGCTGGGGGCATGCTACAATTTATACTTTGCCCAAAATGGTCTCTTTTGCATGTCTCTTCATCATAACAAGCTGCAAGTCGAAAAGACTTGCAGCATTAATGACACAAGTGGAAAACACTTGCGCCAATACGGGGTCGTCAGGAACAATATGGTAGCCAAACAGACAACTCACTATTCAGCATTTTTTCGTTTTCCAATACCAAATATTTTCTCATCAATTAGTTTCGTAGCCTTCCTTCTCGCATTGGGCGTTGGAAGAAGGTGGCTATGTTGAACGTTTGGATTTCTATTATAGCGCATAGCATCGTCTCCCAATTTCGAAAGCCAATCTGTAAGCCTAGTAATATACGCCCTAAATGTGCTCATACGATAAAGATAAGAAATTTTGAATGTTTATTTGCATAAATAAGTGTTTGGATGTTGCTTGATATATAAATTTAGCACAGTTTGGCGCAAGTCTATTTGACTTGCATCTCGTTATGGCGAAAAAATGTAATTTTTGCAAGTTCACCTGAGCGGCTGGTATCGCAAGTCGAAAAGACTTGCTGGAAAATAGACACAAGTCGAAAAGACTTGCGCCAACATGGGGCAAATGCCATATGTTAGTATTTTTTGTATTTATATTCCATAAGTATGGACTTATTTTCATTTAGCATTTTTACAGGCAATCTTCTTTTCGTAGTGTACCATGATAAATGTTCTTCTACTTGATATTCCTCCTGAGGGTTATATGTCTTTGCTAGATCAGGATATAGCCTATATATATTGTATTTATTGGTGTATTTTGACCTATAGAAAAAATATCCTGCAACATCTAGTTTGGTTTTATTTAAACTATGCGAATATTCAGATGAATAAATTATCATGCGTTTACGCTTTATGATCTTAGATATTTTTGTATGTACACCATATTCATATGCATTTGGAGTTGTGTTATATGTTTCTTTACAAAAGACAAGATTGCAATCAAAACTTGTAAGCATAACCAGTTTACGCTGTTTATCAACGGTATCAATGATAGTAGATTGGCTGTATTTATTGTTATTATTAATATATCTACTTAAAATTTTATTTGCCTTTTCATCATTAGGTGATGAATTAGATTGAAAAGAATAATTTGCACTCACATCTTTGAAGCCTGTAATAGTATCTACATAAATAAAGCAGTGCTTAGGAACGACACCAGCACTTGTTGCTTCGAATACATAAATCAAATCGCTTCTGTCATTATATTTGAATGCAAGAAAATTTTGTGCGGTATTTTCTGACAATGTAAAAAGTGTATCTAATTGACCCTGCAAATTATAGGAATATTTATAGCTAAAATTCTGTTTTGTTTTTTCTTCATTGTTACTTGCAGTAGAATTAGATAGAAGAACAGGGTAAATATTTATGTTCACAATAACTGTGGAAGCATCCAAATAATTGTAAGTAATTTTTTCTCGCTGTATAGTGTCGAGTTTATTATCCGATGTCCTAATTCTCAAATAGTAGTATAGCCTACTTGTTATATATCCGCGGTCGTCATACTCTACTACCTCCACATCATCTTCATAATAATAATAATCTTTATTTTTCCAATACTCAATTCCAGAAACATAAAACCTTCTGAATGACTGGCGAACATTATTATGAGCGATGTACTTATTCTGCAATGAACCTATTTCATAGTAAGGCGGAAAACTATATTTTGACAAAAATACTTTTGAGATATGTGCTAATCTAATATTTTTATATGGATAATACAGGCTTGTAGTTTTTTCATATCTCCCAATTATGGGAGTTATACTCTGTGAATATAAAGATGAATGAATTAGTATAACAGTATAAAACCATATGCAATACTTATTGTATGTCTTCGAAATAATGCTCATTTCAATAAATAAACTTGTATTATATAAAATTATACACAATTCCCCGAACATTCCCCAAAAACCGCTTGGCGTAGTGTTCACACTACGTCATTTCGTTAGCAAATCTCCAGATTTGAGAATAGAATCACAAACTAAGTGCCCGTCTATACCCTCTGCGAGGTTCATTTCTGCTACAGACAACAACAAAAACACGTGTGGCCGCTGCATACGCAGCGGCCACACAACTATATAGGTTATTACAATTGTTAGAACTCGAACACTACACCAATAGATGGTATAATGGTTTGGTTGATGTTGGGCAGTAGTACGGGTATGGCGTTGCTGCCATCGGCTTTTACAGGGCCGCCATCGGTGGTCATGTAAGAGTTGTCGGGGTTGCGCTTAAAGGTGTAGTAGTCGCGGTTCACATTGTTAGAGAAACCGGCATTCTGGAAGTCGATAAACACATCGAGCTGCGTGCGTTTGAAGTTGAATTTTTTGTCGATGCGAATGTCCAGTTGGTTGAACATGGGCAGGCGTTCGCTATTGATGTTGTTATAGTCCAGCACGGGTTGGCCCAGTGTCAGGTAGTTGAGCTGAGAGGCTGCAAGGTCGTAGGGGGTATACGGGGTGCCGCCAGACAGACGGTACTTAACACCCAGCTCCCACGAGCGGGGCAGTTTGTAACCAGCAATGAGCGATACCAGATGGCGGGCATCCCAGGACGAGGCAATGAATTTGCCATCGGTTCCGGTAAACTCGCTCCAGAACAGGGTGTACGATGCCGTTACAAATAGTTTTTTAGATAGCTTCTGTTGTACAAAGAGTTCGCCACCCCATGCACGGCCCAGACCGCTGCTAATGGTGCGCTCATTGCCAATGGCACCAAAGTCGGCACCCTGATTGGCGATAGAAATATTGTACAGTGATGATACCGGGTAGTTGCTATACCGTTTGTAGAAACCCTCGGCAGTAATGCGCAGCGATGTGGTAGGCAGGTATTCTACACCGGCCACATAGTGGTCGCACAGCAGGTATTTGTTGTCGCGGTTCACCGTAGTGCCCGTGCTGTCGCGGTAGCCCAGTATGGTGTAGATGGGTATTTTGGCATAGCGGCCTACACTGGCATTGATGTTGAACTGCGGATGTACTGCGTACGATGCCGATAGGCGTGGCGACAGCGCATTCAGCGGGTTGTTGCCATCGGTAGTATAGCTGTTCATGTCGGTGCGTATACCAAATGTGAGCGACAGTTTGTCGTCCATCACCTTGCGGTTTACCGAGCCAAAAATGCCATACTTAAAGAACTCTATACCAGAGTTGAAGTTGATGGCCAGACGGGGTTGCAGCAGCACACCTGCACTGTTCCGTACCTCGGGGCGAATGACGCTGAACAGGTCGTTGTTATACTTCACATACTGGCCACTTACGCCATAGTTCAGCTTCCAGCCGTTCAGCGATTTGTTCACATCTATACGCAGTTTGTTTTCTATTTCCTGCGAGTTCGATTTGAACGTGCGCAGGTCTTCATTGCCAAATTGTGCATCTTCAAAACGGTCCAGACGATTGTTGAACATGTTGCGGCTGGCCGTAACTGTGTAATAGCCCTTGTTGATGAGGTGCTTCAGCGTGAAGCCCACGGTATAGTTCCACTGGTTGATGGTGGGCAGCGAGCGGATGATGTATTCTTTCTCCAGATCGCTGTTTTTGGGTGCGGCAAATGTGAATTGGTCTATGGCTCCCAGCCCTATGGCTGTGAGGGTGGTTTTGTCGTTTATTTTGTGGGTTACCTTGTACTGAAAGTCCCAATAGTTGGGGCGTATGGGCAGGTCTATGAGCTGAAAGAAATATTGCAGGTATGAGCGGCGTGCCGATGCAAGGAAGGTGGTTTTCTTGTTGATGGGGCCCTCCATAGTGGCGGCTACCTCGGTGCTGCTCAGTCTCAGGTTGGCCTGTAGCTTATCGGGGTTGCCGTCCTTCTGTTTGAATTGCAGGACAGATGAGAGTGCATTGTCGTATTTGGCACCAAAGCTACTGGTGCTGAGGGTTACGTCTTGAATAAAGGACACGTTGAGAATACCCTGCGGGCCGCCCGATGCACCCTGTGTAGAGAAGTGATTGATTTGCGGCACCTCTACACCATCCAGATAATACACATTCTCGTTGGGCGCACCACCACGAATAATGAGGTCGTTGCGGGCAGCACTACCACCGGTGCCCCCCACACCGGGCAGGGCCTGTATGACGCGCGATATATCGTAGTTGCCACCCGGATTGCTTTTTATCTCCTCGGCAGTAAGGCTTTGCACCGATAGGGGAGTTTCTAAACGTTTGCCGTAGGTGTAGCTTTTTACCACCACTTCCTTTAGTTCGGCGGCTTTTTCCAGCTCTATGTTCAGTACGTTGGCGTTACCGTTAGATGCTGCTACGCTAAACAGGCGGTAGGGTTTGTAGCCCACATACTGTACCGATATGTCATAAGCACCCGGAGGAATGTTGGTGATGCGAAATTTGCCACTGGTATCGGTCTGGGCACCAAGGGTCGTTTTCTCTACCGTTACAATGGCGCCTACTATGGCTTCCTGTGTTTCGCGGTCTTTTACCGTACCCACAAATGTGCCGTTTTGTGCCCATATGGCGGTACTGTATAGTAGCACAACCAACAGACTAAGTAGTTTTGATAATGCGGTTCGTTTCATAAATTTGGTATGTAATTGTTTCTTTGAAAGCAAAAGTAGTATGTTTTCGTACTTTTCAAACAATTTTGTTTTAATTTTGTTGAAATAATATGAACAAAAGGTACAAGGTCATTCAAGAGATGCTGGAAGCGTTTGCCCGGTTCGAGGAAACTGTGGCAGACGATGAGGGTATGACGTTCGATAATTTTCTGGCCCATGCCACACAGGCGGCAGGGCATCAGTCGGTACTGGCGTGGCGGCAGGTAGCCGGCAACGAGGAGCCGCAGGTAATGCAGCGTGCCAATAAAAAAGAAGAGTCTATAGCCATACTGGTAGCCTATCTGTACCGGTATGCCAAGGTATATGTAAAGAAGGCACTGGAGGGGTCGGTATTGCAGTCTATCGATGATTTTTCGTACCTCATTATTCTGCTGACGCACGAAAGTTTGTCGAAAACCGAACTCATCACTAAAAGTGTGCATGAAAAGACCAGCGGCATGGAAATCATCAAACGGCTGGTGCGGCTGGGGCTAATGACCCAATACGACGATGCGCACGACAAGCGCAGCCAGCGGGTGGCCATTACCCCCATGGGCAGGGGCGTACTATTTGCTGTGCTGGACCGTATGGGGAATGTTTCTACACTAATGTCGGGCAAGCTGAGTGATGCCGAAAAGAATACGCTGATATACCTACTGAAGAAGCTGGACCACTTTCATTACGACATCTTTACTACCGACCGCAACGAAACACTGGAGACGATTGTAGCCACACATGTAGGCGATGGTACTGCACCCGGTAACGGAGCCGGTAACAGGCTCTAAAATGGAAACCTGTCTCATTTGTGTTTTATGATTTATTTTCAGTTAAAACCATTGTTTTTTTTGAGAAATAGTTGCGTTATTATATGTGTTCTTTGTGATTTTTTTGTTACTTTTCGAGGATAGCAAACTATTTGAAAGCATAAAATTTCAGCGATTATGAATCGATTTTACCCCCGTTTTTTATTGACTGCGGCATTGGCTGGCCTTATTGGCAGCCATGCCAGTGCACAGTACTGTACGCCACTGTATGTGCAGGGATGCTCCTTTGGTAGTGGCATAGAAACATTTATCCTCAACGGAGAGAGTTCAACATCTATTAACGATGCCACGACAGGATGTTCCCCAATACCAACGGCTTACCGCGATAGCCATACTACTATGTCTGTAACACTGAATGCGGGTGGTACGTATACAGTTCAGGCCAGTAAAACAACTGCACCCGTGCCCCTGCCGGGTACCACCAACAACTTTCAGGTATGGATAGATCTGGATAATAATGGCACCTTTAGCAGTACAGAAAGTGTAGGTGGCGGTGGTACTATGGCCACCACACTTACCAGTTACACCATCAATATACCATCGACAGCTACTGCAGGTGCCCGCCGTATGAGGGCTGTTATATCGGGCGATCTTTCTTACCCCTCGTTAACGGCCTGTCCTTCGGGTGCCACGTGGGGCGAGGTACACGACTATACAGTAAACATAGTAACTGCCGCAGCATGTCCTCCGGTAACGGGGCTTACTGTAAGTGCTATTACATCGGGCGGTGCTACGGCAAGCTGGACTGCTGCCACTGGTGCCACCGGTTACGAGTGGGCTATCACTACATCGGCTACGCCACCAGCATCTGGTACGGCCACAACGCTCACTACGGCTACATCTACCACGCTGTCTCCTTCCACCGTGTATTATGCGCATGTGCGTAGTGTGTGTGGTAGTGCATTTTCTTCATGGGTTACCAGCACTTCATTTACCACACTGGCTACATCTACCAGTTGCCCTGCTGTTACCGGTATTACCATGAGTGGAGTCACATCATCGGCTGCTACGCTTGGTTGGAGTGCGGTAACCGGAGCCATTGGCTACGAATGGGCGGTAACGGCTTCGGCCACGCCACCGGCATCGGGCACGGCTACTACGCTGCTTACGGCTACTGCCGGCAGCCTTACTGCCGGTACGGCCTACTATGCGCATGTACGTGCCAAGTGTAGTGCTACCTTGTTCTCGGCATGGACTACGCAAACCTTTACTACCACAGCGGCATCTACCTGCCCGGCTATAACTGGTCTTTCGGCAAGTGCTATCACAACAACAGGGGCTACAGTTAGCTGGACGGCAGTTGCCAGTGGCTCTTTGGGTTACCAATACGTGATAGACAATGTGGTAACAGACCCTACAGGCTCTGGCACCAACACTACCGCTACCAGTACCAGCCCTGCAACCCTTACACCGGGTACCACCTATTATGCACACGTACGCGATAGCTGTGGGGTAGGTAACTTTTCGGCATGGAGTACCATACCGTTTACCACTCTGGCTACAGCAGGTGGCTGCAATGCAGTAACTGGCCTTACGGTAACCGGCATTACCAGTACCGGTGCCACACTGAACTGGACTATGGCCAGCGGTGCCGTAGGTGCCAAATGGGTGGTAAACACAGTGGCTACTGCGCCTACCGTTTTTGGTACACTGTCTACCACATCTACAGCGGCAGTAACCAGCCTTACGGCCTCTACTACCTATTATGCGCATGTACGCGATACCTGTGGCCCTGGTTCGGTATCGGCATGGGTAACGGTGCCGTTTACTACAGCGGGTACTGTAGGTATAGCCGAGGTAGGTACAGGTGCATTGCCATTTAGTGTGGCAGCCTTCCCCAACCCGGCACACGATGCATTTACGGTGCAGGTGAGTGGTGCTATAGGAGCTCATGCACAGCTCACCCTTACCGATGTAACCGGCAAAACAGTGCGCCAGATGAGTATAGACAACTACACTACACAGGTAGATGTAAACAATTTGCCTGCTGGTGTGTACATCTTGCGCTATACAGATAATGGTATGATGCAGACACTGCGGGTGAGCAAGCAGTAAGGAGTAAGCAGCTTTATCAACGAATGGTGCCCTTCAACAAAATATTGCAGGGTAGTGCAGATTGCGGATTGCCGCAGCCATAGTGCACTACCCTGCATTTTTTTATACTGAGAGCTATTGTGTATAGGGTAGGTTGCTATGCGATGTGGGCGCAATGTGCGTTTGTAGGTGCCGGCATAATACACATAAACCACCCTCTGTTATGGAAACCACATTATAATACTTACTTTTACGCGATAAAGCAAGGAAATGAGTAATGATCGGAAACGCCCGGTGCGGGTACTGGTCGCGAAAGTGGGCCTGGACGGCCACGACAGAGGCGCGAAAGTAATAGCAACAGCCCTGCGCGATGCCGGTATGGAAGTAATATATACAGGGCTGCGCCAAACGCCCGAAATGGTGGTGAACACTGCACTACAGGAGGACGTAGACGCATTGGGCATCAGTATACTGAGTGGTGCGCATATGACGGTTTTCCCGAGGGTGATGTCGCTGATGAAGGAAAAAGGGTTGGACAATGTATTGCTGACCGGTGGAGGTATTATACCCGAAGAAGATATGCGCAGCCTACAGGCTATGGGGGTAGGGCAGTTGTTTGCACCCGGTACCAGTACCGTGCAGATAGCCGAATATATAGACCAGTGGGTGCGCGAACACCGCAGCGAATTGCTGTAATACCCTTGCGTAAATAACTGAATAACTCAAAAAAGAAATAATGTATCAGACAATTCTGACAACGTTGGACAATGGTATTTTTACCATTACCATCAACCGACCCGACAAAATGAATGCCCTGAACCGCGATGTAATAAACGAGGTAGGTGCAGCAATGGATGAGGCCTATACCAATGACGAAATACGTGGTGTTATAATAACCGGGGCAGGCGAAAAGGCATTTGTTGCCGGGGCCGACATCAGCGAGTTTATACCACTGGGTGCTGCAGAAGGTGCTGCATTGGCACAACGTGGCCGAGAACTGGTGTTTGATAAGGTAGAAAATTGCCCCAAACCGGTGATAGCCGCAGTAAATGGTTTTGCACTGGGTGGTGGTTGCGAGCTGGCTATGGCTTGCCATATGCGGGTAGCTGCTGTCAACGCAAAGTTTGGTCAGCCAGAGGTGAATCTGGGCCTGATACCCGGTTATGGTGGAACACAACGCCTTACGCGCCTGGTGGGCAAGGGTAAGGCCATGGAGCTGATACTGACTGCCGACATGATAGGGGCCGATGAGGCAAAGTTGCTGGGATTGGTGAACCATGTGGTGGCACCAGAAGAGCTGCTAACAAAAGCAACGGACATACTGAAGAAAATACAAGCCAGAACACCGGTAGCCATCAGGCGCATCATTGCAAGCGTCAATGAGGCTGCCAATGCCGATCCCGCAGGTTTCGACAAAGAAATAGTGCGGTTTGGCGAGTGTTTTGGAACAGAAGACATGAAAGAGGGCGCGGCTGCGTTTCTGGAAAAAAGAAAACCCGTGTTTAAAGGAAAATAATTTATATCTTCAACCTTCAAATTTTTTGCGCATGCAGATAAAGGTTATCCGCACCTTGTCGATGTTGTGTTTCATGATGGTGGCTGGTTATAGTTCTTACAGCCAAACATCGCGTCCGTTGAGGGATCATGTAGATCCGGATGGCTGGGCTATTGGTACCAACATAGGCATGACAGACATGTGGGGTGATGTAGGTACCAACTCGGCTCTGGACCACTATGCCAACAGTGGCTACCTGGACAAGGTGTGCTTTATGGGTGGTTTGTGGGGCAGGTATACGTTTCATCCATCGTTCTCGGTGAGAATGATGCTGAACTATGGTGTTTTTTACGCTACCGATAAGTGGAATGAAGATGGTGTAAAGGGCAAGGGGTTGCTGGAAGGGTCGGACTATGTACAGCGTTATCTGAGGTCTCAGACAGCCAAGGCATCGGTTGTGGAGGCATCGATACTGGCAGAATATACGTTTGGAAGGTTCAATCTGGATGCATTCAGGAGTAAGGTATACCATAGGGGGCACCCCTATGTAGCGGCTGGTTTGGCAGTGTTTCACTACACGCCCTACTCTACTGTGGCAAATGGTACCACGTTTGTGAAAACATACGATTTGTCGTTGGAAGGGCAGGGTTTTGGTGCAGGCTACCCCAAAAAGAGTTCGCGTATACAGCCCGCAATACCCATAGCCGTAGGTTATAAATGGGATGTGGGCGAACATCTGAAGCTGGGTGTAGAGTTTATGTATCGCATTACCCTGTTCGATTATTTGGATGGTGTGAGTGGCAAGTATATAAGCGGTTTCGAGTTTGACCAAAACTTGCCGGTGGGCGAGGCTACTTTGGCCAAGCAGGTGGCCGACAAAACACCTTATTACAACAATGCACTGGCCAGTGTACCCGGTACATTGCGTGGCAACCCAAGTAACAATGATTCTTATTCTACGCTCACTATTACCTTTGGTTATAAGGTAAAGTCTCGTCAGCGTATGTTTTGGACCAATAGCAAGTTTGGCAGAAAGTACCACTAAGCAGTACTTTCAACCAACTTATAAGCATATTATAAACGAGCGCGCCAGGGAATCTCTGGCGCGTTTGCTTTATGGCCTATGTAGCGGGCCAGCACAAACAAAAAATCGGACAGGCGGTTGAGGTAGCTGATAACGATGGGTGGTATATGCTCTTGTTGCTCTTGCATGGCTACGCATATACGCTCGGCACGGCGGCACACACAGCGGGCCACATGGCAGGTAGATGCTGCCACATGACCACCGGGTAATATAAAGGAACGCATTTCGGGCAGGGTTTCGTTCATGCAGTCTATTCGTTCTTCCAGCCATGTTATATCACTTTCGTGCAGGTCTGGCAGTTTCATTTTTATGTCTTTGTCGGGGGCTGTAGCCAGTACCGAACCAATGGTAAACAGACGATCCTGTATTTCGCGCAGCCAATCGGTTATTTCGGCATTGGCAGCCATATCGCTCACCATGCCTATGTACGAGTTTAGCTCGTCTACAGTGCCGTAGCTTTCTATGCGAATGTGGTTTTTGGGTACACGTACCCCACCTATGAGGCTGGTGCCTCCTTTATCTCCTGTTTTTGTATATATCTTGAACATACTGTATTGGTTTTAATGTAGCACAATTACCCTGCTGTTGGCATACCGGGCTGATGAATATCGGTCTCTACCACACCGTCGCGTATGCGTATCACCCGTTGGGTATAGTTGGCTATGTCTTCTTCGTGTGTTACCAGTACTACTGTGTTGCCCTGACTGTGCAAGCGGCCAAACAATTCCATGATCTCTACCGATGTTTTGGTGTCGAGGTTGCCGGTAGGTTCATCGGCCAGTAGTATAGAAGGATTGTTGATGAGGGCACGGGCAATGGCTACGCGCTGGCTTTGCCCGCCCGATAGTTCGTTGGGCTTGTGGTGGGCACGCTCGCCCAGCCCCACTGTGCTAAGGATGGCACGGGCGCGTTCCTCGCGTTCTTTGCGGCCTACGCCGGCATAGATGAGCGGTAGGGCTACATTTTCCCAAGCGGTAAGGCGGGGCAGCAGATTGAACTGTTGAAACACGAAGCCGATTTCGGTATTGCGCACATCGGCCAGTTGGTCTTCGGTCATGTTACTCACATTCTTGCCGTTGAGTATGTATTGGCCCGCCGAGGGGGTGTCGAGACAGCCCAAAATATTCATGAGTGTAGACTTGCCCGAGCCCGATGGCCCCATGAGTGCCACATACTCGTTGCGGCTTATGAGTAGGGATATGCCCTTGAGCACAGGCAGTTCCTGCCGGCCCATAAAGTAGCTTTTTCTAATGTCGTTCAGCCTGATAACGTCGTTCATGCAGTATTTCGGGAAGTGTTCAAAAATACGTATAATATTGGTGGGTGTTGCCTTTTATGTAATGATGAAGAAAGCCGGCATATAGCCGGCTTTCTTTTGGTGTATATTAGTCATGCATCAAGATTATTGCTCAAAATTCAGGTTTTGTGGCTGGCTGGGGAGTGCAGAAGTGGTGGTAGGTGTTGCATCTTCTACAATGTCGAAACTAATGTTGTCGAACCATATTTGCCCTTCACCGCCCAAAAGCGCACCAAAGGCAATCTTCTGGGCGTTTTTGTCTACTTCCAGTACTATTTCGTATTTCTTCCAGTCGGTAGTGCCTGTCACTTTTCTATCATACATATTGTCGAAAGCCAGAGGGGTGGTAGTGCCGGCCTTGTCTACCCGAAACCAAAAGCCCGCCCAACCTGTAACATTCACCGATTTCATATAGCCACTCATTCTTACCTTTTTTCCCAGATATTTGTCGGGTAAGGAGGTTTGCATCAGTGTGCCAAACCCCTTTTTCACCTTGCTGTTAGACTTTATTGTGGCCACGTTTTTACCATTCATACCGGCACCTTTGTCTATGCCCATATCATATTTTTCGGGATTGCTGCCAGCCGGGTGCCATCCTTTTGGTAGGTCGTAGGACAGCAATAGAACCGTAGTGGCCAATAGCAGCAATGTAGAGACGATTGTTTTTTTCATGTTCTTGTTTTATTTGAGATGGAATGATGGTATGTCTGTATCAGTTGTTAGTCTGTTGCTCTGTGGATATTGCAATCATACATGCCGGGTACAGATTGTTTACGTCTGAGTACATTGGGTCGGTGATGTTTACATCTATGCACATTCTTTCGGGGGTTATATCTACCTCGTTACTGTTGGTATCTATGTACGGCGCGGCAAAGTAGCTGTCTGGTACATTGCTTTTAGGCAACAACGCGATGCCGGTAACAATGATGCTGATAATTGCTGCTGCCGTTGCCAAACTGAAAATGCGGTTGTAGTTGTAGCTTGAACGATTGTTGAGCCGGTTCCAGAGTTCCTGAGCACTTATATCTTTTACCGGAGTCTGTGATTCCCACTGCACCCATTTGCTCCTTATTATTTCGTCTGCATTACCTCTGTTCATATGCTGGCCTTTTGCTTTCCAATTTTGTCTGTAGTAGTCCTTTGGCTCTGTTGAGCTGCGATTTAGAGCCTCCTTCCGATATGCCAAGTAGGGTGGCTATTTCTTTGTGGCTATAGCCTTCTATTACAAATAGTGTAAACACTATTCTGTAGCCATCGGGTAGGCTGTCAATAAGTTCCCGAATGGTTTCGGCATTCAGTTTTTCGAATACCTCTCCGTTCAGAGATACATTTTCTGCATGTCTTTCTTCCACAAAAACGATGTTCTTTTTTTGTCGCAAAAACATGAGACACTCGTTAATCATTATTTTTCGTAGCCACCCGCCCACACTATCGGCATTGGCATACTGAAAGCGGGCGATGGTTGAAAAGAACTTGAAAAAGCCATTCAGCAGAACTTCTTCTGCATCACGATTGTTTTTAATGTAACGTCTGCATACCAGCAACATGCCGTTCGAGTAGGTCTCGAAAAGGTGTTTCTGGGCAATTCTATCTCCTTTCTTACAGCGGTCAAAAATGCTGTCATTCATCATTGGAGGTAAGTGCAGGTTTTATTCCTTCAACATATGTATGCATATTTTGGTAAAATGGTTGCGTGACTGGCGTTATTTTTTTTGCGAGAAGTGGAAAGCCTTAATTTCACCCATTGTATGGTTTGCTTTCCGAATTGTAAAATAAATATAGGTTTATTCATCACTGCGCGGCGTGCAGATGGTTATCACGATTTGGCAACGGTCTTTTACCCGCTGCAGCCGGTGGCACCTGCACCGCTGGGCAGGCGGTTTGGCCCTCCGTTTACCGATGTGCTGAATGATGTGCTGGAAGTAGCCCCGACCGCGGGCGAGCCACAACTGCATATGAGCGGGCTGGCAATAGACGGCCCGCGCGATACCAATTTGGTGTGGAAGGCTTATGCCATGTTGCGCGAGACATTTCCGGAGAAGGTGCCTGCATTGGACATATACCTGCACAAGGCTACCCCCATGGGGGCGGGGCTGGGTGGCGGCTCGGCCGATGGCGCATGGATGCTGCGGTTGCTGAATGACTATTGCCAACTGGGGCTGACCAACGAAACTTTGGCAGGCTATGCCCTGCAACTGGGGTCAGACTGTCCGTTTTTTATTTACAACCAACCGGCCTATGCTACCGGTAGGGGAGAGGTAATGACACCTATGGGGCTGGACCTGAGTAGCTATGATATAAAGGTCATTTGCCCCGGTATACATGTATCTACCCGCGATGCATTTGCCCGCATCACGCCACGGCCCGCACCGTTTGATTTGCAAGGTCTTGCTGCCTTGCCTATAACAGAGTGGCGGCAACATGTGCAGAACGATTTTGAACCTGCGGTATTTGCCATGCACCCACAACTGGCCGCCATAAAGCAGGATATGTATGACAGAGGGGCAGTATATGCGTCTATGACGGGTACAGGGTCGGCAGTGTATGGGATATTTTCAAAAGATTGATAACGAACCGGCAATGGATATAAAACGACACATACTACCATTATGGGCATTTGTGCTGCTGCCGTTGTTGGCAGTTGCCCAAAAGCGCAATGACGTACTTTTTCATACGGCATGTGTAGAACTGGAGCAGATGGACAGGTACTGGCAAGCAAAACAAAAGATGCCACCGTTTACACTTCGGGTAGACCCTGTGAGTGGGGAAGAGTGGATAGATTTTGCCGATGGCAATGGCAAACGGATAAAGGGCAAAACAGGCGATGCCGAGCTGGTGAAGGTAGTTTACGCATCGGGGCTGCCAGTTTTTCCGTTAGCCGATACCGTGCGGGTGATAGATGTAAGTGGCAAACTGAAGGTAAGCCCCGTATTGGTAAATGGGCATTACTTTGTTGTGGAAAAACAAGATATGCGCAAACAGCAGCGCAATAATACCAGCGACATGTATGTGTCGTTGCCCGTTACTTCGGGCAAATACGTTTATCTCAGTTTTACTTTCACTAATAAAGATTTATTTTATTGCCAGTTTGATCTGGTGAATCGCAAACCAGTTTTGCATCAGTCGAGGGTGGTGCCCAATGGTGCCGCACAAGACCGTGGTAAGCATCTGGAATAAAAAAGCGATAACACGCAGGGCGTATTATCGCTTTTTGAAAAGTAATGTCAGACTGTTAATTAGCTCAGTCCTTCTATTTCGCCATTTACCAGCTTTATGTGCATGGCTTGTGGGTCTTTGGGCAGGCCCGGCATACGCATTATCTCTCCGGCTACGGCTACTATGAAGCCCGCACCCGCATTAATCACCAAATCGCGTACATTGATGGTGAAGCCTTCGGGGGCACATATTTTCTTCTCATCATCGCTGAAGGAGTATTGTGTTTTGGCTATGCAAACAGGCAGGTTGCCCCAGCCATTGGCTTCAAACTGTTTCAGCTTGGTAGCTGCGCTATTGCCAAAGGTTACCGCACCGGCTTTGTATATTTTGGTAGCTATCTTCTCTATCTTGGTACGGATGTTGTCTTCCAGCTCGTAGGTAAAGTTGATGTCCTTAGACGGGTTGTTTTCTATGAGGTCTACCACCTTGCGGGCAAGGTCTGATGCGCCCTCGCCACCACGTACAAAGCCGTTATTGATGGCAAAAACAACTCCTTCTTCCGCACATACGCCTTCCAGATAAGTTATTTCTTCATCGCTATCATGCTTGAAGCGGTTGAAAGATACCACCACACTCTGGCCAAAACCCTTCATATTTTGTATATGGCGGCGCAGGTTGGGGGTTCCTGCCTTCAGCGCATCCATATTTTGTTTGGTAATGTCGGTTGCTGGTACGCCACCGTGCAGTTTTAGTGCGGCTGTAGTAGCTACTATTACTGTGGCTTTGGGGCGCAGGCCGGTAAGGCGGCACTTGATGTCGAGGAATTTTTCGGCACCGAGGTCGCTGCCAAAGCCCGATTCTGTAACCACATAGTCGTTGCAGCTGAGGGCCATTTTGGTTGCCAATACCGAGTTGCAGCCGTGGGCTATGTTGGCAAATGGGCCACCATGTACAAAGGCAGTAGTATTCTCGGTAGTCTGTACCAGATTGGGCAGTATAGCGTCTTTCAGCAATACGGTAATAGACTCGGCAATGCCAAGGTCTTTTACAGTGAATGGTGTCTTATCGCCACGGTAGCCCAGTACTATGCGCTCTATGCGGGCTTGCAGGTCTTCTACACTGGTAGACAGGCAGAAGAGGGCCATGATCTCGGACGCGGGCGTGATGTCGAAGCCCATTTCGGTAGGTATGCCATTGGCACTACCACCAAGGCCCGATACCATGTTGCGCAGCGAGCGGTCGTTTACATCCAGCACACGGCGCCATACTATGCGCTCCAGTGCCTTATCGGTATTGCGGTTCTGGTATTGGTAGTTATCCAGCAGGGCTGCAATCATATTGTTGGCACAGGTAATGGCGTGGAAGTCGCCGGTAAAGTGCAGGTTGATATCTTCCATGGGCAACACCTGAGAGTAGCCACCACCGGCAGCACCACCCTTCATACCAAAGCAAGGGCCAAGGCTGGGCTCTCGGAGGGCTACAGCTGCCTTTTTGCCTATATAGTTTAGCCCCAGAGACAGGGCAACGCTTGTTACCGTTTTACCCACACCAGCCTTGTTGGGGGTAATAGCAGTAATGAGGATAAGGTTGCTGTTTTTTATCTTGTCTTCGTTCAGATAAGTCAGCGGCACTTTGGCTTTGTATTTGCCGTAGGGAATAATATCCTCGGGGTCTATGCCTATGTTGCGAGCTATCTCAGTAATGTTCTTCAGTTTGGTAGACCTTGATATTTCAATGTCTGAAGGGAACGGTTTAGATGCTGTGTCTGACATGATCTGTTCGTTTTTTTAGTTGTTTGAGTGAGTTGAATAATGCAATTCTATTGATTGCTAAGATATGAAAGTAAAATATTATCGGGTGTGTGGGCGATGACTATTTTAATAGTCGTCATTCACATGCTGTTTGCGAGGCAATGCATAACGAGGCTGAATAACGGCAGTATTTTCCTATTGTATAGTGCTTGTATGTGCCGGTGGTATTGTAAGTGAAGATGGCAGAATTAATTCCACCACTTCAATACATCTATTCTATTTGTGCGGCATTGCGGATGTTCTTATATGAGTTGTCGTTTGCAGATTCCGCGCTTTGTACAAAACGGTATGGTTATTAAATGTTATGGGTTTTGTTTCGCTATCTTCACTAAGGTGTTTTCTGGTAGAGAGTGGGCACAAAAAAAGCGGGAGTAATCCCGCTTTCTGATGAAATGTCTATGTCACTATCAATTAGTTGCAGTATGTTTCAAAAGCCTGCATCAGGTTGGCGGCAATCATTTGTGCCGAGCGGCCTTCTATGTTGTGGCGCTCTATCATGTGTACCAGTTTGCCATCCTTCAGTAAGGCTATAGCGGGCGATGATGGAGGATACGGCAGCAGGTAATGTGCGCGTGCATGTTTCACTGCATCGGTATCGAACCCGGCGAAGCTGGTAGTGAGACGAGTAGGTGCTTTTGCTGCATTTTTTACAGCCATCAGTACACCCGGGCGTGCAGTACCTGCCGAGCAACCGCATACGCTGTTGATGACAAGCAAAGTTGTACCCTCTTGTTTCAGGGCGTTATCTACGTCGGCAGGGGTAAGCAACTCTGTAAAACCTTGTGTAGTCAGTTCGGCCTTCATTGGGGCCACTATTTGTACGGGATACATTTGAAAAACGTTTTAATTTGATTGCAAAAGTACAGCATGAATACTATATCAAAAGATGACTAAGAATAGATTGCGCCTTTATGGCTATAGCCATTGGGTGTTGGTGGTGGCAGGCTTGGGCTAACGTAACAAACCTTTCTGCTTTTAACATTTTTGAAATACCTTTGCACCCGATATTAAAAAATAGCCATTATGTCGCTTAACAAAATTCAGGAACTGCTGGGAGATAAGTCGGAGTATTACCTCGGACATTCATGTACCACTATAGACAAATCGTCTCTTCACTTGCCTTCACCAAGTCATTTGGATACGGTTTGGACACAGTCTAACCGTAATGTACAGACCCTTCGCAGTCTGAACACAATTATGGGTCACGGCCGTTTGGGAGGTTCTGGTTATGTATCTATATTGCCTGTAGATCAGGGTATAGAGCACAGTGGTGGTGCATCATTTGCCCCCAATCCTATTTATTTCGATCCTGAAAACATTGTGAAGCTGGCAATAGAAGGTGGCTGTAATGCAGTAGCCTCTACGTATGGTGTGCTGGGTGCTGTGGCTCGTAAGTATGCCCACAAAATACCTATGATGGTGAAGATAAACCACAACGAGTTTATCTCTTACCCTAACAAGTTCGACCAGATCATGTTCGGCAACATCAAGGATGCATGGAATATGGGTGCTGTTGCCGTTGGTGCCACTATATATTTTGGTAGCGACGAAAGCGCGCGCCAGATAGTAGAAGTAGCGAAGGCCTTTGAATACGCGCACGAGTTGGGTATGGCTACTGTACTGTGGTGCTACCTGCGCAACAGTGGCTTCAAGAAAGATGGTGTAGACTATCATACCGCTGCCGACCTTACCGGTCAGGCCAATCACTTGGGCGTAACGATACAAGCCGACATCATTAAACAAAAATTGCCTACCAACAATGGTGGTTATAATGCCATCAACTTTGGTAAAACCAGCAAACTGGTTTACGACAAGTTGACTACCGATCATCCGATAGACCTTTGCCGCTACCAGGTAGCCAACTGCTATATGGGCCGTGTGGGTCTTATTAACTCTGGTGGCGAGTCTAAGGGTGCTACCGATTTGGCTGAAGCAGTAACTACGGCAGTAGTGAACAAGCGTGCTGGCGGTATGGGTCTCATCAGTGGCCGTAAGGCATTCCAGAAGCCAATGGGTGAAGGTGTGTCTCTGCTGAACGCCATACAGGATGTTTATCTGGACCAGTCTGTTACC
>JAGKWS010000040.1 GCA_021151685.1 Chitinophagaceae bacterium
GTTCGTTATGAGGGTAGTTGGTGCGGTACCATGTTGCCAGCGTCTCCGTTGGTACATCTACAGCTATGGCTGTAACGCCCGCCAGCAGTACCGGTACATTGTAGCCTGCCATAGCAGGCTCGTAGGGTAGGTGTAGTTGTAGTATTTTGTTCATCAATACATGGAAGCTATTTTGCTTCACTACAGATAGGTAGAAAGCTGAAAAAAGTAAGAGAAGAATGACCAAAATGGATATAGGTCGCTCGTTCAATACTCCCTGCATACACCTTGCTATACCCAATGTAGTGGTAAGCAACAGCGGCAGAAGAAACGGCCCCGATTTATCTATCGAATTCTTCAGCGGTAAAAAGTGTTTTTCTGTTGCTGCAAGGTCTGGTGGTTGGTAGGCCCACAGTGTTTTTAGCGAAATGAGATGTTCCTCGTCATCGGCATAGTATAGGGCCGGCCGCATTGGGTTTTGCAGGTTCGCACTATCGCGTATGGCTATGTATGAACTGGTGCTATAAGTAGTTCTGAAATAGATGAGCGACTGCTGGTCTATGAGGTGATTGATGGCGATTAGTTTGTACCGTTTGGTGCCACCTGCCAGCCAAGCCAGTTGCCAGTAGGTAAGGGAGGGTATTGTTTGTGTAATGATGTCGTCCAGAATATTGGTGACGAAACGAGCCGATAAAAACAGAGATGCAAAGGATGCGATAATGAGCGCGAGGTAGAAGTGAATGAACTGTGGCCCGGTAAGGCGGAATGGGTTGATATAGCCCGTAAAGTGAAGCATGCCGGCAAACGGCAGTAACAGGGCAAATGTGGTTATGAATGCAGATTTGTATAGTTGTCGTTTGTCAAAAACGATAGGAGGTAAGGGTGATGGTGGAGGAGGCCATAAATCGGGTGGGGGCAGCTGGCCAAATGTGTGCTCGTAGAGCAGGAGGGTATCGGTATACCAGTTGTGGTGTTTTTCGTTTTCGGTCTCACCACCTGCGGATGGGTGGTGGTGAATGTCGCGCTTCAGCGTGTCTCGGCAGAAGTGGTGCCAGTAGTCGGTAGTGTAGGTAAGGTGCAAGTGCCATACTTCGTCTACATCGGGTGGGGGCGAGGCTCCGTGGGGCGATATGCAGCAGAGGTACATAAACCGTTTGTATTCTGCAATGGCCCTTTCTGTTTTTTCGTGGTCCCATTGTTGCTCGCGGGCCAGTTTGGCACTGAATGGGTGGGCGGCATCGGGTTTGTCTATCTGAAACGCGTCTATAGCCTGCCAGAGTGGGTCTTGATAAAAGGTGGGTTCTGTCATTACCCCAAAGTTATGGGGCGATGTAGCTACCATTATCGTTGTATGAACGACTTAATAATGATTTAATACAGCCATCCGCTTACCGCTAATACTTTATCTGGCTGCGTATGATTGGGGGTATTTCGAAGTGCATTGAATCCATTTTATTGGCTTGTCGTACAGCGTCGTTGTCCTTGTCTGATTCCATGTACAACAGCAGCAAATTCAGTTGCGCCATGGTGTCGGCGGGTTCTTTTTTCAGGTAGGTATTTACATAGCCTATGGCACCGGGGAAATCTTCTTTTTGGCGGGCAATGCGGGCCAGCAGCAGGTTGCACTTGTTGTAGCCGGTTATTTCCTGTTCCTTCTTCAGGTAGGGTTCCGATTCTGCTATTTTGCCTTTTTCCTGTAGCATGGTGGCGTAGATGTAGTTCACATACCGCTCGCGTGGGTTTAGCTGAAATGCCCGCTCGAAATATTGGCGCGAAACGGCACTATCGGGTTCACGGGCGGCCATCATCATGTTTACGTAAGAGTCGTGGGGCGAATATTCAATGGCATTGCTCCAGAATGCATAGGGATCGGTGAAGTGTTTCTGGTGGTTCACATTCAGCACGGCCAGCAATATGCATATTGCCAACCCCGAGATGCCCAGTGTGGTTGCAGACAACTTATTGCGGAACAGTACCGTCTCTGGTATTATCAGCAACAGCCCTGTCATAGGTACATACAGGCGGTATTCAAATGTTTGATGGCCTATATAGTCGGGTATGAGCAATAGGGGCACCATCATAAACCCAAACATTGCCAGCCCCGCCCATACCATGCGTTTGTGGGGCGAATGCCCAAAGTATACCAGTACGCCTATCAGTATGGCAGCTAGTATGCCCCACGTGTACACGGCATCGGCCGGTACGGGGTACACTGACAGACCAATGGGCAGGAATGCTTTGCCAAAGTAGGGTATGTAGGCAGGTAGTTTGCTTACCATACTTTTCAGTATTTCGCCCATGGTCATGTTCATTGGGGCTACGGCTGCCATAGCGCGCATACCCAGCCATATTACAAAACATAATGCCCAAACGCCCCATTGCATCAGGCTGCGTTTGCTATTCCACTGCTCGCCCCGGCCCAGTGTGTGTAGTATAAATGCCGCTGGTAGCAGAAATACGGTAGACTCTTTGGAGAAGAATGCCAACAACAGGTAAAAGCCCGTAAGTGCCAGTGATACCGGCTTGCCCGTTTGTGCATAATGTACGCTCTGGCCCAGAAACAGCAGCGAAAAGAGGCCCAGTATGGTATCCATACGCCCCGGTATCCACGATACGGCCATTACCAGTGCAGGGTGTACGGCCATGAACAACGATAGAAGAAAGGCATGTAGCCGGGCTATGCCCAACAATAGCAAAAAGCGGTGTAGTGCCCATACGGCCAGCATATGTATGAGGATGTTTACCGCATGATAGCCGCCAATATTGGTGCCACTCAATTGGTAGTTGAGTATCATACTGATACTGTGCATGGGGCGGTAGTAGATGTCGGAAGCGACATCAATCAATACACTGGTGCGGAATGCATTGATGAGGTTGCTGAGTTGCGAGTTGAACGCCGCCTTGCCATGAATGTTGATGCCGTCGTCCAAATCGGTATAACCGGCACTGAACGAGGGTAGGTACACCACAATGATGGCAATGGCCAGCCACAATAGGGGCATTTTGAGAAAAAATGGGGTGCTTTCGGGTTGGGGTAGAGGTTTTGTTTTCGGGTGCGAGACGCTGCCAGTTGCACTTTTCCGGTGGCTCATGGGTATTTAATTGTGGTATAACAAATATAACCCAAAGTAAAAGAATGTGCAACAGCAGCACCAATGTATTGTGCGGTGTCCGTAAAAAACTTGTCAGTCTTACTTAACTTGCAGCCCGATATGGATTTTAAGAGATATCTCATTACTGCGGCTCTTCCTTATGCGAATGGCCCGGTACACATAGGGCATTTGGCGGGTTGTTACCTGCCTGCCGATATATATGCACGGTACCAGCGTGCACAAAAGCGCGACGTAAAGTTTGTGTGTGGTAGCGATGAGCATGGTGTACCCATCACCATCAGGGCTATGAAGGAGGGCATTACACCTCAAGATGTGGTAGATAAGTACAATGCCATCATTGCCGACTCGTTTGCGCAGATGGGCATTTCCTTCGACATTTACTCACGTACCTCATCGGCACTGCACCGCGAAACGTCTCAGGCGTTCTTCAAAAAGCTGTATGATGATGGTGTGTTTGAAACAAGGGAGAGCGAGCAATATTTTGACGAAGAGAAACAGACGTTTCTGGCCGACCGTTACATAGTAGGTACATGCCCTGTATGCAGCAACGACAATGCCTATGGCGACCAGTGCGAAAAATGCGGTTCATCTTTGTCGCCCGAGCAGCTCATCAATCCGCGCAGTGCACTGAGCAGTGGGCCGTTGGTGAAGCGTACCACTACACATTGGTACTTTCCGCTCGATAAGTATGAACCATTCCTGAAAGAGTGGATTGTAGAAGGCAAAAAAGACCAGTGGAAACCCAACGTATATGGCCAGTGCAAAAGCTGGATAGACAGCGGCCTGCAACCACGCGCCATGACGCGCGATAGCAACTGGGGGGTGCCTGTGCCTGTACCCGGTGCCGATGGCAAGGTGCTGTATGTGTGGTTTGATGCACCTATTGGCTACATAAGTGCCACCCGCGAGCTGACGGCACAATGGAGCGACTACTGGTGTAAGGAAGATACCAAGCTGGTACACTTTATAGGCAAAGACAATATTGTGTTTCACTGCATCATCTTCCCATCTATGCTGAAGGCGCATGGTGGGTATGTGCTGCCCGATAATGTGCCTGCCAATGAGTTTCTGAACATAGAGGGCCAAAAGGTATCTACATCGCGCAACTGGGCGGTGTGGGTAGATGAGTATGTAAAAGACTTCCCCGACCAGCAGGATATGCTGCGCTATGTACTGTGCGCCAATGCACCTGAGAGCAAGGATAACGACTTTACGTGGAAAGACTTTCAGGACCGCATCAACAACGAGCTGGTATCGGTATTTGGTAACTTTGTGAACAGGGCTTTTGTACTGATGCATAAGTTGTGCAATGGCTGCGTACCGGCCCTGCATACCGATGTGATGGACGCTGCCGACCATGCCCTGATAGCAGATATAAAGGCGGCTAAACAGGATGTAGAAAACTGTTTGGAAAGCTATAAGTTCCGCGATGGGTTGTATGCAGTAGTAGACCTTGCGCGCAAGGCCAACAAGTACATGCAGGACAAAGAGCCGTGGATTGTAGCGAAACAACTGGCTGCCGACCCTGAAAAACAAAAACTAATAGACAACTGCCTGCACCTGTGTCTGCAGTTGACAGCCAACCTGGCCATACTGGTGAACCCCTTCCTGCCGTTTACGGCTAAGAAAATGTGCCACATGATGAAGGTGGTAGACCGTATGCTGGACTGGGAGAATGCAGGCTCTACCGACCTGTTGAAGGTGAACTATCCACTACGTGCGCCAGAGCTGCTCTTCCGCAAGGTAGAGGATGCCGAGGTTGCCGCACAGGTAGAAAAATTACATAACAATCTGAAAAACGCTGCAAAAGCAATGGAACAAACCACCCAACAGCCCGAACAGGCTGCTGCCGAATCTGCGGCACCACAATACCTGCCCGCAAAGCCCGAGATAACAATAGACGACTTTGCCAAAATAGACCTGCGTGTAGCTACCATACTGCATGCCGAAAAGGTGGAAAAAGCCGATAAGTTGCTGAAGCTGGAGCTGGATTTGGGCTACGAGAAACGTACAGTGCTATCTGGTATAGCTATGCACTATAAACCAGAGGACATCATAGGCAAGCAGGTAACAGTAGTGGCCAATCTGGCACCCCGCAAAATGCGTGGCATAGAGAGCCATGGCATGATATTGATGGCGCAGAATATGGATGGCTCGCTGATATTTGTAGCACCACCCGTTGCTGCCGATAATGGTGGCGAGGTGAGATAGTATTCTAAATGTATTATAGATGTAAACAGGAATCCCCGGCCGGTAATGCGGTTGGGGATTCTTGTTTTATATACTACAAGTACCAACATCTGGATTGTGTGCCTTGTGTTGTCAGGTATGATTCTTGTCAGAATTAAGACTTTATTAAGGTGTGATTTTAGGTAGCCGTTACCGTTTCCTTATTTTTGCAGTCGACAATATTGTCATATTTCATCAAAAAACAAGTCCATGAAAAAAGTAACACTCACACTATTGGCTGCGGGTATGTTGTTTTCCGGCAACACCTATGCAGGTTTCCTGATGAAGAAAAATATCCCCACCACAACTGTAGCCACTACAACAGCCACAGCACAAGCACCTCAGGCCGAAATGCTTACAGGTAGTTCTGTAACACTGCCGGCAGAAAACCTACAGGTAACAAAAAAACAGACCGTTCTCAGCAAATTGCTGACGCGCGTGGCTGGTAAAAGCGCCGAAATACCCCAGGTGCTGTATATTGTTTTGGCCGTTATTGGTTTTGGTTGGCTGGCCATGGGTTTCAACGACAGTTTCTCCGACTGGGATTGGGTAATCTCTTTGGTGCTGTACCTCCTGGGGTGGTTGCCGGGTTTCATCTACACACTCATCAAAATGAGTAAGTACTATTAGTAGATATTAAATCTGAAAAATATAGTTCAGGCCGCCCATTGCTACACATGCAGTGGGCGGCTTTTTCGTGTTTTAGTCCTCATTCTTTCCCATTATCTGCCGTGCTGCGGCCATCATCAGTACATAGTTGTGGCATGCCGACTTGCCGGGGAAGTTGTCGGGTAGGGCATCGGCAATACATTTGGCCAATGCGGGTTGGTAGCAGGCTACCAGATGGCCTTTGTAGAACAGGTAAAAGGGCAACAACCATGGCGAAGGTGAGACCGAGTAGCCATGTCGCAGATATAGCGTATCGCCAGTGCTGTTGGCAAGCGTCACAGACAGGCTGGTATTCGAAGTACTGGTTACAGCAGTACTATGATTAATGATGTGGTGTAGCAAGCTTGTACCAATAGTATCTACTGCCGACATGGCGGTATTCCACTCGGCAAGGGTCATGAGAGTGGTATTGTTATTGCCCCTATGATAGGTGAGCTGGTCGGTAGCCTCGGTATAGGCTACCCGGTCCATGTCGGTAATGCCGAAGTCCTTCATAGTTGGGCGATATTGCGGATTGGCATTGATAGTAGCCAGTACGCCCTGCCATTCTGCCGGGTTAATGGAAAGCGAGCAGGTATCTTTTTGCTGCATGGCGTTGGTGTTCTTTTCTATTTCTGCGGCTTCCAAAAGCGAGCCTTTTTTCTGTTGATAGCTGATGGACATGTACTGTGTGGAGAAACTCCCATTTGTAATGCTGCTGATAGTAACCGAGGTAATGGGGGCACGCACGAAGTTTTGTAGTGGTTTTTGTGGCGTATACGGTTGCACCCCGCCTGTAGTGGCATCAACAATGTATTGCTCGTCACTACCTCCCCATACCAATGCAGTAGTACCAGAATCGGGCACGATGGTGCGTATCATAAAGGGCAGCGTTGCGGCCCTGTACCATCCGTTGCCTGTATTAGCAAATATCTGACGGCCATTAGTGCCCCAACTCACATGCTTCCCTTTATAGATGGGCTCGGGTGGTGTCATTGGTCTATCGGTTGTATAGAGTGGTATGGGAGTTATTCCTTTCTCATTGGCAATCCAAACGCACATGTCGGTGGAGAGTATGTATAGCTGGCCGTTATGGTACTGTATGTCCTGTGGCTGTACAGATAGTGGTTGGGGGCACAAAAGCGTTCTGTTGTCAGGCGTAGTATACTTCCATATGCTACGGGCACTATCTATGGCGTATAGGGTTTGTTGTTTGTTGTCGGTAGTGGCCATAGTAATGTTGCCCGGTATTGGCTGCCATTGCTGGCTGTTGGTATCAGTGGTATACCATGTGTCTTTTTGTTGTGCTACTATTTTGCCCTGCCAGTAGTGCAACTGTTGTATCTGGTTGTAATCGTAACGGGCCGCAGGGGCAGTTGCTTTCACAGTTGCCGGTGGGGTAACTACCAATACTGTCTGCCAATTGTTGGCAGTGGCAACAAGCCGGCCATCGCTTGTGCCGGCTATGCCCTGTTCTCTATTGAGCATGGTCATGCAGCTAATAGGGAAGCTCATAGGTGCAAAAGGAAGACGTTCCCATGTCTGACCCTTGTTGGCAGAGTAGTACAAGTCTCGTGATGCAGACAGCCACACATTTCCTCCTGCTACGGTACATAAATTGCCGCAAGTACTAAATGGCCCTACCGGTACAGTTTGCCAGCTTTTACCACCATTTTCAGTTCGCAAAACTGCCCCCTCATCACGTTGTCCTGTATGAATGGAGCCTCCTGCTATCATTGTAGTGCTGTCTGCGAATACCATCATTTCCGGAGTGGGGCCAAAGATGAGGTGATGGTCATCTTCTGCCGATTTCCAGGACGGGCCGTAGTGCCATACACTGTCACCATGGCGCAGGTATACCGCATTGCCTCGTTCGGCATTTAGCAGCCATATAGTACCATCGGGCGACACATTGATGTGTTTTATATAGTCATCTATCTCCAGATTGGCTGGCCGCCATGTGGTGGTGGTTTGTGCGTACCCGTTTGCCATGCAGGCAACCAGGCTACATAAAAGAATATGGCGCAACAGGGTGTATGTATGGGGTAGCGTGCACATGTACCAAAAATACACGAATAGCAGATATAAGCAGCCTTGTTGTGCCGCATGGCAGGAGGCGGTTTGAAAGTGTGTCTGTCAAAGTATGCAATGATTTTATGAGTATGTTGTAGCATATCTGACATTTTTTACCTTGCCACAAGACGAAACCTGACATTTTTGGCAGGTTTTTGGTAAAAAAGACGTTTTTAGGCATGTGGCACAAAATGTGCTTACAGAATAGCAAAACCAACAATCAAAAACCTCTTAAAATCGTAAGATTATGTCAAAGAACGTAAACATCACCCCGCTGCATGACAGGGTTATCGTGAAACCTGCTCCCGCTGAAGAAAAAACCGCTGGTGGCATCATCATCCCCGATACTGCTAAGGAAAAGCCACAGCGCGGTACTGTAATTGCTGCTGGTCCTGGTAAGAAGGATGAGCCTATGACTGTAAAATCGGGCGATACGATCCTGTATGGCAAATATGCCGGTACCGAAGTAAACTTTGAAGGTGAAGACTACCTGATTATGCGCGAAAGCGACATCCTTGCTGTTATCTAAGCAGATACAGTGACCCCTTCATTATTTTAACGCAATCAATATCTAACAAAACAAAAAGAAATACATAAATATCATGGCAAAGCAACTTTTCTTCAACATTGATGCCCGCAACAGGATGAAACGCGGTGTAGATGTACTGGCAGATGCAGTAAAAGTAACACTGGGTCCTAAAGGCCGTAATGTGGTAATTGAAAAGAAATTTGGTGCACCAAGCGTTACCAAAGACGGTGTGTCTGTAGCTAAAGAAATAGAGCTGGAAGACGCAATAGAGAATATGGGGGCGCAGATGGTGAAAGAAGTAGCCTCTAAAACTGCCGATATTGCAGGTGACGGTACTACTACTGCTACTGTATTGGCACAGTCTATTATTGGCGAAGGCTTGAAAAACGTAGCTGCCGGTGCCAACCCAATGGACCTGAAGCGTGGTATAGACAAAGCCGTTACTGCTGTTGTAGAAAGCCTGAAAGCACAGAGCGTGAAGGTGGGTAATGACAACCAAAAAATAGAGCAGGTAGCTACTATATCTGCCAACAGCGACAGCACCATAGGTAGCCTTATAGCACAGGCTATGGCTAAAGTAGGTAACGAAGGCGTTATAACTGTGGAAGAAGCAAAAGGTACTGAAACTACTGTAGAAGTGGTAGAAGGTATGCAGTTCGACCGTGGTTACCTGAGCCCATACTTTGTTACCAACTCAGAGAAAATGCAGGTAGAGTTGCAGAACCCTTACATTCTGATTTATGAAAAGAAGGTAAGCACCCTGAAAGACATTCTGCCAATTTTGGAAAGCGTGGTACAAAGTGGGCGTCCGCTGTTGATTATTGCTGAAGATGTAGACGGCGAAGCACTGGCTACACTGGTGGTAAACAAACTGCGTGGCTCTCTGAAGATAGCAGCTGTGAAGGCTCCGGGCTTCGGCGACCGTCGTAAGGAAATGCTGCAAGACATTGCTGCCCTTACAGGTGGTACCGTTATCAGCGAAGATCAGGGCTACAAGCTCGATAATGCTACAATAGCATCACTTGGTCAGGCAGAAAGCATCACTATCGATAAAGACAACACTACTATCGTTGGTGGCCGTGGCAGCAAAGACATCATCACTGCCCGTGTAAACCAAATCAAAACTCAGATAGAAAATACTACCAGCGACTACGACCGTGAGAAGCTGCAGGAGCGTTTGGCCAAACTGAGCGGCGGTGTAGCTGTTCTGTACATTGGTGCTGCTACCGAGGTAGAAATGAAAGAGAAGAAAGACCGCGTAGACGATGCCCTGCACGCTACACGTGCTGCGGTTGAAGAAGGCATTGTGCCAGGTGGTGGTATTGCTTACATTCGCTCTATAGAGACTTTGGCTAATGTAGCTACCGACAATGCAGACGAAAAAACAGGTGTGGCTATCATTCGCCGCGCGCTGGAAGAACCACTGCGTCAGATAGTTGCCAATGCAGGTCTGGAAGGTTCTATCATCGTTCAGAAAGTACGCGAAGGCAGTGCCGACTTCGGTTTCAACGCACGTACAGAAACATACGAAAACATGTTTGCTGCTGGTGTAATAGACCCAACCAAGGTGAGCCGTGTAGCTCTGGAGCATGCAGCATCTATTGCCAGCATGTTGCTGACTACAGAGTGCGTAATTGCCGACAAACCAGAACCAAAATCTGCGGCACCAGCTCCGGGTGGTATGCCAGGTGGCATGGGTATGGACTATTAATAGTCTGCAATACTGTAAGAACATTAACACAAAGTGCCCGGGCTATTGTCCGGGCACTTTTTATTTTTGGTGGGTGCTGGTTCTTTGTCGTAACTTTAATAGTACAATATATGCCTCATGAACCGCTTTACTATCGCATTGTTATTGTTGACTGTTGCCACGGGTAATGTGGCGGCACAGGGTGGCAGGGATGCCACTATGCCACAGGCTGCACCAGCACGGGTAGAGATGCCTGCCGCATTTCCTGACAGGGAAATGAGAAACACCATACAGATGCCACCGCCCGGCAACACCAATGGGAATATGAATGTGGTGCCCGGCAGGAGCGAACAGATGGCCAGCGGCAGAGGGGCAGATATTAACGATGAAATTCGCCGCACGCCAAGGCCACATGCCGCTGCCGATGGCACTATTTATGTACAAGACCGTGGACTGAGGGAAGCCCGCTACAATAGCGTATTCAGCCCTGCAACGCGTAATGCCTACATCAACCCCGGTTTTGGCACGGTAGAGAGTCGGTATAATACTACGTTCCGAAGATATTTTTACTATTGCTCCTCGCCATTGTCGCGCCAGCTTTGCGATGTGCCCGGCCGTAACTATGTAGGAAATGTGGCTGAAACCATGTTCCCCGATAGGGTACTGTTAGGTATGTGTTCGGCATGCACTGGCATTGTGGGCCTTAGCACCTACCGCCCATGCCACTATCATGCCCACCGCGATGCACAAATACTACCCGACAACACAACCCGTTACAGCAATTCGGCCCAATATTTCTCGTTCGACGGAAGGGTAATGCATGGCCGCGATACTATAGAGGGTATTGTTACTATTGTAGCCAATGGGGTATCGGTAGAGCATGGAACTATTACCAACAGGCGCACATCGTCCTGGGCATTGAGCGATACCTCTCTGAAGGCTATAGTAGTGTATAAAGGTATCCGTCAATTGCGTTTGGTGCGGCTGAATGCCACAGATAAGCACCTGTGCCGGATGGTGCATAGCGGCTTGCTGAATGTATATGACCGTAGTTACAGCTTTGTAACACCACAGAATGTGCGCCGCAAATTGATAGTGCAGGCTACGGCTACAGGAGAGACCGCACACATAGACGATGATAAAGCACTGGCTGCAGCCATCAATAAGGCATATGGTACATCGCTGAATGCCTCTGAAGAAACTCGCGCTGGTCTCGTTACGTATCTGCATCGTCTCGATTAGACCAGACACGAAGAACCCCGGCCATAATGACCGGGGTTTGCTATGTATAGTTGTCAGCAAAGGTGCCTGCTACTTTTTTGTGTACTTTATCTCCATTGTTTTGCGCTCTTTGCCACCCTTTATGGTTTCGTACATCTCCATGGTCATATGGGTGGCATCGGTCATAGTAGTCACTTCGCGCACTTCTTTTTCTACCCGTAGGGCAGGGTCTATACAAGTGCCCTTTGTTTCAGATGCTTTAGTGGCTTCGTTGTAGGTACCTTCTACAATCATAATGCCCGTACCCATATTATCTATCCATGTTTCGGTTAGTTTCTGTGTGGCATTATCCCATGCCGATAGGCTCATGCCCTCAAAGAGCATATTGTCCATAGTGGCTTTGTACGTAGTTTGCAGGTAGCGGCCACCCATTATCATTTTGTATTGTGCCTCGCCCTTTGTAGTACTGGGTGGGGCACCTTCTGCCATCCACATGGTCATGTCAGCGGTCCATAAGCCCACACGTGCCGCCAACATTTCGTGCATTTTTCCGGGTGTCATGGCATCCATCCAGTTCTTAGCGGCAGTAGCCGAGTCTGGCATTACCGGTGCTGGTTCGGCTGGTGGTGCGGTCTCGGTTGTTGCAGGAGCCGTGGCTGTTGCTTCTTTGTTTTCGGTAGGGCTGGTGCAAGATGCTATTGTTAAAATAGTAGCTGCAAGAATTGCGTTGTTTATTTTGTTCATGTCAGAAAGATTAGGAAATGAATGTAGTGAATATATGTTGAATTTATTTTATTCAGACTTTAGCCACTCTATGGCACCGCCTATATGTTCTATAAACAGTGGTTCCGAATAGGTTTCGGTAGTATGGCCCATAGCTGTATAAAATATCTTTCCTCCCTCAAATGAGCGGTACCAGCTTATGGGGTGACTACCACCATGTATACCACCGGTATAGGTGCTTTCGTCTACGGCCAGTACCGTCACATTGTTGGTCTGTAAAGATTTGATGTTGTACCATTCATCTTTTCTTTTCCAGCGGTCGGGTAGGTTGCGGGTAGCGGCATGGTCGGTTACTACGGGGTAGCATTCTGCATCCTGTATCTCGGGATGGCTGTAGAACCAACCGCCCAGCATTTGAGGGTACCAACTCCAGTTATATTCGGCATCGGCCGCTGCATGTATACCCAATACCCGGCCACCATTGCGTACAAAAGATTGCAGAGCGGCCCGTTGCGGGTCTGTAAACAATTCTCCGCTACTGTTCAGCAGTACAATTATTTTATAGTTTTTCAGATTATCTACCGTAAAGGTGCCCGCATCCTCGGTTTCGGTAAGGGTCAGATTCCAGTCGGTAGCCTTGTTGCGAAACATAGTTTTGCCGGCATCTATAGATTCGTGCCGGTATCCGGTGGTTTTGGTAAATACCAGTGTGTGGATACTGGTATCTTCTGCTGTCTTTTTTTTGCAGGAAACAAATAGCGTATAGGCTATGCCGATAAGGATGAGGTTTTTCATACTGCAAATTTAGAGCCAGTTTAAGATATATTCGCAGTCTTTCTTATGGCTGTTTTTGCTTGCAACTTTGTTGCGTTTTTCGCCGAAGGAAGGGCTATGACTGAATAATGTGCCTCGTTTCGCCTTAATAAAACAATTGCATGCTTGAAGTGTCTAATGTGTTTTCGGCAGGCTCTTATTGTAATACTTCCAATGTAGGAGATGCGGCGCAATGGTTGCTACAAATAGGCACAGACAACCACTGCCGATAGGCAGTTATACAAAGGGGCTGCACAGTTATGTACTTGCAGGGGTATACCCCCTACAGCTGTTTACCTTAGCTTTGATCGAAAGTTTTTGAGACCAGACCAGTAATGTTATTGCAGGCAATATACTGTAGCAGGCGTGTAGTACTATGCCGTTTTGTGTGTGTAGCAGTATTGCTACTGGCACACTGTTGCCCCCTGTCTGCAACCGTATCTGCCGATTCGGCACTGATACGAGCATTACTTGTGGCCAAAGACAGTGTAGAAAGGAACCCCTCATATAGTGCTGCTGTGGCCGCAGATGTGTGTACGAGGGCAACAGCAGCAAAAGACTGGGCGCAACTGGCCCGAGGCAAAAATGTGCTGGCTACTGCTATGCAACGGTTGGGGCGCAACCGCGAAGCAATAACCATATTTCGTGACGGACTGGTTATAGCACGCAGGCACCAATTGCGCCGTGAGCAAGCCGATATAATGCTGAACCTTGGTGCGGCGCATGAGAATAACGGAGATTATCGTATAGCCATGCAATATCTGGAGGCTGCACTGGCCGAGTTTGCTGCCATGAAAGATACACTGAGTATGGGCAATTGCCACCAGAATATGGGGGTGCTTGTGCTGCACATGGACGACTACACACAGGCTACAGGCCATTTTCACGAGGCCGTTGCCATGTATACGGCGATGGCAGATACCATGCATATTGTAGGGGCCTACATAGGTATAGGTGGCTGCCAGATACGTACCGGACAGTACCGGGAAGCACTGGCCACATTGTTGAAGGCAATGTCTCTGGGCAAGAGTATGGGGTGGGACGAGTCTGCTGCGCTTAGTAACATGAATATAGCATTGTGCTATCACCAGTTGAATATGGCTGACTCGGCCCTGATATACTACAACCGGGCCGAGCGCATCTTCAGCAGGTTGGCCGCTTCAGAAAACGAGGTATTGCTCTACATCAACAAGGGGAGCGTGTACGACGAGTTGCTGCACCAGCCACAGCCAGCCATAGTGTGTTACCAGAAAGGGTTGGCACTGGCAAGGAAAATCAATTATCCCATTGGTGTCAGTTATGCCTGCGAAAGTCTGGCAGAGGCCTACAGTGCAGCTGGCGACTACAAACATGCCTGCGAATACCTGAACATACACATGAAGACAAAAGATACCCTGCTGAACAAGGAAAAGGTAGACGCATTGCAGGATATGGCGGCAAGGTATAAAACCCGCGAACTGACCAGCAAACAACAATTGTTACAAAAAGAGAAAGACCTGCAATTGCAGCGGTTACGCAACAAAGATGTGTACGTGTATAGTGGTTTTGGTAGTGCCATACTGGTATTGATTGCAGGCGGGCTGGCTGTGCGCTACTACCGCTTGCACCGTGCGCGCCAACGGGTGGCACTGGAACAGAAGCAACTACAGGCACATATGAATCCGCAGTTTATCTTCAATTGTCTGGCTACGATAAAGCACTTTGTCGCAGCCAACGACCGCACCAATGCCAATCGGTATCTGGCCGATTTTGCCCTGCTGATGCGGCAGACGCTTGACAACTCGCGCGATGAGGTAGTGTCGCTGCAACGCGAAATAGAGTACCTGACCAACTATATTTCTTTTTGGGAGGTGCGTTTTCCGGGGCGTTTCTCATGGGCAGTGCAATGTGCTCCCGATGTAGACCCATATACGGCACAAATACCGGCTATGATGGTGCAACCCTTTGTAGAGAATGCGCTGAAGTATGCTGTGGCCACAACCGACGGTGGTGGTAGTGTATTGCTGGTGCGTTTTTACCAGCGCGGAAACGGTTTGTGGTGCCGGGTAGAAGACGATGGACCCGGTATGGCGGTACCAGCCGGTAGCTGGTACCGCCGGCAGCAAAAAGGCATAGCACTTACCCGGCGCAGGCTGGCACAAATAGCCCGCAGAATGGGGGGCAGTTATGCACTCAACATCATCAGCAAGGCGCAAGAGGGTAGTGGTGCAGGTACAATTATTGATATTAAATTTCCGATAGAGGTATGATAACCGCAATGATTATTGACGATGAACCCAAAAGTGTGTTTATCCTCAAGTGTTTTTTGGAAGAACATTGCCCCGATGTAAAAGTAGTGGCAGTGGCAGGCAGTGCCCGCAATGGCCGCGAACTACTGGAAGCTACCAAACCGCAGTTGCTGTTTCTGGATATAGAAATGCCCGGCGGTAGTGGGTTCGATTTGCTGCAATCGCTGCCTGCGGTTGACTTTGAGGTAATTTTCATTACCGCATACAACCAGTATGCCATCAATGCGTTTCGTTTTTCTGCTATAGACTATTTACTGAAGCCACTGCGTATACAAGACCTTGTTAAGGCGGTAGAAAAAGCTACCAGACGCATCAACGAAAAGACGGTAACCAGCAATTATGAGTCGCTGCTACGCAACTTGCGCGAGCAAAATGGCTCTAAACTAAAGGTTTCCTTTACCGAGCGGGGCGAGCAGTACATGGTGCCTGTAGACGATTTTATGTACCTGATAGCCGATGGCAACTATACCCACGTACACACCCGCGACAAGGTATACCTAACCACCCGCACCCTGAAGGAGTTTGAAGAAATGCTGCCAGAGAATCTGTTTTGCCGCATACATCATGGCTACATTGTGAACCTGCAATGTGTAGCCAAGGTGCAGAAGGGTAGGGGTGGTGCCGTGGTGATGAAGGATGGAAAAGTGTTGGAAATAGCCATCAGGCGAAAGGATGCCTTCAAGAAAGCATACCATGTGTAGCCGCACTACACGCACTTGTGTACATGCCGGTGGCAACTACTCAGTTGTTTTGCCGGGGCAAAGGCAGTACGGTACTTTTGGTCATCAAAGCATGTAAAAATGGTTCTGTAAACCCAATCATTTTTAGCAAGCAGCGGCCAATGGTGCATTTGAATTCATCCTCCGGCACCATACCGCATTTCCGTTTTATTTACGAAAAATAGAACCCAGCGTTCCGGGCACTCCATCAGGGGTGCCTTTTTACATCTTTACCAGCTTGCAGCGTTGTGATACCCCATCTATCCATACGGTAAGGCAATACACACCCGTAGGTAGTGCGCCAAGGTCGGCTGTTAGTTGTGCGGGCTTTACCAATACCGGTACCTCCAGTAATCTACCTTCGGCATTGGTAACCGCAACATGGGTGGCAGTACCTGTATAAGTAACGAAAAACATACCCGTACCCGGATTGGGGTTTACCTGTAGCAGTGGCACATTGTCTGTTGCTACCACATTGCCGGTAAGCGGGTTGTAGATGCACACCGAAAAATTGGTGCCCCCGGGCAGCAGTTGGTTATTGTTTTCGGCATGGTCGTATATGCGAATGTAGTAGGTGTTGCCGGGGGTAAAGCTACCTATGGTCATGGTTTCGGGCTGGCCTGCACCGTTGCTGTTGGCGCATGGTGCCATCAGGGTGGCTGTAGCACAAACGGTACTATACACCTCTGCCACGGCATCGAAGTTGGTGCCACTTTTTACGTGTATGGCATGCAGGGGCGATGTGGCTGTAAAGGCATACCAAACATCGGGTACATTGCTGTTTACCCCGCTGTTGCTGCAACTGGCCGACGAGGTATTGATACTGGGTGTAGCACCGCAGGTAGTACCATTGGTAGGGTTGCAATTGGTGCCCGGTACCAACACGGCTGGTGCGGGTGGGCCATAGCAGAAGTCGGTAGTGGTGTTGGGGCTGCAAGGTGCCACACTGCCACACAAAAACACATTGCCTGGGTTGTAATAGTGGTTAATGATCCACGTCCATGTTTGCCCGGCCTGTGCCCACCGCTGCGAGCCCCACTGGCACATACCCCGCCAGTGCCCGAAGGGTGTTTTGCCGGCACATACGGCATCGGCCACGCAGGGCCATGCCGGGGTGCAGGTACTGCAACCGGTAAAGCCATCGCCACAGCCAAAGCCGTTGGTCTCTGCCGCATACTCCGACCGTGCTATGGGGCCACCCACTCCCTGAGACAATACTTGCCCGCTGGTGGCTGCTGCTGCCGTCATGCAGGCCGATGAGGTTGCCGCCTCCCATACCTGCCGGCAGGTGGTGTTCGATATGTCGTAGGTGCCATTGTATGGATTGTTGATGTAGTACGCTCCATAACTGCGATAAGCCACCGAACCAGCCTTCAGCGACTCGGTATGCCACGAGGGTATCCATTCGTCATCCAGCCCCGATGCCGCGTACGATTCGAGACTCATCACCGTTACCTCTGTGCAGGTATTGCAGGTGCAGGTGGTGCCTACCCGTATGGTAGTACCGGGTGTACACTGTGCATACAGTTGGGGGCTATACACTATCGTCAGCAAGAAAGCCAGTAGTAGTCGGGTTATCATGGTTGCAGGGTTTCCTGTATCGGTTGGCGTTTTTTCAGCAAGGGTTCTTCGTGGTATCCTCCTCCTCGTTGCATTCTCAACCGTAGTATCAGGTCGCCCTTGCTCCATGCATCAAAATGGTGACGTTCTTCGGTAGTGTAGCCGGCTTTCGTGTATCTCAGAAAGTACCTTGCCGGTATGCCGGCAGCGTTGGCCGCCAATGGAACTTGCAGCAGGTAGTATCCGTTGCTGTCAGATTTTGTGGTTGCAGCCTTATCGCCTGTGGCAACAGTTACGCCCGCCAGCGGTAGCCCCGAAGGGGCATCGGTAAGATAGCCGGTTATGGTCATGTACTGTGCCATGTGCTGCTGCGCTATAAAGGCAGGTGATAGCACCGTCCGTTTCTTTTCAGGAATCAGGCTAAAGTTGACACGTAGCGGTTGGCCCTTCATCTTGAACCACGAACTCATGTCGTGATAGCCCGGTGCTTTCACTTCCACATCATAGTTGCCGTCTTCCACATCTACAACGGCAGTACCGTTTTCTGCAAGTTGTTTACCCGTAAGGGTGTAGCTCACAATACCATCGGGTTGCTTTCGCAGTATCACTTCTTTAGGTACCACCCTTACCCATGTTTCTTCGTCATAGAAACGGAACAGAAACCGGCTATCAGACAGTTGTGCCTGTGCTGCCTGTGCCGATGTGAGCATAATGATGCCTGTGAGTTGTGATAAGAAACGCATACACGAAATTAACGAAGTCCCCATTCTGTTGAATGGATAACAGGAATATTATGTGTGGCAATGCACTCCTATTTTTTCAACACAATATCCTCTCTTGCGGCCCATGTGGCAACATCTTGCCTGCCTATGGCACAGGCCATCATGTCGGGGAATTTATCGGGGCTGCAAGCAAAAACGGGCACGCCAAGGCTGGCCAGAAAATGGGCATTTTCATGGTCGTAGGATGGGGCACCGGTATCATCAAGAGCCAGCAGTACTATCAGTTGCACGCCCGATGCTACGATGGCCGCAGCTTTTTTGCGCATCTGTTCAGCATTGCCGCCTTCATACAGGTCTGTAACCAGTACCATGATGGTGTCTGTAGGCCGGGTAATTACTTGTTGGCAGTAGGTAAGTGCCGCATGTATATCGGTGCCGCCACCCAGTTGCACGCCAAACAAAAGGTCTACCGGGTCTTTCAGGTCTTCGGTTAGGTCTGCCACGGCTGTGTCAAACACAATCATTTTGGTGGCTACCGAAGGCAGCGAGGCCATAACCGAACCAAATATACCCGAATACACTACCGAAGTGCCCATAGAGCCACTCTGGTCCAGACAAATAACAATATCCCTCAGCGCACTACGGCGGCGGCCATGCCCCACCAGTGTTTCCGGTATTATGGTTTGGTAGGTAGTTTGGTAATGTTTCAGGTTCTTTTGTATGGTTAGGGGCCAGTTTATCTCGTTATAGCGGGGGCGTAGCTGGCGTGTACTTCGGTTCAGGCTGCCTGCTACAGCCTGCGCCATGGGCTGTGCCAGTTTGCGTAGCAGATCATCTACTACTTTTTTTACCACCATACGGGCGGTCTCTTTAGTTTTATCGGGTATTACCCGGCCCAGCGTCATTAGTGTAGCCACCAGATGAACATCGGCTTCCATCTGGTCCAGCGTTTCTTTTTCCAGCAACATTTGTGTCAGGTTCAGGCGTTTCAGGGCATCTTGCTGCATTACCTGTACCACACCCGTGGGAAAGTATGTTCTTATGTCGCCCAGCCAGCGGTTCACATTGGGCGATGATGGGCCCAAACCGCCTTTCCTATCGTGGTCGTACAATGCTTCCAGTGTACGGTCTATCCGTTGTTCGTCGGCCGTTAGTTCTATCTCTATGGTATCGGCCTGTTGGCCGCCCAGTACCATGCGCCACCTTTTTAGTGTATCATCGGTCATGCTGTGGTGTTGTTTGCGGGTGATGTAATGCCCAGTAACCGGTGTACAATGGGTAGGGCTTGTAGTGCGCGCTGGTGGTCTATGCCTGCCTCGGCAACTTGCGTTTTAGTTGGCTGGGCAGCGGTGTTGTTTTTAGCTTTTTCGCCCATTTTCCGTCTTTCGGCATGGCTGAAGTGGGCGAATGTGCGCCGCAACAACGGTAAAACGGCAATGAAGGCATCTTCGGGCAACGATGCCATCCACGTTTCAATGGTATGCCACAAAACATCGTCCAGCAACAGTATCATGCCGCTACCACGCAGAAAGCCCTCCAGCCATCCGGCGGCTGTTGCAGGTGCATTGGTCACCGATAGCGCAAATGACAAATATCTGTTCAGTTCATCGCCTTCCAACATACGCCTGTCGTACAGAAAGCGTACCGCATAGCCATTCAGTATTGGTGCCGATTGCTGGTTACTGGCAATTGCTTGCAGTGCTTGCTCCCACAAATAACTGCTATCGGCATGTTGCAGCGTATTGATGGCCTCATTCAGTGCGCTCATCTGCTCCAGCAGGTCGGTAGCGGCATCATCACTTACGCCACAGCAAGCAGGCGGTAATGCAATGCAGATGCGGGTTATGATGCCTTCAGCTACTTGTGTCAGTTTTTCAGTGTCGTTTTGGCGTACATTGCCATACCGTGCCATTTGCACCAGTCCGGGTACTACCTCCATTAGTTGCAATACGTCGCCGGCCGAGGCCGCTACATTGGCCAGCCGGTTGGTGAGCGCATCAGTTACTTCGGGCAGGTCGGCAAGTAGCGAGTGTTGCAACAGATTGGTTACATCGGTCAGGGTTGCGGTATTCAGTTGGTGCAGAACGTAGGCCGTTGCCGCTTCGGGCAGGGTATTGCCCCATGTGCCCATGGCTATTATGTCTATCAGGTAGCTGGTGTTCCATTGCAGCCGCCATTCCTCACGAAAAGTGCCCTTGCCTGTTGCGGTCATTTTGGTACCCCAGTGTATGTGTAGCAACTGTAGCCGGTTCAGGAAAATACTACGTTCCAAATCGTTTTCCTTACGCAAATCCAGTTGGTAGTCTTTATAATCTACCGATACGGGCAGGCGTAGTTTTTTCTGTTGTTTTTCAATGTCGGCCTGTAGCGGTGGGCGGGGAATGCCATCTGGTACAACGCCCATGCGGTTGCTTACTACAAGCCCATTGTGTATCAGTTGCATGGGGAAGCTATCGCCCATACACATTACGGTGGTGGTGGCTTCATTCATCTCGTCCAGTCCGGCAAAAGGCAATGCCCGTATGGCCGCCAATGTGTGGCCAAGGCGAACCGCTTCTATAACATGGGCTGTAGAAATGTCCATATCTTTCTGCCTGAAGAGTGTGGCTACGCTGGTTTGCCAGATGGTGCCATCGTCTTGCGGATGCTGCCACAGGTGGTGGTACCAGCCCGGCGATACGATACCAGCACCATACCCACTGCCCAGGCTCAGGCGTTCGTAGGTCCATGGTACCCATGTGCCCTCCGTTTTTACCTTGGGCAGGCCCTTCAACAGCTCGTTGTCGTCTTTTTGTTTGGGCATGGTGGCCAGTGCGGGCACATGCCATGCACCGCATATTATGGCTACTTCGCTATACATTTCGCGTTCGGCCTGCCTTATGGTTTTGCGCATCCATGCTTCGCGGGTTTGTTCGTATCTGGTTTCGGGCAAAGCCAGTGTTTGCCGCAGAGTGGTCATAGCCTCTGCAATGGCTTCAAACATCGCCATGCCATCACGGCGTTGTTCAAACATGGCCTCCCACCATTTTTCGCCATCGGCATAGCCTGCTGCTTCTGCCAGGTATCCGGTCGGGTCGGCATGAATAGCAGTCTCTGTGGTTTCCTCCGGTACTTCATCAGTATTCTTCAGGGTGTGCCATGCAAGGTTGTGCGTTGCGGGCAGGTCCATAAATCGCAGCGGTATACGATGCTCGCGGGCATACTGTATGGCCTGCCACTCTGGCGAGAACACGGCAAACGGATAAAATACCGAGTTGCGTGGTGTTTCTGTTTCGTGAAACAATAGTGCCACCGGTGGCTGCATCTGGTCATCGGCCCATTGCAGCAGTGCCTCCGCTTCGGGTGGCCCCTCTACCAGTATCAGGTCGGGGCGTATGGTTTCCAGTGCCTCCCGCAGGTGTCTGGCGCAGCCTGGGCCATGGTGCCTTATTCCTAAAATGTGCGTATTCATTTACAATAGATAGTAAGGTAATGGGGGCGTTATTTTTTGGTGCTGTCATCGGCCAGCTCGCGGCAGGCGCGGTACAGGTCTTTCCATCCGTCGCGGGTCTTCACCACCGTTTCCAGATACTCCAGCCATACTATTTTATCTTGTACCGGGTCTTTTACAATAGCACCGGTAATGCCTGCGCCAAGGTCGGCAGCCGATATGCGCCCATTGCCAAAGAATGCGGCCATTGTCAAGCCGTTGTTCATTACACTAATGGCTTCGGCCGTACTAAGGGTGCCGCTGGGGCTTTTCACCTTCGTTTTGCCATCGGCAGTAACGCCGCTGCGCAACTCGCGAAAGATGGTGACCACTCGTTTTATCTCTTCCATGGCCGGCGTTTCGGCCTGCAACTCCATTACCTTTTCAAAACTGGCCACCCTGCGTCGCACAATGTCGGTCTCTTCATCGGCAGTCTCGGGTAGGGGCAGTATCACGGTATTGAAGCGTCGCTTCAGCGCACCAGAGAGTTCATTTACGCCCTTATCGCGGTTATTGGCAGTGGCAATGATGTTGAAGCCCTTTATGGCCTGTACTTCCATATTCAGCTCGGGTATGGGCATCGCTTTTTCCGACAGGATGGTAATGAGCGAATCTTGCACATCGGCCCCTATACGTGTCAGCTCTTCTACCCTTGCCAGCCGCCCTTCGCGCATGGCCCGCATCACAGGTGTGGCCACGAGTGCATTTTCCGAAGGCCCCTCTGCCAGTAAGCGTGCATAGTTCCACCCGTAGCGTATGGCCTCTTCGCTGGTGCCGGCTGTGCCCTGTACCACAAGGGTAGAATCGCCGCTGATGGCAGCCGCCAAATGTTCGCTCACCCAGCTTTTGGCAGTACCCGGCAGGCCGTACAGCAGCAGGGCTCTGTCTGTGGCCAGTGTAGCTACGGCTATTTCCATCAGCCGGCGGTTGCCTATATATTTGGGTGTTATTTCGGTGCCGTTGGGTAGCATTCCTCCCATCAGGTAGGTTACTACGGCCTGTGGCGAAAGCTGCCAGTTAATGGGGCGTTTTTCGGTGTCCTGTTGTTTCAGGGCATCTATTTCGTGGGCAAACAGTTGTTCGGCATGCTGTCTTAGTATATCTGACATATAATAATGTTTTTTATTTAAAATGCGTTTTTGAGTTCTTTTTTAAGTTGCAACCAACTGTCCAGTTGGGTACACGTATTTGTCCATACTATCTGGTAATAGTCGTTTTTGGTGTACAGGCCGGTTGCCTTGCCTATCATAGTCACTGGTATCAGATGCACATATTCGCGAAGCTCGCCACGGGTGTACTGGTAGGGCATTTGTGCCATCAGGCGCAGTATGTGCATCGCCAGAGGCTCACTCCATTCGCTATTGGTGTGTTTAGCCCATGGCACATCGGCCATTTCGGCACTAAGCAGCAAACGCTCTTGCGCTGCGCCCGGCAGCAGGGGTATCAGGTTATAGTACTTTTCGCCAGCCGTTGCAAACGCAAGTGCCCAGCCGGTTTCTCTATGGGTGCTTATGGCATTGGCAAGGGCACTCAGGTATTGGGGGGCATCTTTTTTGAATTGCGCTATTACTTCACTGGCCAACAACTGGTACTGTTGTAGCCAGTAGTTGGGGTGTACCGATGCTATAACTTGCCATAGTACGTGTTCTTCTTCTGTCAGTGTATCTTTTGCCGTTTTTGCGATACCTGTTTTCAGCAGACTTTCTGTTATGTATGGGCCAGGTGTTATTCGCAATACGGTTTTCTTCACCAGTCCCAATAGTGCTTTTTCGGTAGTCAGGTTTATGGCATTGTTCAAAAACTGATGGTATAGTACATTCACCACCGACCCTCTCAGTCGTTTCAGTAGTTTATAGGCAACATCGCGCACTTTCTGGCTTTTTTCGTTGGTCAGTGTTTCCAGCCATTCCAAATCGTCCTCACTCAGTCCGTGGCTCATGGTTTGCAGCAGCTCGGTGCGGGTGGCGGCATTTTCGGCAGCCCAGGTATCCATCAGCATTTGCCGCCCTGTGGCAGGGGTGGTGTTACGTACTGTTGTTAGCAGTGTAGCACGTTCTTTTGTGGTTCCTTCCAGCCACACCGTACTGTTGGGGGCATCTTGCGGGGCTGCTGCTTCGCTGGCAGAGAGGGCATAGTGCCAATCGGTATTGCATTTGGCCAGCCATACACCACGGTTGCCCGTACAAGATACTACCGCTGCACTGTATTGCTTCCATTCTTTTCCTTTTTGCAGCAATAGTGGCAGTAGGTCTGGTGGGGCTATTTGCCGTGCCTGTATACATTGTTGCAGCCATTGCACCAACAATACAGGCACGTCTTGTTGCACAATATTGGTGAGCAATGTAGCTGCGTTATTGCTACAGTAGGGTAGTGCTTCCGGTGCTGCCACCTCTGTATGCACACCGGCAGGTTGTAGCGGCTGTGTACCACCGTAGCTATAGGCCACTGCCACAGCGGCCAGATGCAATAGTTGTGTTTCGGCATCGGGTGGGGTGGGGTAGTCTGGCATACTATCTGGCCATGCCAATAGGTTTTTGTCGGGTGCCAGCCGGCTGGTACCCAGCATGGCATTATGTATCACATTCTTCCAGATATCCATAGTTACAGTTTTGTAAAAGTGCCATTGTGCCATGTACCCAGGGGCAGGTAGGTATGTCCTTTGCCTACCACTACTATCGGCAATAGATGTCCACCGCTCAGTGCGGCCAGTTTATACACATCGCAGCCCGTATTCAGGTGCATACACATGCCGTTGGCATCTTGTAGCCACCATTGCCCATTGGCTGGTACAGGTAGCAGGCCATTAACTACTGCCGGCATTTCGGTAACAAACGGCGACTTGCTGATGATTGCCGTCTGTGCCTGTACAACTGCATTCCAGTTGGCATAGCCATCTGGTGCTACGGCAGGTTGCGTAGCGGTTTGTTGTTTTATAAGCGCACGGTAGTTGAGGTCTGCGTTATAGTATACCAATTCGGCATCAATACTGGTGCCGGTCATTAGTGGGGCTTCACGCACCTGTTGTGGCACATAAAAGTTCAGCAGTAGTGCATATTTGTTGCTTTGTTGGCCCAGCAGCCAGTATTTTTCGGTAGTCAGGTTATCTTCTTCTTCCAACTGATGTCCCAGCACTGTCCATCTGTCTGCTATGCCTGTGCCTGCCAGCACCTGTTCCTTGCTTTGTGGCAGTCCGGCCAGTGTCAGTATTTCACGGGCCATGGCCTCCTCTTGTTGTTCCATTTGCTGAAAGGCCGTAGCCAGTAGAAACAGGTGCGCCAGCTTATCCAGATAGGTTGTTTGCCAGTTGTCGGCAAAGTAGTTTATCTGCCCCATTTCCCGCAGTAACCCTGCAAGGCCGGGTGCCTGTGCATCTATCATGCGGCGTGCTATGGTGGCAGTATGGCCGGCACCTTTTTCGGGCAAATTCATGATGCCTTCTCTCACTATGTCTTTTATCCATAGCAACAGTTCGGCAACACCATCCTGCATATTGGCCAGCCGTGCCTGTCTGCGGCGTTGTTGTGCGGCCTCGTCAGGTTGTTTTTTCGTTGGTTCTGTTTTGGTTTCCGCCTTTTCGCTGCGTTTGCTCAGCCATTCCGTTACCCAATTGGGGCGTTGCCCGTTAGGGAATCCTCCCGTTTTTTTATGCAGTAGCATCAACCCTAACCCATGCTTGCAGGGAAACTTTCTGCTGGGGCAAGAGCATTTGAAGGCCAGTTGCCGCAAATCTATCTGGGTTTGGTAGGGTTTACTGCCACTACCCTGGCATTCGCCCCATAAGGCTTCCTCATCGGCACCGGTATTGGCCCACGGGGCAGTTTTGGCCAATGCCGTACCTGCTTTTGCCGACGATGAATCTGGAGCAAGTGCCAGTATCTGATCTTCGGTGTAGTTCATATGAAAACTGTTTCTAACAAAAAGAGGTTGGGGGATAATATATATGCTTTCTTGTTCCCTACGGTAGTATGCGGATACATATTTTCCGGCAGGTGCCTTTGGCGTAAAGGTATGGGTATAACAAGCGTATTCTTCATTGTAACAGCGTGTAGGGCGGGCAATGTACCTTACACCATACAAGATAGATAGCCTGTAGCAAAAGTGCGCCTTAGAGCGTCAAATTTGTGGAAAACTATTTTGCTTTGTGCAGGTTTTGTTAGAAAACTGGCAGACATGCGATGGAAACAGCCCCTCGTTTTGTTACATTTACACCATCACCCAAATAACATTACCCATAGTGAGCAGATTTGTTGTTTTATCGTTGCTGGCCGTTACTACCTTGCTGGGCACTGGTTGTTGTCGCGAGGAAGCCTGTATAGAAGTGACTGGTATACCCGTTACCTTTTATGGGTACCGCAAGGCCGACCTTGATACCGTGGAAATAACGGGCTATGCAAAGGGTACCGGTTTCAAAAAGGCAACCACAGATACATCGATACAAACCACACAAAACGCTTACAATAACGACACAGTATTTATGCTGAAGCTGAGCAGCAATATCTCAACAGGTGGGGGCTCGCTGCCGGGTAGTGCCCTGTCCGATGATTATGAGTGGCGTATTTACATTCCGGCACTAAAGCAGTCTATATTCATAGGCAATTACGAATACCTGTCGTACACCTGCAATGGCTGCGGCGCAGGTAATGGACGTCGTGTAGAATCGCTGAGCGCATGTAGTGTGAACGGTGCCGTAGTAAAGGCCGATGCAGTAATGATTTACAAGTAATTTGTCAGGCAGGTTTGTAGCCAATTTTTTTGAAGGCCGCCGCATATATCTTGCCGATGCTGCCTTTTTCTTCCTGTGCCATAATGTTGGCCAACGACGGGCAAAGTTCCTTGTTCATGCTGGTATTCAGTTTCACTATCTCCCCCAATGCCCATGCGGCACTCCAGCGCACCACTGTGCCCTCGTGGCTGGTGTTGGGCAACAAGGCAGCTACTGCATCGGCTACAAGGTGTGGGTAGGTGGCTATGGTGTTACCCGTTACCTTGGCCGACTCCCACTTTACCCGTGGCTCCTTCTGCCCCATACAAGACAGTACCCAGCGTAGCACCTCTTCAGTTATGGCAAGCCCCTGTCGGGTGCCAAATTCCAGACTTTCAATGCAAGTGGCCCGCACGGGTGGTTTGGCAGCAGTAGCAAATTCCACAAGTGCTGCCACCGGTATTTCACCGTTCAGCACCATGTTGCAAAGTGCCTCGGTACGTTCTTTGGGTTTCAGTGTTTTATTGGCAAACAATTCTTGTAGCGGCCCCATTTGTCAGAATTCTGTTACAAAGTTAATGCCCGGTTTTAAAGGCAGTAGCATATCTTAATTATTTCAAAATACTGTGAAATGTTCACGCTCTTCAGCGTACCTTTGCACCTCTAAAATGAGGTTGAATTATTATTGTGTTTAATATTCTGCCGGTTTTGTCAATAAAATGATATCAGTAAATAATTTATCGCTGCGCTACGGTAAGCGCGTCTTGTTCGAAGATGTAAACCTCCGTTTCACCGAGGGTAACTGTTATGGCATTATAGGTGCCAACGGAGCCGGAAAGTCTACATTCATGAAAATACTTTCCGGCGAGATAGACCCTACCACCGGCAAGGTAGAAATATCGAAAGGCATGCGTATGAGCGTGCTGAAACAGAATCACTACGAGTTTGACGAAGTACCGGTGCTGGAAACCGTTATTCGTGGCAACAGTGTGTTGTACAATGTAATGAAGGCCAAGGATGCCATCTATGCCAAAGAAGACTTTACTGAAGAAGATGGTATAAAAGCCGGAGACCTGGAAGCGCAGTTTGCCGAAATGGACGGCTGGAATGCCGAAAATGATGCTGCTACCTTGCTGAGCAACGTAGGCATTAAAGAGGAGCACCACCACAAGTTGTTGAAGGAGTTGGATGGTAACCAGAAGGTGCGTGTGCTTTTGGCACAGGCATTGTTTGGCCATCCCGACATTATGTTGTTGGACGAACCTACCAACGACCTTGATCTGGAAACAATTAACTGGCTGGAAGATTTTCTGGCCGACTATGACAAGATAGTACTGGTAGTATCGCACGACCGTCACTTCCTCGACAAAGTGTGTACCCACATTGCCGACATTGACTTTGGTAAAATCAATATATTCACTGGTAACTATTCGTTCTGGTACGAGTCGAGCCAGTTGTTGCTGAAACAACGCAGCGACCAAAACAAGAAGGCCGAAGATAAGATTGCCGAACTGAAGGAGTTCATTGCGCGCTTCTCGGCCAATGCATCGAAGTCTAAGCAGGCAACCAGCCGTAAGAAAGCTTTGGATAAAATAAAGCTGGACGAAATGCGTCCATCCAACAGAAAGTATCCCGCTATCCTGTTCAACAATCAGGTGCGCGAAGCAGGCGACCAGATACTGGAAGTAAAAGACCTTACCAAAACGCTGAATGGCGAACTGTTGTTCAAAAACATCAGTTTCGATTTGAAGCGTGGTCAAAAAATAGCCGTTCTCTCGTCCAACTCATTGGCAACGTCAGCGTTCTATGAAATACTGGCTGGCGAAGACAAAGATTTTGGAGGCACATTCCGCTGGGGTATAACTACTACCACTACCTACCTGCCCAACGACAATACCAAATACTTCAAAGACAACGATGACAATCTGATAGACTGGTTGCGCCAGTACTCTGAGGAAAAAGATGAAACCTTCATCCGTGGCTTCCTTGGTCGTATGTTGTTCTCTGGCGAGGAGACTTTGAAAAAGTCGAGCGTACTGAGCGGGGGTGAAAAAATGCGTTGTATGATGAGCCGCATGATGATGCTGAAGGGTAATGTGCTGATGCTGGACGAACCGACCAACCACCTTGATCTGGAAAGTATCACAGCCCTGAACAATGGTATGAAAGACTTTAAGGGTACCATCCTCTTTACCACGCGCGACCATGAGCTGGCCAATACCGTTGCCGACCGCGTGCTGGAACTGACACCCGGAGGCCTCATAGACCGCGAAATGACATTTGATGAGTATGTAACCAACGACCGTGTAAAGGCATTGAAGGCAGAGATGTACGCTGTAAAGGCGTAAACCACACTATAATACAACCCGGTTTATGGGTACATAAAAGCGAACAGGCATCGGAATGGTGCCTGTTCGCTTTTATAATAATATACTGTATCGGTAACTACCCGCTTGCCAGCTTACCCAATAGTTTCAGTGCTTTGTCTACCTCTGTCGTCCATGGCATGCCATAACTCAGCCGCAGGCAGTTTTGATACCGGTCGTGTAGCGAGAACATGGTGCCCGGGGCAAAACTTATTTTGTGCTGCATGGCCTCGCGAAACAGTAGATAGGTGTCTGTTTGTTTATCCAGCTCCAGCCAAAGAATAAAACCGCCCCGTGGGTCCGACATCTTTACCCCCTGTGGGAAATAGGCTCCAATAGCCTCGCGGAATCTCAGACTATTGGCGTGCAGCGTTTGCCTTAGCTGCCGCAGATGATGCTCGTAGCGGCCGGTGGCCAGAAAGCCAGCCACCGCTTCCTGCTGGGCAGTAGCTGTGGTAATGCTGTGGTAGAGTTTCAGTTGTTTTACTTTTTTCAGATACTTGCCCGGTGCCACCCATCCTACTCGGTAGCCTGGGGCCAATGTTTTGGATACCGAGCTGCACCACAACACATTCCCCTCCTCATCAAAACTTTTGCAGGGCCGTGGTCTTGTTTTGCCAAAATACACATCGCCATACAGGTCGTCTTCTATAAGTGGTATGCCGTGTTGAGACAGTAACCGCACCAGTGCTTCTTTTTGCGCATCGGGCATACAGTAGCCGGTAGGGTTGCTGAAGTTGGTTACAAAGAAACATGCCTTTATATCGTGCCGGGTAAGGGCACGTTTCACATCGTCCGGGTCTACACCGGTGTCGGGGTCGGTGGGTAGTTCCAGTACATTCAGCCCCAAACTGCGGGCAAAACGTAATGTTCCAAAGTATACAGGACTCTCTACCGCTATAGTATCGCCCGGCTTGGTAATGGCCATCAGGCAATAGGCTATGGCGTTCATACAGCCAGCTGTTGTTACCAGATCGTCGCCCTGTAGTTGGCCGCCCCATTCCAGAGAACGGCGTGCTACATGCCGGCGCAGCAGGCTGTTGCCCTGCACCTGCTCGTACTGGGTGCCATTGGCGGGTAGCGAGCGCAGCGCATTCATCATGGCCTTGTTCAGCGGGGCCAATGGCAGCAACGATGGTGCGGGTATCGATAACGAGAACTGCATCACATCTTGCTGAGAGAAGTCGTCGTACACCTCGCCTATGATTGTTTCTACATCCTTGGTGGTAATCTCTGGTTCCGGCGCGCTCTTGGTTACCTTAGCCGGGAACCTGAGCGGGTTGTAACGTACATAATAACCCGATTGTGGTCGGGAGTCTATGAGTCCCTTCCCCTCCAGATGGTAGTACGCTTGCAGTACCGTACTAACACTTATGCTGTGCTGCTTGCTAAGCATCCGTACCGACGGCAGTTTTTCTCCGGGTTTCAGCACCTGTTGTATTATTTGTTGTTCCAGCCCATCAGATATGGTAAGGTATTTATGAGATTGATCGTTTTTTGGCATAGCAATAACTGTATTGGTCAAAAATAATGAAATACCAACTGTTATAGCATGGCATGTTGTTGCTATAGCGGCAATGAATGGCAACATATCCAATAGTTGTATGTTGGTACATGTACTGTAGCAGGCACATAGGGTGTACATGCGGCAGATGTTGACTTTTGTTGCTGTAGACAGTGTTTGGTAGTCCTCATTTTTTTAACAAAGTATGATTTCCTTTTTTGCAGTTTTTGACACGTTGAACCGAAAAATGCCTTAACTTTACCCGTGTAAACTTTTAATAAAAATTTAAACGGAAAAATGAAAAAGCTACTTCTACTTGCTGCCTCTGGCTCTATCGCGCTTTCGACGGTTGCTCAGGAAAGAACAATGAACATGGTAAGGGAAACTCTTCCTGCCGGTGTTGATTTGTCTCACCATGGCGAGACGATTAAAAAAAGAATGATGCGTAACAATGGCGTTGCCAACAAAGGTACTGCTGCAACTACGCGTTGGTACAATTATGCAGGCTATTTTGATGCGCACGAAACTGCTATGTCCAGCAGTGTTGCGTATGCAGCACCTTACATGTGGGGTTCTAACAATGCACTGATGGCCTACGGCGATGGTGCTGGTGGTACTGAATATGATACCGTAAACTTCATTTCGGTAGGTGCCATTACAGACCCTGCCTATGGCGTTACTAATAACGGTTTCAACAGCTACGATATGTATCCGGGTGAGTTGAAAATAACTGCAACCAATGCATTCACTATCGACTCAATTGCCTTCACTGGTTTGTATCAGGTAAACCCTGCCAAGTCTGGTGCTACTGCCGGCCATGTAGATACACTTCGTGTAACATTGGTATCTGGTAATGGTTCTGCTTCTGCCAACGTGCGTCAGGGTACTACTACCGTTGCTTCTGGCGATCTGCTCACAAGCTACGGTGCTGCTGTAGGTTCTTCATTCAGGTATCAGTACATGCTGTATAACACTACAGCCAAGAAAGCTGCTGGTTCTCCTAACTTTACTTACGATATCCTGCTCGATAACAGAACCAGCCCCACTTCATGGGCTGCCGATACTTCAAACGGTTTGTACGTTGGTGTTGTACCCGTATCTCCCGGCTTCAATGTTCCGGCAGGCAACATGGTAGGTATTTCTGTTACCTTCCTCAGTGGCGATCCTGCATTTGTACCTAACGATACAGTATTTATTGGTGGTACTGGCCCTTCTTTGGTGAAGTACAACATGTTCCGCCCTATAGTTGCTTTCAAAGGAACTTCTACTACTCCAGCTTGGTTGACTTACAACGTAGATGACCGCAATACTGGTGCTTATGCCAGTGATCCTGCAGATGGTATATATGTTCCACATTGGTTCTGGAGTGCAGGTTCTAGTGCTGCTACCAGCCAATATCCTGATATCTCTTTCCGTGTATCATCTTGCCCTACATGTGGTGTAGTTGACGATGGCGTAGGTGTAGCCAATGTGTCTAACATTCGTAAGATTGGTGCATTCCCTAACCCAACATCTGGTGTGGTTAGTATCGGTTACATTCTGAACAATGCTTCAGAAGCTACCGTTACTATTATCAACATGCTGGGTCAGGTAGTTGCTACAAAAAACATGGCTTCAACTAACGAAGGCGTAGCAGTATTCAATACAAACAATTGGGCCGATGGTCTGTACACATACACTGTGTCTGCCAATGGCGAGCGTACTACAGGTCGCATTAGTGTAGCTCACTAATCCGAATTGAGCATAGTAACATATAAAAGCGGGATGGCACAATGCCATCCCGCTTTTGCATGTAATATGTAAGCACCAGCCACACCAATTTTCCAGGAGTATCCAGCAAAAAGGGTGATTTTGAAAAACTAAGTTTGTTTTTAGCTGCTACTGGCTATTTTTGGTATAGTATTTGCTGTATT
>JAGKWS010000186.1 GCA_021151685.1 Chitinophagaceae bacterium
TGAAGGAACAGTAGCAATATCTGAGTTATCGCTGCTCCATGTACCAGCCACAGTGTTGCTGAGAGAAGTGGTGCTACCAGCACACATGCTGGCTGTACCGGTTGGCGTTGACGGATTGTTGTTTATGGTAATTGTTTTTACCGCCATGCAACCAGATGCTGCTATGTAAGATATATTCACACTTCCGATAGCTATACCACTCACGGTACCTTCAGTAGTTACGGTAGCTAAAGAGGTATTACTGCTCACCCATGAGCCGCCGCTTACTTCTTGTGTAAGGGTGATTTGAGAGCCAACGCAAACAGATGAAGATCCTTCAATGTTGCTGAGCGTGGGTAGAACCATAAGGTCGTGTTCTGCCCAACAACCTGAACTTGTTGCATAAGTAACAATAACAGAGCCAGGAGTAAAACCAGATGCAATACCAGCAGTGCTTACAGAGGCGATGCCAATATTGCTGGTTGTCCATACGCCACCGGTAGTAGTGTTTGTAAGAGTTATGTTGCCACCCTGACAAAAACTATGTGGGCCTTCTATTGACGTAACAGCAGGCGCAATAGTAATAGTTCGGGATATTGTACATCCCAATGGAGATGTCGCCAATACATTGACTGTGCCTGCATTTAATGCAGTAAGTAAACCCGTTGTAGTATTGATGCTCGCAACTTCGCCATCATTCACACTCCAGGTTACGCCTGTAGTAGTAGATGAATAGGTAGCACTATTGTTAACGCAAACCGGAGAAATGCCTGAAATTGATGACGGCAATGCATTCACACTAACAACTTTTGAAGTGTAACAACCAGCTGCGGTAGTGTATTTGATAGTAGCAGTACCTGCAACAAGGCCATTGGCTTCGCCTGTAGATGCATCGATGCTAAGGATAGATGGATTTAATGATGTCCATGTGCCACCAGCGGGAGAGGAAGCGAAAGTAGCACTTGCGCTTGCACAAACTGCATCTGTACCAGCTATTGTGGCAGGTAGTGCATTTACAGTAACAACAACCGATGTACCACAGCCAGATGCTGTAACATAAGAAATGGTAGCAGTACCCGCCGTAAGGCCATTCACCAAACCTCCTTCACCAATTGATGCAACTGATGGAGCAAGGCTGTAGAACGAGCCTTCTGGTATTGATGCGGTGAGTGTAGTAGATGCACCTGAACAAACCGACAATACACCACTAATTGTTGGTGAAGGCAGTATGCTTGCCGAAACAGTAGCCGAAGATACACAACCACCAGTAGCAGTTACAGTAAGTGAATACTCGCCGGCAGCACTTGCGGTAGCCGATGATATAGATGGTGTAGGCGATGATGCGCTGAAGCCACCCGGACCTGCCCAGCTATATGTGCCGAGTGTAGAGGTACCCAATGTAAGTGTGTTACCTGCACAAACAGGGCTATTAGAGTATATATTGGGTGCCGGAGCTGGTACCACCACAATAGTAAAGGAATCTACAGTGGTAGCTCCCATGTTGTCGGTACCAGATACACGAATGAGATGCGAACCAAGGTTGCATGCTGCACCTGTAATGTTTATAGTATCTCTTGGAGAGGAAAAATAACCAAGGGGGTAGCCAACTGTAATGCCACATGCCCCATCAGATGTGGCAGTGGTAGAGATTGTTTGTCCAAACTCTGGAGGCAACCAACTGGTAATATATCTTTTTGTTTGTCCGCAATAGACAGTATCTGTACGTCCGGTTGGAATACCGTTTACTATTGGAGGTATATTTCCTTCCTCTTCAATGTCCAAAGACAGGCAGTTATACTCCAACCAGCGTACACCGCTTGTTGATGTGTTGTCGGTGTAAGAATATCCATCCATACCGAAACGGCCTATTTGGATAAAGTTTACACCATCGCCGGCATTGATGCCTACTGTGGCAGGGGTACCCCCAAAGCCACCAACACCGCCCGATGCGCTACCTGTCGTCCACCTCATTTGTGCATAACGGAACGCAACGTTGTTGCCAATGCCAATTTCGGGATCGGTACCATCGGTGATAATCACCTGAAACGAGTCCAGCTTATCGACCATGTTGTTGAAATAACCAACACCTGGCCATGTTGCTATGAGTTTGTGTGGAAATACCTTGTAGGTCAACATTCGTGAGCCGGCATTTCTTGTATCCACATCTGCCCAAAAAGGGGCTATCATCTTTCGCGTGGTAGGGAAACCTGTTGATGTGAATTCGCCAAATGCTGCATCAAATGTAATGTTACCATTGTTGTTGATGTAAATACCTGTGTAAGGTGTGCCATAGAACAGGAATGTAAACGGCAACGCAATTCTACCGGTAGAGCCATCGTCGTTTCTTGCAAGTGTAGAATAGGTGCCATCAGGATTGGTGAAGCACCCATCGTTGAATGACAGGCCACCCTCGGCCATGATACTTGAGCCATCAAAACCCGATGGTGCCGGTGTGGCACCTACACCAATTAGGGCCGATTTTGCCGCATTGTAATCGGGTGAGGAGACTGGTGGTAAAATGACCTGTCCCTGCGATCCATAGGACATGCTCAGCGCAAGCGAGAGCAAAAACAATTGTCTGATTTTCTTCATTTTCAAGTGTTTTTTGTGTGAGTATTAACTAAACACTAAAACTACAACAATTATGGAATAACACACTAC
>JAGKWS010000187.1 GCA_021151685.1 Chitinophagaceae bacterium
CACGGGATCGAACCGCGGACCCTCTGCTTGTAAGGCAGATGCTCTGAACCAGCTGAGCTATGCTCCCTTCCTGTTTGGGATTGCAAAGATACTACCGAAACTCAATCTACCAAACCTCTTTTTATATTTATTTATTCCCACTACAAACGCAATAAAACTACTTTTGTAAAACAAGAAAAAACATATACCTTACAATCATACTTTCTGCAAATACCACAATGCCATGAAACATATACTCCTCTCTATTTTGGCTACCCTCCCCTTTTTAACCCATGGGCAAGCACTACCCATAGCATGGCAGCGTTGTTATGGGGGCTACAACCACGATAATGCCGAGCGTATTTGTGCCCCCACCACCGGAAGTGGTTATGTTTTTGCCGGAAGCACCTATTCCGAAGATGGCGATATTCCCGGCACCTTGCGTGGCTCGGCCGATTGCCTGGTAATGCAGGTAGACACAATGGGCAATGTTTTATGGACACGGACAATCGGTGGCCCCTCCCTCGAAAGGGTATATTCCATTTGGCCTACCAGCTATGGCTATATTTTCGGCGGGTTCACCAATTCCAACGCTGTAGACGTATCGGGCAACCACGGCGGCAGCGATGCATGGCTGGTGAAACTGGACGATACCGGTGCCGTCATCTGGCAAAAATGCTATGGTGGCACCGGCAATGAACATTTTTCGTCTATAGTACCCACAGCCGATGGTGGCTGTCTTGCGGTAGGGGCAACAAGCTCGCCCGATGGCGATGTTGTTGGCTACTCTGGTACAAGTATGCTACATATGTGGGTAGTAAAAATTAATGATACAGGAGCCATAGAGTGGCAGAAAACAATGGGCGGCACGTATGGTGCTGTGGGTACATCTGCTTTGCAAGCAAGCGAAGGAGGGTACATTGTTGGGGGCTATACAGGATCTGCCGATGGCGATGTAACCGGCAACCATGGTAGTGTGGACGCATGGTTACTGCGACTCGATGCCGATGGCAATATCGTTTGGAAAAGGTGCTATGGCGGCACAGGTGCCGATGGTGCCAACTATATGTCGCAAGCTATTGGTGGCGGCTACATCTTTGCGGGCCAAACCACTTCGTCAGACGGAGATGTAGGCCACTTCTACGGTGGCGACATCAATGGTGGCGATGTATGGGTAGTGCGGATAAACGATGTCGGCACCATACTGTGGGAACAAACATACGGCAGTAGCGGCAACGAACTGGCCAATAGCATACACCCTACTATGGGCAATAACTACATCATTGCCGGCCGCACAGAGTCGTGCGATGGCGATGTAACCAGCCGCAAAGACACCACCGATGCGTGGGTATTGCTCATTAACGATACCGGAGACGTAGTATGGCAAAAATGTTTGGGTGGCACCAACAGAGATATGGCCTTCGATGTGCTTCAGGCTGCCGATACTGGCTTTGTGGTAGCCTGTGTTACCGAGTCTGCAAACATAGATGTCACCTTTAATAACGGGCTCAGCGACTGTTGGTTGGTGAAACTTGGAGCAACCGCAGACACCCGTGTACACAACACTGGCTACCAGCACAAATGGCAGGTATTTCCCAACCCATCGCGTGGGCACTTCACCCTGCATGGCCAGTCTGTTTCGGGCCAGATAGCCATACAAATAACCGACATTACAGGCCGGGTGGTTTATAATGCCCGGCACACCACCCCAATGGCACCATGCACTGTGCCATTTATCCTGAACCGTGGCACCGGCATCTACTACGTTCATATAACTGATGGGCCTGACAGCCAAACATTACCCTTTGTGGTGCAGCAATAGTAAAAACAGCAGTTTAAATCTGAGAATTTCCACTGTGTAAAAGAAAGAGAAACACCCACCTTATAACCAGTATCATTATGTACTGTCGATTACGATTCATTACATTTACTTATCTCCCTGGTACCAACAAAACGAATAACTATCGGGGGAAGCCAATCTTGACTAACTAAACAAACTCTTATGCAAAAAAAATGGAACGCACCTACACACTTGACACATAAACCTATAATAGTGGTAAATGATTATGATACCAAAGATGGGATGTTTGCAGGGAACACTGATGCAAAAGCACTATCTATAGGGCGCGCACAGTACAATGAAACAGAAATTGCGGCTAAAATCTTCAGGCATACCGGCAGTATGTGGAGCAGGCAAAGTGAGGAAATGCCAATACACCGAACTTTGGATTTAACGATACTGATTCTTGCATCTATGGCAGACAGAACTGCCGAAAATTCCATTACAAGTTTGGAAGAAAACATTGTTTCACCAGAACAATTTCAAGAAATAACCCGATACTATGAAAAAAATAAAGAAGTACTACAACCTCGATTGCTGGAAATGAAAAAACTGCTTGATACCATTTTGAAATAGTTGAACAATCAAAAAAAACAAAACTCGTAACTGCAATATCCCGCAAACAGTATTGTCATAAAGAAGTGCGGAAACGGAACGAGCGCAGAGAGAAACGAAAAAGGGTGGTATCGCTCTCGCTCTACGCACCCTTTCTCTTTTCTGTGGGAGCACACGGGATCGAACCGCGGACCCTCTGCTTGTAAGGCAGATGCTC
>JAGKWS010000188.1 GCA_021151685.1 Chitinophagaceae bacterium
GACTGTTGACAACTTTACCTCAATGCCATCTGCCACTGGTCTGCTGAGTGCAGGTGGTACCGAGACACTGAATGTAGGTGCTACGCTGAATGTAGCTGCCGGTCAGGCAAGTGGTTTGTACACCAACGCTACAGGCGTACCGGTAACAGTGAACTACAACTAATACTGCTACGAAACGAACTATAAAGAACCTGTGATAAGTGCAAGACAGGCCAACTACGCACCCCGACATCGGGGTGCTTTCTTTTATATACGTCTCACAGCAGTACTTTTGAATATCAAATTTCAGCACCTGTTAAAAAATTTGTTGCCAGTATTTATTATAAAAGTTGCTTTTTGAGAGAAACGAGGCACATTTTACAGCCACTGCCCTTCCCCCGGCAAAAAATGTAACGAACTGGCAGCCCAAAACCGTCTCAAGAAAGGCAATGAATAAATCTTAAACCGACTCTTATACTTTTTAACAATTTATCCGTCCGGTGCAGATTATATTTGCGCCCTAATATTGTACCATGCGAAAACTGTTCGCCCTCCTGGCGTTATTGGCGACCTTTACCTCCGGTCTTAAGGCACAATCTGTAGCCAGTGTAGTGGCTCGCGACACATTGCCTCCTATCACCAAGCCCGCCCGCGACTTTGTGTTGCTGCAGTTTGGTTATGCCAACTGGATAAGCAGACCCGATTCCATAAAAACCAAAACCTTTGGTTATGCATTTAATGCATTTCTCTGCTACGACTTTCCTATCAAAAAAACCAAGATGAGCTTTGCCGCAGGCCTTGGCATCAGCACCACTTCGGTATACCTCAACAAGCAAGTTCTGGTGCTGGACGATACCGGTAGCCGTGGCTATCAGGCATATGTACAAACCGACTCTATAAAAGACTACAAACGCTACAAGTTTAATACGGCCTACATTACTGCGCCATTCGAGCTTCGTTACTTCAGCAATACCTACAACCGCAACAAGGGCTTCAAGGCAGCAATTGGTATGCAGGTGGGTACACTGCTCAGTGGCCATACCAAAGGGCTGCGTGGGGTAGATGGGTCTAACATAAAAGACAAAGTAACCACCAAGCGTTACCTTACGCCATGGAACTTTGCTGCTACCGCCCGTGTGGGTTGGGGCAATGTGTCCCTATTCGGCTCATACAACCTCACCAGCGTGTTCAAAGACAATGTAGGCCCGCCCATCACACCGGTTACAGTTGGTATCAGCCTCAGTGGGTTGTAATACTATTCCAACACGATGTTCTTCCAAACAACCAATGTCCCCCATTGTGGCCATTTTGGGGCAGCAACATACTAACGGCATACTTCGAAGTCAAGCCGTATAGATGATGAAGGTGCCAACAGCAGTATACATATATTAGAAAAGGGTGTCTTGAAAGACACCCTTTTTATGGAAATCTAAATGCGGTCATTTCCAAATACCTTAAATTTCCATCAAACACACACACTATACGGAAATGCACAAAGTATAGTTCAAAAACCATACCACAATTCCCTTTTGCTAAGTTAAAAGCGTCAATGGCTCATCGGTCCTTGCGCTCGTTATACAACATTTTTATAAGGCCATCAGCCAAGCCTATTTTTGGCACATATATCTCGTCGGCCTCGGCCCATCGCATTACAGAGGTGTATATATGCAGGGCTGGCACTATCACATCGGCCCGGTCGTCCCGAAACTGATATAGGTGTTTCCGCTCCTCTACCGACGAGCTGCTCAATTCCTTGTAGTAGTCTTTCAGTAGTTCCAGCGTTAGCGGCTTACCTTCTTTCCGTTTCGATATAGAAAATATTTTATTGATATTGCCGCCCGTACCTATAGCCTCTATGGGGTGGTGGTGGCGGGTATGGGTTTTTATATACCACTTCATATGTTCCCACTGCTCATCAGTCACCTTGTTGTGCAGCAGGCGAATGGTACCAATATTGAAAGACTCCTTGAATATGGTATGATTATTTGAGAACATGGTCACCTCTGTGCTGCCACCACCTACATCTATATACAGGTAAGAGCGGCCTGCCGTCAGGTTCTCGGCTATGTGCGTTTCGTAGAGTATGCTGGCTTCGTATTGGCCGGTTATGATGTCTACATTGATGCCCGTTTCGGCCAGTATGTGCTCCAGTATTTCCTTGCCATTGCTGGCATCTCTCATGGCCGATGTAGCACAAGCCCTGAAGGCCTCTACCCCATATATGTCCATCAGCATTTTGTACACCTTCAGCGAGTCGGTCAGTTTCTTTTTCTTCTGGTCCGATACATACCCCTTATCAAACACATCGAACCCCAGGCGCAGGGGTATGCGCAACAGGCATAGCTTGGTAAAGTCTACCGTGCCATCTTTGTAAACAGATGCCTCGCTTATCAGCAACCGCGCGGCATTCGATCCTATATCAATTGCCGCCAGTACCATAGTTAGTAGGTTTTGTTTTGCAAATATTTATAAATCGCCTCCTGAGACCGCACTGCCACCTCGTCATTGCTCCGCTCCACATAGTTGTTACTTTGTTCGTTATCCAAGATACGGCCTTTCACGTTTTCGGCAAGC
>JAGKWS010000041.1 GCA_021151685.1 Chitinophagaceae bacterium
AGCAGTACCCGATGCCCCAGTTTCTTATGTCTATCATGCTGATAGCCCACACCTTGCAATTGTGGTGCTACCGGGCTTGGACGACAGAACCGCCGATTTGAAAAAAGCAATAAAAAGCTTCGATTCGGTAAAGGCCGGTGCCAACGGGCACGAGCTATTGCTGGACTTTTACTCTATGAAAGAAGCCGTGATGATAATAAAAGGATTTGCCAATGCCACGCAGGCCAAGGCGTATATGAATGAGCTGAAAACAGCAAAAGCCCTGAGTGTATTTGCTGAAGGAGAGGTGAATGTTATGGTAATTTCCGGAAGAAACTACAAGAAGATGTTTGCTGAAAAATCGCCCGAGAGCTATTTGTCGTTTTATAATAATAACTATCTGAAATAACCATTTGTCCCTACTATTTTTGTGATAGCTGCATGGGGTAAAGTTTGCCAGAATGCCTCCTCATATAAATGCAGCCACATTATATATGCGCACGCTCATCACAAATATTTCGCACCTATTTCAGACCGAAGACCATAATGACACTCCTATTTTGAAAGTAGCAGGTAGTGCTATGGCAGAGATATCTTCCATTACAAATGCGTGGTTGTTGCTACAAGATGGGTATATACACAGCTTTGGTGCTATGCCTACCCTACCCGATGTACATGCCGATGAATATATAGATGCTACTGGCCGTATGGTACTGCCAGCATGGTGCGACAGCCATACACATATAGTATTTGCCGCCCCCCGCGACGGCGAATTCCGCGACCGTATACTGGGCATTAGTTACGAAGAAATTGCGAGGAAAGGTGGTGGTATCCTCAACTCGGCCAAGCGGCTGAATGAAATGGATGAGGACGAACTGTATGATGGCAGCCTGCAAAGACTGTATAACGTGATGCAACAAGGCACCGGAGCTATAGAAATAAAAAGTGGGTATGGTTTGTGCCTGGAGGGCGAACTGAAAATGCTGCGGGTAATAAGACGATTGAAAGAACAAGTGGGTATACCTATAAAAGCCAGTTTTTTGGCAGCGCATGCCTACCCTATGGCTTATAAAGAAAATAAGGCAGCATACATAGACCTGATAATAGATGAGATGCTACCAGTAGTAGCCGGTGAAGGGCTGGCAGACTATATGGATGCATTTTGTGAGCAAGGATTTTTTGGCATTGAGGAAACCGAGCGTCTGTTGGAGGCTGGCTGGAAGTATGGATTAAAACCCAAAATACACGCCAACCAACTGCACTACTCGGGTGGTGTGCAAGTGGGTGTGAAACACAATGCACTGAGTGTAGACCATTTGGAATGTGTGGGCGATGCCGAAATTGAGGCATTGAAGCATAGTAACACTATGCCTGTGTTGCTACCGGGGGCAGCCTATTTTTTGGGAATACAATACCAGCCTGCCCGCCGCATTATTGATGCGGGTTTGCCGGTTTGCCTTGCCAGCGACTACAATCCGGGCTCGTGCCCATCTGGCAACATCCCCCTTTTATTGTCTATAGCCTGCACACAACTAAAAATGACACCAGAAGAGGCCATACATGCAGTAACTATAAACGGTGCAGCCGCCATGGAACTGGCAAACGACATGGGGACAATACGTGTGGGCAAGAAGGCCAGCATTATACTAACACATAAAATGTCGTCGCTGGCCTATATACCATATGACTATGGTAACAACCCTGTATACAAGCTGATACGGTAATAGATGCACCCGCATCTACACTAATTTCTGAAAATGCCATAAGAGCTGGTTATAAGATGTTTATATTACTCTTCTATGGTTGATTTGGTTTACAACTTCATTCCACTTTGGGCTGAAGGAATAAGAGCCGTTTTAATATATATTCATAGCCTTTTTATGGCTGTTTTTGGCTGCAACTTCGTTACATTTTTTGCCATATAAAGGACTATGGCTGCAAAATGTGCCTCGTTTCGCTCAAAAACAACTTTCATAATAAACACAAGCAATAAATCTTAAACAGGCTCTAACTATGACTGCAAAACAACTTTCACAAAAAGGGAAGCTGTATATCTTAAACTTAAAATAGGCTCTAAAAATGTAGGTTGTATTTTATGAGCGCATGCTTATAAACATTTTGTTAGCCAATGAATGTTAACGCCACAGTGGTTTGTAAATTGACGATATTTGATATTTGACTTGTTTTTATTTGATCTATTTCCTAATTTTCCATTCAACCACTACAATAAATTGCCAAACAACAGCATGACTGAGCTGACAGACTTTTTGGGGAAACTGCTCTGCTACGGCGACTGGCCACCGATAACAGCAAGTGGCCAGTGGACCACCGTAGAGATATATACTACAATTGCAGGCAATGCCTTGGTAAGTTTAGCTTGTTTGTTTTTTTTGATGTATATGGTGGTGCGTGGCCGGTATGTGGTGGCCAACTATACCACAACCAAATACATCATTGGCCTGATACTAGTGTTGGCTTTGGGCACTGTGTGCATTACCGACATTATGGCCTTTTGGTTGCCGGTATACCGCCTAAAGGCATTTGCGATAGGTGTTGGCGGTGTAGCGGCCTTGTGGCTGGCGTGCATAGTGGCAGTAAAAGGGGGGATGTCAAACGCTGCTAAATACCAAAAGCTATACGAAATAGAAATAGCAGCTAAAGAACAACTTACCACAGTACACAGCGATACTGTAGCTATGTTGGAAGAACAGTTGAGTTTTGCCACCTTGCGTGCCGATAGGTTTGAGACAATAATGGCCGCCTGTAAGCAAGCAGCCATTATAGCAGATAATAAGCTAAGGCTGATATATGCTAATGGGGCCGCGCAACAGCTGTTACCCGGTGCATTTGCCGAAATGACAGGGAATAACGACTGGCTGGGAATAACAGTAACCGAAGATGCCCACCTGATAGCAGACAATGCATTGCGTCTTTCACAGACGAATAGCATAGTTGTGTTTCCTATACGCATACCCGGCAAAGATGGATATAAGATGCAAATGGAATGCCTGATGCATTTGATGACACTGCCCGGTATAGATGAATCTTGTGTGATGATAGAGCTGACAGATGTAACCGACTATGTAGTGCGCATAAGTGAACTGATAGGAGCACAACAAAAACAGGAACGTCGCTTACAAGAAGCTACCCACTATGCGGACGCTGCCACCAAGGAAATAGATACTTTTTCTTATGCTATATCGCACGATTTGAAAGCACCTGTGCGAATTATTTCGGCCTATGCCGACATGATGTATACCGACTTGAAGCAAACAGAAGATACAGAGGCGGTGAAAATGCTGGAAGTGGTGAATGCCAATGCCCGGCAGATGATGGCTATGATTGAATCTTTGACAAGCCTGACACGAATAACCCGAAAAGACCTTGTACTGGTAAACGCCGACATGGAATCTATAGTAAAAAGTGTGATAGATGAATTGCGTACGGTACAACATAGCAAAACCACCATTATACTGGATACTATATTGCCGGCAACCTGCGACAGTGTGCTACTACGCCACGTTTGGACTCATCTTTTATCGAATGCGCTGAAGTTTTCTTTGTCGGTTGCAGCACCACAAATTCGTATAGGGTCTGAATTGAAGGAGCACCAAATAGTGTACTATATTGCCGATAATGGTGTAGGTTTTGATATGAAGTATGCCGATAAGTTGTTTGGATTATTTCAAAGACTACACAAGAAAACCGATTTTGACGGTGCCGGCCTGGGCCTTGCTACCGTGCAGCGCATTTTGCTGAAGCATGGTGGCTACATATGGGCCGATAGCAAGGAGCATGGTGGTGCAATGTTCTATTTTACATTACCTAAATCAACATAACACCGATATGGAAACAATAGAAATCCTACTCATTGAAGACAATCCTTATGAAGCAGAGTTGGCAATAAGGAGCCTGAAATCGAACAATTTGGGCAATAGAATCCGCCATATTGATGATGGAGCGGATGCATTAGACTATCTGATGTCGGACGAGTTTTTGAACAGCGGGCTCAACTATTTGATACTACTGGACCTGAACCTGCCCCGCGTTGACGGGCTTGAAATATTGCGCCACATTAAAAGAAGCGATATCCTGACGATGGTACCAGTAATAGTACTTACATCATCGAAAGAGGAGCGTGACATTATAGATAGCTACAGACTTGGTGTAAATAGTTATATTGTAAAGCCGGTCAACTTTGATTCATTCAGCAAGGCAATTGCCGATTTGAAAATGTATTGGCTTTTATTGAATCAGTGGCCACAGAATGGGAGGAGTTAATTGCATTATTGTATATTTATAATAATATTTGCACAGTAAAAAAATGATTGGCAACGAAATAAACATATTACACCTTGAAGACGAGGTAATGGATGCCTATCTGGTGCGCAAGATACTGGAACGCGCCTTGCTGAAGTTTACCATCACAGTTATTTGCGACAAGGCTTCTTTTGCATCGGCCATACAAACGGGCAAGTACGATATAATACTTGCAGACCACTCTATGCCACAGTTTACTGCGGTAGATGCGCTGCGCATAATGAAAGAAAAAAACATAGACCTACCCTTTATTCTTGTTACTGGTACAGTGTCTGAGGAATATTCGGTAAACGCTATGAAAGAGGGTGCGTGGGACTACATACTAAAAGACAGGCTGCAAAGGTTGCCCAGTGCTGTAACCGGCACGCTGGAGCGATACCAGGCAACACTGGACAAAAAGAAACACCTGAACGAAATAATAGCCCGCGAAGCAATGATGAAGGAAGCTGAAAAGCTTGCCGGTTTTGGCAGCTGGCAAGCCAATCTGATGACTGGCACTACTTTTTGGTCGGACCATAAGTATAGACTATTGGGTTATGAACCGGGCGAAGTAGTACCTTCGTTTGATGTATTTATGGCTCGCATACACCCCGAAGATAGTGCGTATGTAAAGCAGATACATGAAAATGCATTTGCAATGCTGGATAAGCTACAATATGAATGCCGTGTGGTAACTGTTGGTGGTGAGATACGGTACCTACATTCGGAATTGGTAATAAAAAGAAATGAGCAACAACAAATTGAAACTTTAGCAGGCTTTATACACGATGTTACCGAAGTGCGGCAAGCAATGAAGCAAAAAGAAGATAGCGAGAAAAAATACAAATACCTTTTTGAGCATAACCCACAGCCCGCATGGGTGATAGATACCTGCACGCACAAGTTTCTTGATGTGAACCATGCTGCCATAAGCTATTATGGCTATAGCTATGAAGATTTTATAGGTATGACCGCTCTGGACTTGAGACCAAAGGAAGATAGTGCCATGTATTTGCAATATGCCGAAGATAGCCGCAATGCCGCTGCTACTACATGGAAACGTAATGGACGACACCAGAAAAAAGATGGCACCATTGTACAAGTAGAAATAACAGCCAGTAATGTAGTATTTGATGAAAAACCCGCCCAACTGATACTGCTAACCCATGCAGTAGAACAGGCATAGCGGGCTCATATGTGCGTTTGATACAGTTTTAGAATGATGTTTCGGCATATTTTCTGAATTTTTCTTTCAGGTCTGTATCTGTTTCCATCTGAATTATTTTCTCTGATATTGTTTTTAGCAATACTATACGTTTTGTGGCTGTTTCTGCAACCGCAGTATCGGTGTTTTTCTGCTGTTCTTTTTGCTCTGCTACGGCCTGATAGAATGTACTGGCTGCCGACGAACGGTACATGTTCATTTGCTCTCTGATGATCATGTTTCCATATTCTGTTGCTACCAAACCAAATGCGGCATCATCTTTTACCTTCTTCAAATAATTATTCAGCATGTAACTGAGTGTTACCTTAGCACCACCCCAAACATTGGGTATTTTTTCTACAATCATTCTGGCATCAGCATCGGCACCTTTACGTCCTATTATCTTCCACGATGTTTTTTCCAAATCGCCACCAGCACCACTGGTTATTGCTTTGCGTGCAATGATGTAAGCAGTATCTGCATCCAGCTTGTCCAGCGCATCCAGTGCATTGGCAGCCACCATGTAAGAAGAGTCGTTTACACCTCTGAGTATGGTTGGTTTTGCACTGTTAGTTTTCCATGCGGTCAGGACATCGAACGCTGCTGCACGTACATTGCGGTTTTCATCGCCCGATGCCATGGCCAAAACAGCCGATAGCCAACGTTTTTTATATCTGTCGCTGGAAGTTCGCTCCAGTTGCGCCAGAGCATGCTGTCGTATCTGGTATAAAGAGTCATTGAGGGCAGCATCGAGCAATACCTGAGCAGTTGAGTCTGATATTTGTTTACCAGCTCCGGTTACGGCAAGCCGCCGGCTGATGAAGCTGGCAGAATGGCGGTATTGCACCAACCATTGCGATGGTTTCTTGTTTTCTTTTATTTCGCCGGGTAATACATGAGCATCGTCCGGGACCACTACCGGTCTTACACCATTTATATATGGATATGTAAATGTGTGTTGTTTCTTATGAATATTCCAGTCTGTGGTTTGTATGGCAGATCCATTAATGATATTTACTTTCAGTGGTAATGCATAGACAAAGTCAGAATCGGATTGTGCCTGTGTAACGTTTACCCGCAATTGCTGTGTAGAGTCGTTGTAGTCGTAGTTCACCTTCAGTACCGGGTGCCCTGCATGAAAGTACCATTGATTGAAGAACCAATTCCAATCTTGCCCTGTTGCTTCTTCAACCGCCAATCGCCAATGGTGTGCCTCGGCAGGCTTCAGCGCATTTTGGCTCAGGTATAGATACATAGCCTTGTCAAATGCCTCATCACCCATCAGGTAATTGAGGTAACGAAGTGTTGCCCCGCCCTTGTTGTAGGATATGGCATCGAACATTTCTTCGCGGTTCTTGTAATGAAACCGTACTAACTGAGGGTCTTTGGATGAAGAGGCCGCTATATACAGTTGCAAGTCGTTCCATGCCAGCTCCTCGCCCGATACTTTGCCATGTTTGTATGTGCGCCACAGTTGCTCGCCATAGTTGGCAAAAGACTCGTTTACGGTTGTGTTACTCCACGATTCGCAAGTGACATAGTCGCCAAACCATTGGTGAAACAACTCATGCGATACTATGTCTTCGTGATTTTTGTCCTCTATTTCGCGTTTTGTCTGGTTTATGAACTCGCCAAAAAGTGATGCTGTTGTGTTTTCCATAGCCCCAGACACATAGTCGCGCACAACAACCTGGCTATATTTATTCCAGGGGTATGGTATGCCCGTTCTTGCCGAGAAATATTCCATCATTTCTGTTGTGTATCGAAACATGTCGCGCGCGTAAGGGGCATATGCAGGTTCTACATAGTAGTTCACTTCTTTGCCCCGCCAGTTGTCTTTTACTATTTTGTAGTTGCTAATAGCAAACATTACGGCATAGGGCTGTATGGGTTTATCCATCTTCCAGACATCTGTACGCATGCCTCCGGGTAGTTTTGTTTGTTTTACCAATGCACCGTTGCCCAGTGTTGTTAGCGTATCGGCTACTGTCAGTGCTACCTCTACGGTAAACCGTGTATTGGGTTTGTCAATAGTGATCATCCAGTGCGCGTTAGCCTCGGTTTCACCTTGTGTCCATATATGTGTTGGTTTGGCTGGCTCTTTGCGGTCGGTATTAATGAAATACAGCCCTCTGTCGTCTGTAATGGCCGCACTGCCCTTTGTTTCCCCCTTATATGGGGCCGCCGTATATTGCAAGAATATGCGTGCAGTATCTGCAGACCGATAGAGATTATTGAACCAGATTTTCAGTTTGTCGTCTTTTAGTTGATATTTCAGGTTGGTGTTGCCTTTTTTCTGCACCAGCCGCACGCTGTCTATCTCCACTCCTTTGGCATCTAGTTCTACGGTATCGGTAGCATAGATCCATGGCTTTAATGTGATATACTCGCGCACTTTCGCTGTTTTTTCTGGGGCGTTGAACGTTAGGGCAATTTTGGTATCAATGATATCCCAAACCAAAGTTGCTGAAGGTTGGTAGACAGGTTGGTTGGTAGACAATGATACTCGAAGTGTGTCGAGATTGACAGTAGAATCTGATTCGGTAACTTGTGCTTGTATTACTGTTGTATAGATGCATGCCATCATTGCGGCAAGAATGGTGCCCTTCATATCGGTTGTTATTGGCACAAATGTACTCATTGGCTCTGAGTATATTATCCCTTGCAGTGCGTGATAATATAATGGCCGTTTTAAGAATTATTTATTGCATTTATAGTTGGTATATGGCTGCTACTTTTCGCCAGAGGAAGGGCTATGGTTGCAAAATGTGACCCGTTTCGCTTTCATAATATACGCAAGCAATACAGCTTAACTGACTATAAACAAGCTATCAGGCAATTTCAGACTCGGCCTCTTCTGTAGTTTTGAAAGCAAAGAACCTTTGAGACAAGTAGCTGAGTACTGCTATGATGGCTGAAATGAACACATAAGAAATATCGGCACGTACCATAGGTAGTAATATTGCAAAGGTCTTAATGAGGACGTATGTAAGCAATATAAAAGTGGCTGTAATGAGTGCGTAACGGAAAAGTTGCTTCCTGCCCTTCAAATTAGACTCTGTAAATACGATATGACGCGATAGAAAAAAGCCGAGTGGAAAATTGATGCAAAAAGAAATGATTTGTGCGCCTACCGGAGCTGTAATATATACATCGGCAAAAATATGCGTGCTGCTTCTGTTCAAAATGACATTGAAAGCCAATGAGTATATTACCAGAGACAGCACAGTATTGGAGCCACCACAGGCAATATAACGGAATGTCTGGTGTGGAATGAAACCAGAGAAGGGTTTGTAAAAAAAATCTATAATTCCGTTGACGATATTTTGGGCTGCTCGGAGCAAATCAAAAAAAGTTGCGCGTAAAGATATATTTTTTGCAGGATGGTAACTACTGTGTGCAGGTTGTTTTTTTAATTAGGGTACATTTTGCAACCAATACGGTAGTTATACACAAAAAAATAGAGATGCCCGAAGGCATCTCTAAATGTATTATTGAGCAACAATTAGTCGTTATTATGACTTTTTACTACATGCAGGTGGCCTGTGCCGCAGCAATCTTCGTGGTAGCGTGCACGAGAGTAAGTGTGCTCGCAACGAGAAGGTGCGCAACAGCTCTTCTTTTTTGCTTCGCAGCAAGAACTTTTTGCTTTTGAATAGCAACCATCAGGACCATAATAGTAGTTGTTATGCCCCCAATGTGCACGATGGTGCCAGCTGCTTTTGCAGCAAGAGCCGCCTTTGCAATCATTGTGAGCCGAAGCGGAAAAAGAACCCCATACTGACAAGAATAATACCAGCAGCATACTTGTAACGATCCTGAGTTTCATACAGTTTGTTTTTTGGATTAATAAATTAATTGACGTTTATGCTATACAGCGATAAAGTTACCTCATAGAACCGTTAATTCAAAGTGTTTGCACAAAAAAAGCGTGTTTCGAGATGCTTACCCCCCTCAACCTATGCACCTACGCAGTAAATACACACAGTTATGTATTAATCAAAATATGTTATTATCGACTGTTGATAATGTATGTAATGGCATGCCGTAATATCCTTGTGAATATCTTGCAAAACGAACATGCCCCGAAATTTTGTTTCGGGGCATGTTCGTTAAATGGTACGGTAAGCTATTTGGTACCTGTTGGTTTGTCTTTTGAATCTTTTGCTTTTTTCTCCAACATATCGAGCAGGCTGGCTATGTTATGATGATCGAGACGCTTGCCACGAATGATCTTTTTCTCATCGAGCAGGTAAATAGTTGGTGTACTATATACGTCGAACTTGCTGTGATAGTCGCTGGTATGGTCGTTGTCCCATGTGTTGGTCCAATCGCTCATGTTGTATTTTTTTATAAAGTCGGCTATTGCTTTTTCTTCACCCTCTGTAGCCACAGTATACATTTTTACACCTTTGTCTTTCAATGTTGCCTTGTAGAGAGAGTCTATAGAAGGCATCTCGTGCTGGCAATGGCCACAGTTGGGCGAGTAAAAAATAACTAAAGTATATTTTCCTTTTTGCGCGTGCAGGCTCTCGGTTTTCTTGGTAGCAATGTTGGGCAGTTTTATTTCTGGTGCAATGTTGCCTATTACATTGGGGGCTATTTTGCGCGCACGGTCTACATATTTTTCCAATTCCTCAGGCTTCAACCAAAAAGCATCGCCCTTCATGTAGTAGTTTTCTACGAGGTATACAAAGACCTCGTCCATACCCATTACTTTGCTGTTTTCTACATAGCGGGTAAGCCACCATAGTGTGTAGTGGAACATATCTTTTGTTCCTTTACACTTCTTTAGCAGTACGTCTGCTTCTTTCTCTACACTATCGGTCCAAGGCAATACCAGTTTGCTGAAATATTCTTCCAGGCGAGCATCATATATAGGTGTGTATATGAGCCGGTCATCGCGAAAATCGAAGTTGTCCCAGAAATGCGATTTGTAATAGCGATAATTGAAGGTGCTGTCCTTTGTTTTACCATCTTCCAAAAAGTGATCGCCCTCTGGAATAGTAGGTGTTTCTATGGCATTAAAAATGGTAGCCAACAGCGAACCAGGATAGTTCTTTATATAGTCGTGGCGAAACTTGTTCAACTCTTTTGATGCAGCAACCGCTTTTTTGCGCACGGCAGCCGTATCGTCGGCTGTTTTGGCAGACTCCAGTTCTTTTTTTAGTTTTTCCTCACCTGCACTGTACGTTTTGAGGTACTTTACATAATCGCTGAAACGCGAGTTTTCGGGCGAGTTCTGGTATTGTATGCCATCAGGTATTTTGTCTATTGGGGCCACAATGGTTATTTCATCACCTTTGTTCATCAGCACCTCAAAGTTTGTCTGGAGGTCTGACAGGTATAATATATATATACCACCTACAAAGTCGGCATTGGTACTTTTGAATACGGCTGTTCCGTTTTTATCAAAGCGGGCCGAGTCGGTTTTGAAAATAGTTGGGCGATTTTTGCCATAGTAGTGCGCTAAAAATACCATAGAGTCTTTTACGCCGGGCATCTTAAGTACCAAATGGTAGCCATCTTTAGCCCAAGACGATACAACCGATGCAAGTAATAGTGCGGTAATAAGAGTAATTCGCTTCATACTGTAATGTTGAGGTTAGTTTTTTTGTCGTTACTGTAGTCGATTAATATTTGTACGGTTATTAAAATCAAAAATAGTCTATAATCGTTTTTTCATGCAAATAGCCAGCGTATTGGCATCAAAAAATTCACAAAGTTTTAAGCCATACTGTTGAGCAGTGCAATGATGCTACTTACTAAATGCATACTACCCTTTTATAGTTGCAGTAGCCCTAAAGATAACAAGGTTAAGATCCAGTATAATGGCAATTAATACTGTTCCTTTTCATTGGGGAAGTCGCGGCTTTTGATGTCGCCTATAAACCTTCTTGTAGCGTCAGATATATCTTCGTACAAGTTGAGGTAGCGACGCAGAAACCGTGGCGAAAAGTTTTTGGTAATACCCAGCATGTCGTGCATGACCAACACTTGCCCATCTACACCATTACCTGCACCTATGCCTATAACGGGTATCTTGAGCCCGGCCGCTACACGGGCACCCAATGCAGCGGGAATTTTTTCTAATACCAACGAGAAACAACCCGCCTCTTGTAGTGCAAGGGCGTTCTTCATTAGCATTTCGGCTTCTTCTTCTTCTCTTGCCCGTACCGTATAAGTGCCAAACTTGTATATAGACTGTGGTGTAAGCCCCAGATGGCCCATAACAGGCACACCAGCACCTACAATACGTTTTATAGAATCGACCACTTCGTCTCCACCTTCCAGTTTGATACCATGTGCACCCGCTTCTTTCATTATTCGGATAGCGGAATTGAGTGCTTCCTTACTATTGCCCTGATACGAACCAAACGGCAGGTCTACTATAACAAGGCATCGTTTGCAGGCTCTTACCACGCTTTGTGCATGGTATATCATATGGTCGAGCGTTATGGGTAAGGTGGTCTCGTGGCCTGCCATTACATTTGATGCCGAATCGCCAACGAGAATGACATCAATGCCTGCGTCATCGAAAATTCTGGCCATAGAATAGTCGTAGGCAGTGAGCATACTTATCTTTTCGCCGCGCAGTTTCATCCATTGCAGCGTATGAGTTGTAATTCTTTTTACTTCAGTGTGTACAGACATACCAAATAAATTTTGTGTAGCCCCAAGCGGGTGGGTAAACTTGTTATATTGATACAGGTAGTTACCATTGTATTGTTTTGAACCAATGGCGGTGTAAATGTACACATGTAATTTATGATAGCAACCAGATAGTAAACCTCTATAAAATCAATGGGCTTACAACATCTACCTCGCTTCGCTCAAAACCAGTTTAGTAATTGCATAAAAGCCGCAAACAATAAACAGACAGCGAATGTGATATATTATTTTGTACGAGAACGAAAATAGAATGCACGCTGATGTAACACTGGTTTCTGTCCCCATTCAGCATAAGCAGATGTGCAAGAAGAGCCTTCAGACTTTCTCATCAGCCAATAAGATGTTCCCATTTCCCGGCCCCCTCGCGTACCAACGTGGGTGCCCCATCGGTACAGTTTATTACTGTAGAAGCCAAAATGTGGCCAGGGCCACCGTCTATGACAATATCTACCAAGTGGCCAAAGACATCGTGCATTACCTCGGGGTCGGTAAAATATTCTACGTCTACATCCATAGGTAGGGAGGCACTCATGATTGGGTGGCCCAATTCTTTAATAATTGCCTGACATATTTTATTGTCTGGCACACGAATACCTACTGTGTCTTTTTTGGTTTTCAGAAGCTTGGGCACTTGCCTGCTGGCATCGAGTATAAATGTGTATGGTCCGGGCAATGCAGCCTTCAACATACGAAAGATGGGGGTATCTACACTACGGGCGTAGTCGGACAGATGGCTGAGGTCGGCACAAATGAATGAAAAATTTGCCTTTTTAACATCTATATTTTTGATGCGAGCTATGCGTGTAATGGCATCTGGATCTAAAATGCTACAGCCTATACCGTATATTGTATCTGTGGGGTAAATGATGACCCCACCACGTCGCAAGCAGTCGACCACGGTAGCAATATTGCGTGGTTGCGGATTGTCGGGGTGAATGGAAAGAAGCATATGGGTTAGTTTATATAAAGGTACGCAATATTGGGGGCTTGTTGTGTACCCTGTATTGGGGCTGAGTATATACGTGTATTCCCCAAAGCTATTGCGTACTTTTGCAGGCTATATATGTTGTTATCTATAGTTATTCCTACATGGAACAATCTGGGGTTTGCTAAGTTATGTGTGGAGAGTATCCGAAAGAACTCGGCATGGCCCCATCAGGTGATTCTGCATATTAATGACGGTAGTGATGGCACATTGCAATGGGCCATTGGCGAAGGGATAGACCATAGCTATACCCCCGACAACACTGGCATATGCAAGGCGGTTAACGAAGCTGCCGGATTGGCCAAACACAACTACATTGTGTACATGAACGACGATATGTATGTATGCCCCCAATGGGATACACACATAGCACACGAGATAGCGGCATTGGGTACCGATTGTTTTATGCTATCGAGCACAATGATAGAGCCGATAGACTATAAAAACCCCTGTGTGATAGCCAAGGACTTTGGCCAAACCATAGAGACATTTGACGAAAAGGGATTGCTGCAAATATGTAACACTATAGAAAAAGCCGACTGGACAGGCAGTACATGGCCCCCTACTATTGTACACCGGAAATATTGGCTGATAACAGGTGGCTACAGCATAGAGCTGAGCCCCGGTGTAAGTAGTGATGATGATTTCTCGCGCAAGATGTGGGAAGCAGGTTGCAGAATATTCAAAGGTGTGGGGCGTAGCCGGGTATATCATTTCCAATCGAAATCGACCCTTCGCATCAAAAAGAACGATGGCCGCAAACAGTTTCTGATGAAGTGGGGCATCAACCAATCTACCTTCAACAAATACTACATTAGGCGGGGCAACCCATATACAGGTGCCCTCGCCCACCCCGGCCCACTGCATTGGGAGCACTTTCGCGCATGGCTGAAACGAAGATTTGTGGCTTAGTGCTATCAGTTGTACCAGCATGAAGTTTGTAACTTCATGCACTGGGCATGCACTTGTGTTAAATGATGATAACGGCGGAAGAGGAGCCAACATATTTTTACCAATTCAATTGTAGTGCATGGGGGTCTAAAAAGTAGGCACATTTAACATCTATTTCGCAAGCACCAATTCCATCGATATCGATTAGGTGACTCTATCAAAATCAACATACAGGAAATTTGACGAAATAGGAAAATATTTAAATGATATTTCAGTTCATATCTACAGTAACAATGCAGACAAAAACAAATATGTCGGCCTACAAAAAAAACGATACATAAAATTCAATCTAATTCAACCAAGACACTTCCTATTATTAGCACAATATCTACAAAAAGGTTATAACACTTAAGTATGCTCTTAAAAGTAGTAACAGAACAGATGTATTGAAGAATTTTAGCCCCTTCCAGCCATATACCAGACAGCAGTGCATTGGTTAGTAAATGAATTGGTCTGTACGGCTGTAATTGCATTCGTTATTCTGGCGAAGGGGAATTTGAAATATATTGCAGAATTAATAATCAATATTGAGGAAGGTGTATATTTATTATCCAATAACAACAGTCCCCGACACTACGTGTCGGGGACTGTTGTTATATGCATTAGAGTTAGGAACTCAGATACTATGTTCGTAATTAAGCAGTTACACTCAGTACTTCGGCCATTGTACGACCAATGTTGGCTGGACTGTCTACCACATGGATACCACACTCGCGCATGATTTTCATTTTGGCAGCAGCAGTATCATCGGCACCACCAATGATAGCACCGGCATGACCCATACGGCGACCAGCAGGTGCAGTTTGGCCAGCTATAAAGCCAACAACAGGTTTGCGCATGTTGTCTTTCAACCAACGCGCCGCCTCTGCTTCCATATTGCCACCTATCTCGCCAATCATGATGATACCATCAGTTTCGGGATCGTTCATCAGCAGCTCTACTGCCTCGCGGGTAGTAGTACCAATGATGGGGTCGCCACCGATGCCAATAGCTGTAGATATACCCATCCCTGCTTTCACAGTCTGATCGGCAGCTTCGTAAGTAAGCGTACCAGATTTAGATACGATACCTATACGGCCCGGCTTGAATACGAAACCCGGCATGATGCCTACTTTCGCTTCACCTGCGGTAATTACACCAGGACAGTTAGGACCTATCAAACGGCAATCGCGGCCTTTTATGTATTCACGCGCTTTTACCATATCCTGTACAGGTATACCTTCTGTAATACAGATGATTACTTTGATGCCGGCATCAGACGCTTCCATAATGGCATCGGCAGCAAATGCCGGTGGTACAAATATGATAGACACGTCAGCACCTGCCTTATCAACAGCCTCTTTTACGGTATTGAAAACCGGCCTGTCGAGGTGCAATGAGCCACCCTTACCCGGAGTTACACCACCTACTACGTTGGTGCCGTATTCAATCATCTGACCAGCATGGAATGTTCCCTCGGTGCCGGTGAAGCCCTGTACAATGACTTTAGAGTCTTTATTAACTAAAACTGCCATCTATATGATTTTAAGCGTTCGCAAAAGTAAGCGAAAAATTTCTTTATTCAGAACGGAGACAAAAAAGATAATTGACAGGCAATGTAGCTATACATGTGCTATAGCCATTTGATACGTATACCAGAAGCGTGGTTGGCAAAATAACCAGCAGCAAGTTTAGAAAAAACAGAACAATACAACCATGAAGCCAGCATTTTTTTCTGAAACATAAAACAGTAAAATCAAATAATACACAACGAACATACTACTTTTGTTACTGCTTGGCTTGTTACATATGTACAGGCACTACAAAAAGTTGCATATCACCATTTTTCTATGACATTAACATTAAGACAACGCACGCTGATTACTCTGCTACTATTGATAAGTATATGTACAACACGGCAAACTTTTGCCCAGTGCCTTACATGGCTGAATGAAGGCAGTGCAGGTTTTTCGGCGGCTGGTGCGCAGTATACATCTATTGCTACAGACCCATCGGGCATACCATATATAGTATACATGGATGAGGGGGCAGGTAACAAGGCAACTGTCAAAAAAATGTCGGGCGGTGTATGGACAACCGTAGGCATTGCAGGTTTCACCCCTTCGCGTGCCGATTATACTTCTATAGCCATCTCTGCAACTGGTATACCGTATGTGGTGTACATGGATCAATCGGCATCGGACAAGGCATCTGTAATGAGATTTAATGGTTCTTCGTGGGTAAACGTTGGTGCAGTTGGTTTTACGCCCGGCAAGGCCGAAAACACTGTCATAGCTATTGATGCCTTTGGTACGCCTTATGTAGCCTTTATAGATTGGGTAGCCTCTCGCCGGGTGTCTGTTATGAAGTATAATGGTGCCGAGTGGCAGGTAGTAGGTTCTTATGGCATTTCTGTGGCACAAACTGCTTATATAGATTTAGCATTGAATAGTAGCGGCCTGCCTTCTGTAGCTTACAAAGACCTTGGCAATGGCGGCAAGGCCACTGTTCAGTCGTTCAATGGCACAGTATGGGGCAGTGTAGGCACACCCGGGTTTTCGGCTGGTGTGGCCGACTATGTGTCGCTTGTTTTTGCCAACGATACGCCATTTATTGCCTATTCCGATGCCTCGGCAGGGCGTAAACTCACGGCCGCTAAACATAACGGGCTTACATGGACAGCTGCCGGTACGGCGGGCTTCAGTACAGGCCGTGCCGACAATGTAGCATTGGCTACAGATGCGGCAGGTGTACCCTATGTCAGTTATTCGGATAGTGCCAACGGATATAAGATGACTGTAGCCAGCTATAATGGTGCTGCATGGACTACTACCGGTACAGGGGCATTTACAACAGACAGTACCAATTTCAACAGTATTGCCATAAGTCCAGCCAATAAAATATATGTAGCATTTGCCGATGGCAACACGGCCAACCGTGCCAGTGTTATGTCTTTTGACAATGGAATAGGCCCCTTATCGGGCAACAGGTTGCTTTGCCCCGGTACCAGCCAAACACTTTCCAACTTTCTGACGGGGGGTACATGGAGCAGCAGCAATGCCAGTATTGCCACCGTTGGTGCTACTGGTATTGTTACCGGTGTAGCAGCAGGTACAGCTATCATCAGCTATACAGCAACCGGTAGCTGCGGCGCAGTTACAGCCACAGCGGTTGTTACAGTAAATACCTATGTAGATGCAATAACGGGTAGCACACAGGTATGTACAGGTATTGCTGCTACGTTTGCCAGTAGTACTACAGGCGGTACATGGAGCAGTAGCAATACTACTGTTGGCACCATAGGTGCCACATCGGGTGCATTTGCTCCACTGACTGTTGGCACCACTATCATTACCTATGCAGTAGCGGGCTATTGCAGCGATACGGCGTTGGTAACGGTATCCACTACCCCATCGGTCATTACCGGTGGCCTTACCGTATGTTCGGGTGCAGCGGCTACATTATCATCGGCGCCATCTGGCGGCACTTGGGTGTCGGCTACACCGGCTGTAGCCACCATTACAGCAGCGGGCGGCATAGTGAGTGCGCTTGTGGCTGGCACAACAATAATGACCTATACAGCGGTTGGTGGCTGCTACCGCACCACTGTGCTTACTGTAAATGCCACCCCACCTGCTATTACGGGCACTACAGAGGTATGCGTATCTGGCAATACCCCACTGGCCAACCCGCTGGCTGGCGGCGTATGGACCAGCAGCAATACCGCAGTGGCCACAGTAGTATCGGCCAGTGGTGTAGTGGTAGGGGTTACACCCGGCACGGCACACATTACCTATACAGTGGCTGGCGGTTGCTACACCACTACTGTAGTAACAGTACAAATATTACCAAGTACCATTACCGGGCCATCATCGGTATGTGTGGGTAGTGTAGCCTCGCTTACCTGCACACCAACGGGCGGTACGTGGAGCAGTAGCAACACGGCAGTGGCCACCACCAGCGGTAGCTTAGTTACCGGGGTGTCTGTAGGTACTGCCAATATTACGTATCAGTTGGCATCGGGCTGTTCGCGTATACTCTTCTTTACCGTTACGGCACCACCCACAGCTATTTCGGGCACCACTACCGTATGCGAGGGCACCAGCTCTACCTTATCCAGCTTTCCTCCCGGTGGCACATGGTCGGCATCCAATGCCAATGTTACCGTAGGTGCATCTACAGGTATAGTGACGGGTGTTACTGTAGGCACTTCTATCATCAGCTATCAGTTGGGTACTGGTTGTTTTGTTACCACTACAGCCACTATCAACCCATCGCCTGCTGTTATTGCAGGGGCATCCAATGTGTGTGTTGGTATGTCTACAACACTCACCAGTACTCCCACAGGTACGTGGTCGTCGTCTTCGCTTACCACGGCCACTGTGGGTAGCAGCACCGGCATTGTTACGGGTATAGCACCCGGTATCGTAACCATATTTTACACCATTCCATCGGGCTGTTACCGTACCAAGGTGATGACAGTAAATGCCATGCCTACCCTGGCAGCAGTAGGCGGCCCCACCAGCGTATGTGTGGGCGATTCGGTATCGCTTACAGCAAGTATTGCGGGTGGGCTATGGAGTATCTCCACTGGTCGCGCGTTTGTGAGTGCAGCTGGCAAGATGCGGGGCATTGCCAGTGGAGCCGATACTGTGTTATACAGCATCCCCACTGTGTGTGGGCTTATTGCAACCCGCTATCCTATTACAGTTAATGCCATACCATCTGCTGGCACACTGATAGGGCCAACTGAAGTGTGCCGGGGTAATACCATATCATTGTCATCTACAGTAACTGGTGGCACATGGCGTAGCAGCAATGTGGTTTTTGCGGGGGTGTCATCTGCCGGTGTGGTAACGGGTTATGTACCTGGTATGGTTACCATTTTCTACAGGGTATTTAATACGTGTGGTGCCGATACCGCTACCGCCGACATTACAATAACAACAGTGCCAGTGGTAGCTGCTACTACCGCATCGGCCGACTCGGTTTGTGTAACCGACACTGTGCGCCTGTACAATGCCACGGCTGGTGGTAGTTGGAGTAGTATTGATGCTTCGGTAGGCTCGGTAGATGCTTCGGGCCTTGTAACTGGCATAGGGTATGGGCCGGTTACTTTCCGTTATATAGTTACCAACGATTGTGGTGCCGATACGGCCAACTACACCATTTTTGTAAAGCGTGCATCAGACTGTCCTGTTAGCATTGGCAATATAGCTAAGGCTACTACTGCAGTTTACCCCAACCCTTGCCAGCAGTCTGTTACTATTACGTTGCCCGTGGCGGGCATTGCCCAAATAGTAGCTGCCGATGGCCGTATGGTGTATGCATTGGTGCTGAAGAAGGGCGAAAACGCTGTAACATTACCCCAAACCATGAGTCCCGGCTTGTATACTGTGCGCCTGCAACTAACCGATGGCACGGTAACCACCACCAAGCTGATAGTGACCATGTAAACCGGCAAAAGGCCACAATGTAGTGAAGTGCATTATTAATGCCACTGAAATTGTGGTATCTTTGCGCCCCAATCTAAACAAATGAACATTCGTAAGATATTTGTATTTTATCGGCTGCCTATTGCGGCAGTGTTAATTGCCCTTGGTTTTCTGATAGGCTTCAAGGTGACATGGTGGATAGCATGGATTCCTTTTCTGGCTTCGGCACTGATGATTACGGCCTATTTCTTGCTTGGGCCTATGACACTGATACAGGGCTATGTGGAAAGTGGCGATATGGACAGTGTAGAGAAGCTATTGAAGATGGTGAAATACCCCAACCTGCTGTACAAGCCAATACGCTCTACTTACTACATGTTGCAGGCTAACATATCGACTATGGGCGAAGATTTGGATAAGGCAGAGGCTCAACTGCGTAAAAGCCTGGAAACTGGTATGCCGGAAAAAGAGTATGAGGGTGGTGCCTACCTACAACTGGCCGCTATTGCTCAGAAGAAGGGTAATATGAAAGAGGCTTATGAGCATCTGAAACACTCTATAAAGCTGGGTTTGCCCGACAAAGATCATGAGGCAATGGCTTATCTGCAATTGTCTGGTATAGCCGCGCAGCGTCGCGATTTCCGAAACTGCAAGGTATATTTTGCTAAGGCAAAAGCCTGCAAGCCTACCAACCCGCAAGTGGTAGACCAGATAAAAGAGATGACCAAGTATATGGCCCGCATACCGGGTTAAATATATACTGCACCAATAAAACACATTTCACTGCCGGTCTTGTACCGGCAGTTTTTTATTATGGCACCTTATGCATTAGTATAACTACAATGATGTATCAGACCCTGTTAAGAAAAAAACATTACACTGGCATAGGGGTATCGTAAAATTGAGTTGTCTTCTTCTTGTAAACAGCAAAAATGATGACTTACCAATCAATTATAGCAGCCATTACCATTACGGCTACATCGCTTACCGCTACAGCACAAGACTCCACCATTCGCCGCAGCAATGCCCACATAGGATTCACCTACCCGCTCAGTACCAATGGTGTAGCCGCACCATATTACAGCAATTTATTCTCAGTGCATGCATTGGCCGGAGTGTCGCGCAGCGAAGAGGCATTCTGCGCATCGGGTGTGGCCAGTGTGGTTACCGATAGTGTTAGGGGAATGATAGCCAGTGGTGTAGTGAATGTGATTGGCGGCAATGCCCGTGGATTGCAGGCCGCAGGTGTAGTAAACTACACCGCTCACAAAACAACCGGTATGCAGGCAGCAGGATTTCTGAACGTAGCTGGTGATGTAAGCGGTATGCAGGCGGCAGGGTTTGCCAATGTGGCTACCGGAGAAGTAAACGGACTGCAAGCCTCAGGATTTCTGAACATAGCCGATAGTGCCAATACACAAATTGCCGGCTACATCAATCTGGCCGAAAAAGCCCATGCACAGGTATCTGGCTTCATTAACATAGCCGAAAATGTAGACGGAGCCCAGATTGCAGGGTTTGTAAATGTGGCCAAGAAAGTGAAGGGTGTACAAATAGCGGGCCTTATTAATATTGCCGACAGTAGCGATTGCCCCATTGGGCTCATCAATATCATTAAGAATGGCGAGATGGCCATTGGTACTGCTATGAATGAAACCGGGACTACCCTATTCACGTTCCGCTCTGGTGGGCGCAAGTTGTACGGCATAGTAGGTGCCGGGGGCAATTTTACCAAGGGTTACCGCGCCTATGCACTGCAAAGCGGCTTGGGTATGCATATACCAGTTACAAAGGCGTTCCGCTTTAATGCAGAAGTAACGGTAACGTCTTTGTCTGACAGGTGGTGGCATACAGACATACGCTCTGGAGTTAAGATTATGCCTTCCATTCGTGTAGGTTGCGTAGAGTTCTTTGCCGGTCCATCATTCAGCTATACAGGTAGTAACGACTTGCAAGGGGTGGGCCGAGTAGGTTATAGTTTGTGGCGTTACGACAGCCGTTACTACTCGCACGATTTCTCGATAGGCGCCGAAGGTGGGATACAGTTCCATTTAGATAGCCGTAAAATGATGAAGAAACTAATTTCAGAAAAAAATTCTGCCAACTAATAGGGGTAAACAGGAAGACAGTTGTCTTTATAATGCAAGCATACAAAATCAGTAAATAATCAAATAATCAAATAATCAATTCAATTACTCACAAAACACAAAACAATGAAAAACAACGTATTAACCACTATCGCAGCAGCAACAATTGTTATGGCATTTCCTTCTTGCCGCAAAACTCTGGTAGACGGACCATCGGTAACACGCACCTATAATGTAACGGGATTCAATGGTGTAAATGAAAGTATAGATGCCGAAGTACACTATACGCAAGACAAAAACTACAAGCTGGAGATATATGCCCAGAGCGATATACAAAACGATATTGAAACACCGGTTGTAGATGGTGAACTTCGTTTGCAATTCCGCAAGTTTACCAATTGGACCCGTCATAACAAGGTGATTGTATATATATCATCGCCCGATGTAAAATCTTTGGGGGTAAATGGCTCGGGTAGTGTTCACGTAGCTGCACCTATTCAATCGAACAATTTGAAACTGAAGGTAAATGGTTCTGGCAGTATAAATGTAAACTCATTTGAAGGGCAGAGCATTACCGGCGATATAAGTGGCAGCGGACGCATAACCGTAAGTGGCGGTACCACTACCACCAGCGACCTGCGGATAAGTGGTAGCGGAGACATAGATATGCTGGGGCTGTATGCACAAAATGTGAACGCACAAATAAGCGGCAGCGGCACCACGACTGTTAATGTATCTAACTCGTTGGATGTGCGCATCAGTGGTAGTGGCAAGGTCTATTATCGTGGCACGCCTTCAGTATACACCAATATTTCTGGCTCTGGCAAGGTGAGCAAAATCTAAGTCAATATCCTTCAGTGGCATTTTCCCTACCTATCGGCACACACACGCAATAATCTATACATGGCCCGGCCATCCTCTCTTGCCGGGCCATTTTTACAACCATTCACATAATTAAATACAATAATGTATTGACCAAAAGCCAATACAATAGGGGAAACCCATGTCTTAAAAATCACACATCATGTACACATTCCGACAAATAATCCTGACTTTGATAACACTGCTGAGTGCTTTGCAGTTATCGGCACAAAAGGTGCAAAATATTACCGGTAAAATAATAGATGAAGCATCGCGCCAGCCACTTACCGGTGCGGTAATACAACTAACAGACGTAAAAAACATGGGTGCCGTATCGGATGCAGATGGCAACTTTACATTGATCGCAGTACCACTTGGTCGGCAGACGCTTAAAGTATCCTATACAGGCTATGAAGAGCGCACTGTGAACGATGTACTGGTAACGGCAGGCAAGGAAGTACACCTCACCATTGCATTGCAGGAAGCACTTCATCAACTGGACTCGGTGAAGGTGACCTACAGCAAGGCCAAAGACAAAACCCGTACCAATAACGAGATGATACAGGTGAGCGCACGCTCGTTTAATGTAGATGAAACCAAGCGATATGCCGGTGCTTTGGGCGACCCCTCGCGTATGGCGGCCAACTTTGCCGGTGTGGTGTCGGGTAATGATGCCCGCAACGACATTGTGGTAAGGGGCAACTCGCCCAATGGTATGCTGTGGCAACTGGAAGGGCTGAATATACCCAACCCTAACCACTATGGTGCGTTGGGTAGTACCGGAGGCCCGGTAAGTATGCTGAATAACAACAACATAGACAAATCGGACTTTCTGACCAGTGCTTTCCCTGCCCAATATGGCAATGCTGTGGCTGGTGTCTTTGACATGAAGCTGCGCGATGGCAACAGGAACAAAAAAGAGTTTGTGGCGCAGATTGGCTTCAATGGTTTTGAGCTGGGTGCCGAGGGGCCACTGGGCAATAAGAAAAACACCAGCTATGTGCTGAACTATCGCTACTCTACCCTTGGTGCATTTCAGAAACTGGGTATCAACTTTGGTACCGGCTCTGCTGTGCCACAGTATCAGGATCTGAACTATAAAGTAGTATCTGATGTGACTAAAAAAGACCGTGTTACCTTCTTTGGAGTATCGGGCAATAGCCGCATCAATTTTCTGGGCAGTGAGATAGATACCTCTAAAACAGAACTGTATGGTGGCAACCCCGACTTTGATGAACGTAATAAATTTGGTATGTCTGTTACCGGTGCATCGTGGGAGCGTCGTCTGTCGGACAAAACAACCTCTAAACTTACACTGGGCTATGCCTATACCTTGCAGCAATACAATATGGATTCGCTGAGTACGGCCGACAGGCGCGCCATTCCCTATGCCAATGGAAAGTTTACCACCACCAAACTATCGGGTGTATGGTCGCTGACGCATAAGTGGAATGCACGCAACAATATGCAGGCAGGTGTTGTGTACGACCAGTTGAGCTTTGATTTGGTGAACAAAGATTTTTTGACAAACGGTACCGAGCGTGTGTATATAGACCGTACAGGTAGTTACGGTTTGGCGCAAGGTTATGCGCTTTGGAAACACCGTTTCAGCAATCATTTGTCGGGCGTGGCCGGTGTACATGGCCAATACCTGACACTGAATAACAGTATAGCCGCAGAACCACGCGCCAGTGTGCGCTACACTTTTGGTCGGCAGGCACTGGGCCTTGGTTATGGCTTACACCATCAGGCACAAAATGTATATACCTACTATGTAGAGACTGCCGGGCCCAATGGTGTAATGAACACCAACAAAGACCTCGGGTTCACCCGCAGCCACCATTCGGTACTTACCTACGACTGGAACATTAATGAACATATGCGCCTGAAAGCAGAAGCCTATTACCAGATATTGGGCAATGTGCCGGTAGAGCAGAGATTAACCTCGTTTTCTATCCTCAACTCTGGCTACGATTTTGGGGTGACGGATGTAGATAGTCTGGTAAATAAGGGGTCTGGCAGAAACTATGGTACTGAAGTGACACTGGAGCGTTTCTTCGATAAGGGCTATTATTTTCTGGCAACCGGTTCTTTCTTCTCTTCGAAATACAAGGGTAGCGATGGTGTGGAACGTAATACGGCCTTCAACACTGGTTATGTGCTGAATGCGTTGGCTGGTAAGGAATTCAAAGTAGGTAAAAAGGGTAATATAATGGCACTAAACCTGAAGGTGACCCATGTAGGCGGGCGGTATGCTACCCCGATAGATATGCAGCAATCGCAAGCACAAGGCAAGGCAGTGTATATGGAGGACAAAGCGTTCTCCCTGCAACAATCAGCCTACTTCCGTACAGACCTCAGAGTATCTTACCGCAAAGAGTATAAGAAAAGCACGCTGGAAATGGCCGTAGATTTTCAGAACCTGACCAATCATCAGAACGTATTCCTGAACTACTACGATGCTAAAAATGCGAAAATGGTTACTGTGTATCAGCAGAGCTTTTTCCCTGTACCTACATTACGATACACTTTCTAAAGAGAGCATTTATAAAATATGAGTGTTGAGTGAGTACCCGTATCCACCTGATGTGTGGTGCGGGGCTCGCTCTTTCTACAAAAAGGATATGCGATGGTTGGTGTCAAACTTGTACTAAGGCTTGTGCGCCTATATGCCGGTGTATGTATCTACACAGTGCGCAGTTTATGGAGAACTATATTGTAACGGCTAATATGATGGTTTGGGTTTATTCTTTTGGGCCTTTCGCTCTTTATGGGTCTTTCCACCCATCATGTACGCAACCGATAGCCCGAATTGGTAACCACGCAACACATTGTTTTGTGCAGTAGGTTTTGGCAATACATTGGTAATTCCCTGCATCCACTGTGCCTGCGCACGTATGCCATTTTTCATTTGTACACCAGCCATTGTAACTACCGACCATGTATAGGGACGAATATCGTATGCAGTATCGTTGTTACCTATAGTGTGAGTACAAGTGGGCATTCAATAGTTCTGATACTAAACCAACGAACCAAAGAGCTGGCAGGGTCTTCCCAATAGTGTCCATTTCCGGCATACAATAGCCCCGATTGTAGCTGCCATCGTTTATCGAACGCAAACGCTACCTGCCCGCCAATACGTAATGCGGGTATTGCCCTTGTACCAACACGAGATACTTTTGCACCATTAGCCTTTTGGGTGTACGATGATATCAGGAAACCACCGACAGGCCCTGCTGACAATTGTGCGTGCAAAAGTGTATGGCTCGTAGCTGCCAGCGCAGTCAATAAAAGGGCTCTCATGATGTGTAATTTCTTCCAAAGCTAATACATACTTTTTTTAATATCTGTACATATAGCACTTTCTAACCAGTGTTCTGTGCCTTGCGCAACTTGCTGTGTCTGGAACCATAGATAAAATACACAATGAGCCCTATTACCAGCCATATCAGGAATCGTTCCCAGTTGGACACACCCGACTCGCACAACAGATAACTACAGCTAAGAAACCCTAAAACGGGTATGAGCGAATAGTTGCGCAGGAAAGACAATACAGCAGTAACTGCAAATACTACCCCAAATAACAGATAAGGAATTTTGGTACGAGCTATCGCCCATGAGATATTCCCCCCGGCATCGGTAAAAGATAATGCGCCGGCTATACCACCGGGGCTATACATGGCTACCAGCACAAGGAACAATGCAAACAGTGAAATGGTAATGTAGCGCGAATTGACATAGGGTGTTTTGAAGCGGCTCTGTAAACGATGCGGGTCGTTTTGCAGGCTGAGGATGCCCCCGCATACCAGCACGAAGGCAAAAAGTGTACCAACGCTGGTAAGGTCTACCACCACGGTAAGGTTCATAAACAATGCAGGTATGCCTACTATGAAACCAGTGAGAACTGTAGAGAAAGACGGAGTTTTGAAACGTGGGTGTATGCGGGCAAAAACAGGTGGCAGCAAGCCATCGCGGCTCATAGACATCCATATGCGGGGCTGGCCCAACTGAAACACCAGCAACACACTGGCGGTGGCTATTACTGCACTGATGGAGATAACACCCGCAATCCAATTGGCCCATGTGCTGTTCATGGCACTGAATACGTAGGCCAATGGGTCGCCTACATCAAGGTTTTTGTAGCTGGTCATACCGGTAAGTACCAATGCTACCAGTATATAAATGATAGTGCAAATGATAAGTGAGTAGAACATGGCCCGTGGCAGGTCGCGTTGCGGGTTTTTACATTCCTCGGCAGTGGTAGATATGGCATCGAAGCCTATATAAGAGAAGAATACAGCCGAAGTACCCGCCAGTACACCACTCATGCCATTGGGTAAGAAGGGAGTCCAGTTGGTAGGGTTTACATAGAAAACGCCAGCTACCATTACCAACAAGATAATGGCAATTTTGAGAATGACCATAATATTGGTACTGCGGCGCGATTCTTTGATACCCACATATATGATGGCCGTAATGATGCCTGTAATGAAAAATGCCGGAAGGTTACAGATAAACCTCACACCGCCTATCAGAGGCGCATTGGCCCATGCCATTTTGGCTGCATCGGTCAGGCCGTCTTTGGCTGTCCAGTAGTCGGTAGCAAGGTATTCGGGTATGTGCAGTTGCACCCCTCCAATCTTGATGCTATTGATGAGTGAGGTAAAATAACTACTCCACGAGATGGCTACTGCTATGTTGCCAATGGCATATTCCATCAGTAAGTCCCACCCTATTATCCACGCTATAACCTCGCCAAAGGCTACATAAGAATAAGTGTAGGCACTGCCTGATACAGGCACCATACTGGCGAATTCGGCATAACAAATAGCTGAAAATCCGCAGGCTATGGCTACGAACATAAACAACAAGATGATACCCGGCCCACCATCGAAGCTCGCCTTACCTATGGTAGAAAAGATGCCTGCGCCTACTATAGCTGCGATACCCATAAAGGTGAGGTCGCGCACGGAAAGCACCTTGTGCAAGGATGTCTCATGGCCATCGGTAAGGCCCTGTGCCACCTCGTTGCTTATCTGTTTCAGCGATTTCTTACGGAATATGCCGTCGCTCATAGTTGTTGTTATGTGGGGTTAGGTATTTCATTTATTGTTTGGGAGGTGGTTGTTGAGCTGCCGCTGCCTGTTGTTGCATTTGCATCAACTGCATTTGTGCCGTATTGATGCTTTGTTGCGCCAAAACATACTTTGGCTCCATCTTCATTACCTCTTGCCAAATGCCTATTGCCTCTACTATGCGGCCAGACAGGTAGTAACATACACCCAGGTTATAATATACCTCGTACAGTTTGGGGTAATTGGGGTATAGCTTACGGGCCATGTCGTAGTTGTACCGCGCACTGTCTGGTATACCCAGCTTCAGATAGGCCACACCACGGTTCATGAAGCCCGACACAAAGGTTGGGTGAATTTCCAGTACCTTGTTATAATACTTCACGCCCTCGCGCAGTGCTTGAAACTTCTTTACCGTATCTTTTTCAGCCTCGGCCATATTGATGAAGGATGAAGCCACATTAGAATTCACCAGTACGCTGTTGGGGGTGGTTTTAATATCCTCGCCAAAGAGGGTTTCATCGTTCTTCCAATACTGGTTACGGTCTATGGTCTTGAACCCATAAGCAATAGTAAGCAACACTACTACACCCAGTAATGCCAACCGGCCTGTTGCTGCTGGTTTTATCTTCTCCATACCCTTGTACAGGAACCACGCTACTGCCATGCAGAAACCTACAGATGAGTGGAAAATAAGACGTTCGCCCATGGTACCGCCAATGTTGAAAATAAGGTTGCAGACAATAAGCAGATTGAGCAGGTAAATAGCCAAGGCAAAAGCCAGTACATGCCGCTTGCGAAAGAATACAAACAACTGGCGGAACAAATAGCCATGTATAAGGAGCGATGCCCATACCTGAGGATGGCTGAACCGCTTGTAGGGAATGGTGTTGTACGAATAATCGGAAGAAAGAGGATGAGGGAAAATGAGTAGTTTGATATAGTTGAGACTGGTAGAAATTTTGGTAGCAGTCTGCTCGGCCTTGTCGGCATTGGCATATGGGTTGTTCAGCAAGTCGTTATCAGAGCTTTCGTTCATAGGGGCTACAATGCTGAAACGCACCTTGAGATAAGCGGCTACCACTGCCAAATAAGGCAATGTGGCCATAAAACACTGCGCAATGGTGAACTCGTTGAACAGGTAGAATGCCAATGGAATGAGCAAAATCATGGTAATGGCGTACTCTTTGGCCAAGAAAGCAAGAAACAAACAAACCATGGCCAGCACCAGTTGGGATTTGTGTTTTTTCTCGTAATAACGGAATGCGTAAATGAATGTGCCGCAAATAAGTATCAGCGACATGATTTCGTCGCGGCTTTTTACATTGGCTACCACCTCGGTATGTATGGGGTGCGCGGTAAAGAGTATTGCCGCAATAAATGCCATGATATGATTGTTGCGAAACGTAATATACCGGAAGAAGTATAGTAGAACTACTACACAAAGCATGTACCACAACACATTGAAAACGTGCCGAATGTGCATGTGGCGCAAGAACTGCTGTTCGGCAGGTGCCTTCATTTCGTAAGACATGCCACGCTCCAGCACACTATCTACTTTTTCGGGTGGTACCGCACCAAAGAACTGCTGTTCTATAGCAAATGTGACAATAGATAACGGACGGTAACGACCACCCGACAACTGGTTGGAAGAGTTGAACTGGCGATAATAACTATCGAAGGCATCCTTGGTAAGAATATCATCAACCCCTTTGAAGCCTTCGTGTACATATTCATTTTTTACTATTACAATAGTATCATCCAGCGCATATTCATGCTGGAAGGTATTGCAATACAAAATAAAAGCAAGCAAGGCTACAATAATGGCCTGGATGCGAAAATCGTACAGCCATGCAGGAATGAGTGTATCTCTTACAGGCTCGTTATTCGCAACTGCCGGAGCCGGTGCCACGACAGACGGCTGAGGTTTTTTGGGAGTAACGGGAGTATTCGTCTTTTTTGCCATTGGTAATTTGTGATGGCCAAATGTAATTATTTATCCATTTTCGGCATAGACAGTGTACAAAAAATACGAGGTGTGGTGGCTGTATGGGCAAGAAAACACCCACCAAAGCCTTGTAGACTACTACACATGGCGTATGCCTGCACAGAAGCTTGTTCATGTATCCTTATTACATCTTGTTAATATTGTGTGGAGGAAGATAAAAATGGGCTGAAACAGGGTGAATGCCCCCGTTTTTTTGTCTTAACTTTAGGCATATGAATCCGAGAACAAAAGCAGTGGTATATTTTGCCAGTGGTGCCGCCATCAGCGCAGGCATTATTATGGGTATTGCATCAAAAAAAATAGACCCTGCTGCTACCCCCGTAGAGATTTCGGAAGAAGGGAGGCCACAATATCGCTGGCATCCACCTCATGTGCCCAAGGCTATAGATTTTTGCGGCGAGGATGTGCCGGTGGATAAATGGGAAATAAGAGAGAAACTGGACCGTGAAGTGTTGGTGAACACCTATTTACATGGCACACAACTGTACATACTAAAGCTATCAGGCCGATATTTCCCTATAATAGAAGAGCGGCTGAAAGCCAATGGTGTACCAGAAGACTTGAAATATGTATGTGTGGCCGAAAGTGCGCTTCAGCAAAATGCATGGAGTGGTGTAGGTGCCGCCAGCTTTTGGCAGTTTATGAAAGACACTGGCCCACGCTACGGACTTGAAGTAAATGATGAAGTAGATGAACGTTTCAATGTAGTGAAAGCTACCGATGCCGCTTGTATGTACTTCAAAGAAGCGAAGGCGAAATTTGGCACATGGACGGCGGCAGCAGCATCGTATAACTGTGGCATGGCAGGGTTTGCGAAGCAGGCCGAATTTCAGCAGGCCAGTAATTACTATGATCTCATCTTCCCGGAGGAAACAAACCGATATGTGTTCCGTATATTGGCTTTTAAGTACATACTTACCAATCCACGCAAATTCGGACTGATAGTAGAAGATGGAGAGCAATACCGCCCATTGAAAAGCCGCACGGTGACAGTGGATAAAACTGTAGAAAACCTTACAGAATTTGCCTTAGCCAATGGCACCAGCTACAAAATGCTGAAAATATACAATCCATGGTTGCGTGCCCATAAGCTAACAGTGAAACCGGGCAAGAGTTACGAAATAGCATTGCCATTGTAGGAAATATTGCCCGAAATAATTCATGGTATGGAGGCGATATTGTTACCTCCTACTCAAAACAAACAGCTTGGGCTGCAATGCAGCATATGGCCCATTAAAAATGTGAAGGCCTATGGCTTACTACAAGAAACACAGAGAAAAACACATTACTCACCGACAGCGCAAACGATCGATGGTATGGGGTATCGCAATGTCTGCGGTAACCATAGGCTGGATATATGCTTTGAGTACACCCTGGGGCTCGCTGCCTGCCATCGGCAAGCTGTTGGACCCTATAGATGGCTGTATGGCCAATGCCGAGCCGATACACAAAAATTTTGACGACAAGCTGAATCTGAATGGCATCAAGCAGCCCGTTACCGTGTGGCTTGATGACCGTATGGTGCCGCACATACATGCGCAGAACAATCATGATGTCTACTACACACAAGGATATATACATGCTTACTTCAGGCTATGGCAAATGGATATGCAAACCCGGGCTGCTGCCGGAAGGGTGAGTGAAGTAACAGGCGAGAGTACATTCGACTTTGACCGCAGGCAAAGGCGCAAGGGTATGGCATATGCCGCAGAGCAATCGCTGAAGGCAGCAGAAGCAGACCCCAAAACTAAGGGTATGCTGGATGCCTATACCGCAGGTGTAAATGCCTATATAGACCAACTGAGCAAGGGAGGCTACCCTCTGGAGTATAAACTGATGGGCTTTGCGCCAGAACCCTGGAGCAGCCTGAAGTGTATGCTGCTATTGAAATACATGGCAGACGACCTTACCGGCAAAACCGATGACATACCCCACTCTTACCTGAGGACGGTATTGCCCAAAAGCGAATATGATCTTTTATTCCCCGACAGGATACCAGCCGCCACACCGGTAATACCCGCTGGTACGAAGTTTGATGCGCCATCGCTGGCCCTACCTAATGCCCCGGCAGATAGTGTAGCCTTCCCGGTATATGAATCGGTTGATTTTGGTTTTAAGCGCGAGGACGGCAAGGGAAGCAATAACTGGGCTATAGCTGGCAGCAGAACGGCTGCAGGGGTGCCTATACTATGTAACGACCCGCATCTGGCACTGAACCTGCCTTCTTTGTGGTTTGAAACACAGTTGCAAACGCCCGATATGAATGTCTATGGCGCATCGCTACCGGGCGCACCGGGGGTTATTATTGGTTTCAACGACAATATATCGTGGGGGTTAACCAATAACTATAGGGATGTAAAGGACTTTTATGAAATAAAGCGCGTAGCGGGTAGTAGCAACGAATATTGGTTTGCCGGCAGAAAAACGCCATTTACGCACCGCAAGGAGGTGATAAAAGTAAAGGGCAAGCCCGATTTTGCAGAAGACGTATTGTACACGGTACATGGGCCACTGATGTACGATGAGCGATACAATGAGAAGGGCAACCTGAAGCGGCCACTGGCTATGAGCTGGATGGGGCTGAGAGGTAGTAACGAAATAATGGCAGTATACGGCCTGAACCGTGCTACCAATTATGATGAGTTTGTAAATGCGATACTGCACTTTGAATGCCCCGCTCAAAACATGATATATGCCGATAAAAAAGGCAATATAGCACTGTGGGGGCAAGGCCAGTTTGTGAACAAATGGCCCAATCAGGGCGAGTTTGTGATGAATGGATGGGATAGTGCTACCTTGTGGGGGCAACTGATACCAATGCGCGAAAACCCACATGCGCTGAATCCCGAACAAGGGTACTTAAGTTCTGCCAATCAATTGGTTACAGACGCTACCTACCCTTATTGGTATAATGGCGACTATACCGAGCTGCGTGCGTGGCGCATCAATCAGGCATTGTCTGAAATGAGCAAGGCAACCGTAGAGGATATGTTTGCTTTGCAAAACGATAACTACTCGGTGTTGGCAGGCACGGTACTACCCGTAATGCTGCAATACTGTACGGGTGTTAACAACAAATATCTGGACTCGCTACGCGGTTGGAACAATACGCTGGATGCCTACAGTATGGCTGGGTCAATCTTCCAGTTGTGGTGGCGCAATCTGTATTTGGGTATCTGGAATGACGACTTTAGCCGGGTACCCGATAATTTGACACCGGCAGTAGAGCTCACCATGCAGTTTATTGTAAACGAGCCCAACCTGAAGTATTATGACAATCGGAACACGCCACAGCGCGAGACACTGAAAGACATAGTACTGAGCAGCCTTGCCAAAACTACTGACAGCCTAAACCGACGTGCTGCCAAAGAGCCATTGGCATGGTACAAAGCAAAGAATACGTCTGTAACCCATTTGGCACGGTTGGCACCATTCAGCTACAGTGGGCTTGCCACAGGAGGTTGGGGCAATACCGTTAATGCTATGAAAAACAACCATGGCCCGTCGTGGCGCATGGTGGTGAAGATGAGCGAAACGCCTGAAGCCTGGGGCGTATACCCCGGCGGGCAGTCGGGCAACCCCGGTAGTATACATTATGCCGACTATCTGAAACACTGGGCAGATGGCAAATACTACAAGTTACTTTTTTTGCATAATAGCAAGGAACAGCACGATGGACGTATAAAATATACTTGGACAATACAACCGGACAATTGATGCGACTACTGACAACCATACTAATAATAGCATTGCTGAGTGCAATAGCACAAATGTTGCTTCCATGGTGGAGTGTAGCCATTGTGGCCTTTGGCACAACGGCCATAGTACCTACCGAACCGGCAAAGGGTTTTCTGGCAGGTATGGCAGGTGCTGGTTTTTGGTGGCTTTTAGCCATATTGTGGCGAGACATACCCAACCACCAGATACTAAGTGTGCGAATGGCAGAATTGTTTCACCTGCCAGGTACTATTTGGTTTATAATAGTAACGGTACTGGTAGGGGCACTAACAGGTGGATTGGGAGGTGTTGCTGGTGCCTTGGTCAACCGACAACGGTAGTTCATTGGTTAATGATAGGTAATGTAACCAATAATTAACATAAAATATCCAACAATTCGTAACTTGCATATTGGTTTATGAGAACAATTTTCTTCGAAGATTTGGGGGAGGTGGCATACGATAAGGCATGGGATTATCAGGAATCGCTTCTTAAAGCCAATCTGGATATTAAAGCAGCATGGTATAATTCTCCTGAAACTACAGGTGCTGTCAAACAAATTACAAAGAATCATTTATTATTCTGCTCGCATCCCCATGTATACACATTGGGCAAAAGCGGGCATATAGAAAATCTGTTGGTGAACGATACCCGGCTAAAAGAGCTGAATGTATCTTTCTTTAAGACTAACCGTGGTGGCGATATCACCTACCATGGTCCCGGACAGATAGTGGGCTACCCTATTCTGGATTTGGAGCAATACGAAACGGACTTGGGTAAGTATATGCGGAATCTGGAGGAAGTAATCATCAGAATGTTGACTACGTATGGCATAGAGTCCGGGAGGCTGCAAGGCTCTACCGGTGTGTGGCTGGATGCCGAGGTACCCGGCAGAGCAAGAAAGATATGTGCTATGGGTGTGCGGTGCAGCCGTTGGGTGACGATGCACGGCTTTGCACTGAATGTAAATACCGATCTGAATTATTTTGGATACATTGTACCCTGTGGCATAACCGACAAGGCTGTAACCTCTATGAACAAGGAGCTGGGGCAAAAGGTAGATGAGCAGGAAGTGAAAGAAAGACTGATAGAGCAATTTGAAGTGGTATTTCAATCGGACATTGTTACAGAGTTGATTACCAACTACCAGCATTAAGAAAAAGGGAACAGTGGCGAAACGAAACATCATATATCACTGGGGCGACAGAACGCTGCAAATTACACTGGGTAACAGGGTAAATGGCCGTATACGCGCCTTGTATATTGCGGAACTGGTGCTGACGCTGGGTATGGCTACTGTGTTTCTGCTGCAGTCTATTCCCTTCAGGCATAACATCATCAACTGGGTATCGGCATTGGGGGCATCGGCATTGTACATTATTGCAGCCTACCGTTTTTTAGCACGTATATTTTTTAACGAACAACTGATACTGGATGCCAACCATATTACCATTATCAGAAATACACTATTGTCGCGACAAGCCAGCCGATTCGACTGGAGACAAATAGGGCCACTGCACTACGAAGGCAAACAAAAGAAAACCGACCACCCGCTGAAAGGAAAATGTTACGATTATTTTGGGTTTGAAACTCAGGAACATCTCATACAAAGTCTGCACCACGAGGGCAACCTCTACTTTGACACCCCCAATGGACGGGTATATTTTGCACCCGGCGTGTACTCTTGGGATGCGGAAAAAATGGTGCAAATGATGAAGCTGTACACAGGTAGCGCATTGCAACTGGGCCCCGAATGGGACGACATGTTGCAAGAAGAGCAGGAATTGGACGATGCTGCGTCCAATAATTAGTATTATTTGCCACGCACTGTTACTGAATGTGGTCTATTGATATACCCTGATGTACGCTGATTCCAGTATAACACCATTGCGGCGAAGAATAAAACGATAAGTACCCGACCGCTGAAAATTTCGTTTATCAATCAAAAATTCCCGTGCCTTTGTCTGTGGTATATCTACTACCAACTGCCCCTGCATATTATAGAAAGCCAGTGAATGCACAGCATCGGCAGGGTATACGGGCAATGTAATCCGTACATGCCCGGTGGCTGCACTCAATGACACATGAATGGGCAGTATGTACGATATATCAGTAACATCGGTTAGGGGTAACGACAATGAAACTACCTTTCCCGTAGGCGGAACATAACGCAAAACCGGGGCGGCATCGGTTGATGGCTGATGTACAACTGCACAATGATTGCTATGCCATACCAAGCCAGATGAAAAAGTAACACTGACCCTATAAAAGTAACGTCCGTTAAGGGGCTTGTGGTCGGTAAAAGATTGCATACCGGGCAGTAATGTAGCCGGCTGGCCAATGATTGAATATCCTTTAGTACTATCGAACGAGCGGGAAACACTTATGGCACGTACCGAGGGATAGGTGCAACGCCATTCGAGCCTTACACTGTCGGCCACAGCAGTGCAGGCAATAGCAGGTAGAGCTGGCTGTGCATACAGCCCGGAACATGTGCAACATGCCCACAAAAAAATGCCGGTAAGCCGTATCTTCACCATTCAAACGTACTATAATTATAACATGCAGAAAACAAGCCGGTGGCACATTTCGTTAAATAGTTGCCGGCAAGCTGTTTTTAGTGCCTCAGTTGTTAATTTTGCACACCGCAAAGCGGCTATATCAGTTTTATCTTTCATCCATTGAAATACACAGCCACACAGTTCTATCAATATGCTACGGCCCTGCTGTGTGCGCTTATGTGTACTGCGGCAACATGGGCACAACCATCTACCCTACCCATGACACCCCGGCGCGATACCAGTAAGGACAAAACCAACACTGGCAAGTGGCATAGCGAGGATGCAATTATTTCTTACGAGAAGCTGGGTAAAAAGGAACAATATAAAGACGACTCTGACATACACACGTTTCACCGAAGGTTGTTTCAGCAACCATGGTACAGGGATATGGGCAATCCCGGCAGCCCTGTACTAAATCTGCTGTTTACCCCCGAGAACCGTGTTGGCCCCACACTTGGCTATCACATCAACAACCCCTACCGCTTTGTACCAGATAGTCTGAAATTCTACAATACCGACCGTCCCTATACTGTATTCAGCTATCAGGCATCGGGGCGGCAAGAAAACATCGCCTCTATATTGCATAGCCAAAACATAAAGCCAAACTGGAATATGACGGCAGACTACCGAAAAATATCATCGCCGGGGCAATACCAGATACAGCGAAACAATCATGACAATGCAGGGCTCAGTACCAACTATAAAAGCCTGGACAAACACTACCAATTGTACGGAGGTATTGTGTACAACAAGCAGCAACATGATGAAAATGGTGGCGTACTGAACCGCAACTTTTTAGATTCTGCGGCCTTTAACAACCGCAAGATTGTACCCACAGCCTACGAGAACAATGCGTACAGTAGTACCCGCTCTACTGTAAATAATGTGCAGCGCGATGTAGCAGTAATGCTGCACCATACCTATATGTGGGGCCAAACGGACACCACTTTTTACGAAGACGACACCAGTGCCTACAATTATACACTCACACCACGCTTCGGTATCACCCATAGGGCATCGCTGAGTAGCGAAAAACATACCTATAAAGATTTGGCACCAGACTCTATGTGGTATACTCCGTTATTCAACCGATCTTTCCCCAATAAAGGTACTGGTTATTATAGCAGTGGTGCAGATTCTGTAATAGGTGTACAAAAATGGGTAAAGGCCGACACCCGTGTACTGTTTGAAGGGTTTGCGGGCAAGGCAGGCAATCAGATACGCTTTAGTGCGGGTGCGGGTATTCGTTTCGACAGGTTTACAGCAGAGCCCATTACGGTACCCATACCCGATACCCCATTTTTTGCCTACGGCAGCGACAAAACAGGGTATAGTAGTACCTATATTACCGGCAATATAGATAAAGAAGCACTGACACCCGGTGCATGGGCCTATGGTGGGCACCTTATGTTGCTGACCACGGGTGCCTATGCCGGCAACCTGTCTGTAGATGGGTATATAGGCAAAAAGCTGAAAAAATTGGATGGCAGTATTACGGCAGGTGCCAGCCAGCAACTGGGTAGTGCCCCATATAGCCTTACCAACTATCAGAATGCGTATGTGCGTAAATCGTTTGAGTTTGGTAATGAGAGTATTACCCGGTTGTATGCTACGGCAGAAAGCCGGAAACTGAAAATGAGTGGCGGTGTGAGCGGATGGTTGGTGAGTAACTACATTTACCTGAGTGATGAGGGATTGCCCAAACAATATGATGGCAGCTATACGGTGCCGCAAGTATGGTTGCGGAAAATATTCAGGGTAGGTAGTTTTTATCTGGACAATGAAATTGTGTACCAGCCAGTGGCTGAGGGGGCACCAATAAATGTGCCTACCGTTATGGGAAGGCATCAACTGAGTCTGGAACGTGCCGTATTCAGGAATGCGCTGAAGTTTGCCACCGGTATAGAAGCACGGTACAACACCGCCTATGCCCCTGCCAGTTACAATGCCCAGTGGAACAGATTCTATTATCAGAATACCGACAAGATTGAGAACTTACCTGAGGTATCGGTATTCTTTAACTTCAGAATCAAGCGATTCAGGGCATTTATAGCGGGCGATAACTTACAGCAACTGTTGGGTGCCAATGCCATTCTGTATACTGGCATGCCCATACGCAGCCGCACTACCGGCGAGGTATTGTATAACCCGGTATATGCCATGCCCAACATGCAACTTCGTTTCGGGTTTAGTTGGATAATGGTGAACTAATTCCGCCACTTCTAAAACCATCATGGTAATAAGAAAATAAGGGGCGAACTCATTAAACCATGGGGCGAATTCTCTGTCCTACTTTCCGTAAACTAAACGTTAATTCAACGACGGCTAATGCACGGGTACGTTATTTCATCATTTCTTAAGAAGTAAAGTTGTACTTTTCGCACTAATGGCATTGTATATGCCACCGTCCCAACAATAGCCATGACCTCTGGAATACTGTGTGGTGTACATCGTCCGGATTTGTTGCAAGAAGAAACGCTTGCATCGATTTTTAGTGCCACTGCACAAAGGTATCCCGACAAACCTGCACTGATTTTTGATAATACTACCCTCACCTACAGCATGCTGGATAGGTGGAGTGATGCTATGGCTGCATATCTACGGGATAGCGGTGTGCAACCCGGCCACCATGTGGGCCTATGGTGGCCCCGCAGTGCCGAGCTACACGTGGCCGTACTGGGCATAGCGAAGGCAGGGGCAGCTTATGTGCCGCTGGACTACGAGATGCCTGCCGAACGCGTAGCTGGGGTATTGCAAGAAGTAGGCGCGCAAGCATATATAAGTCCCAACAAGCTGGACATAACCTGCGCCCGCTATGAGGTTGTAGCCTTTGCACAAAATGCTGCTACCAATGTACCCGTTGCTCTTGCCTTGCCCGATAATGATGCCTATGTACTCTACACATCGGGCAGTACGGGCAAACCCAAGGGCATACCTATTACGCACAGGCAGATATGCCATTTGATACGGTCTGAAAACTCGGTATTGGGTATTACTGCCGAAGACAAGGTGTATCAGGGGTTTTCGGTATCGTTCGATATGTGGTGCGAGGAGGCATGGATTGCCTACATGGTAGGGGCTGCCCTTTGGGTGGCCGATGCCGCCACTGCTAAATCTATAGACGAACTGGGCGATGTACTGAGAAAGAACAACATAACTGTGCTGCATGCTGTACCCAGCCTGCTGGCCGTTATGGACGATGATATACCCACCGTGCGGCTGGTGAATGCCGGGGGCGAGGCCTGTACCACACAAGTACTGGCACGCTGGGCAGCCCCCCCAAGAAAGTTCTTTAATACCTATGGCCCTACCGAAACAACCGTTACTGCTACCATAGCCGAACTGCTGCCCGGTGACAAAATAACTATTGGCAAGCCGCTGCCCAACTATGCACTGGCCGTGGTAGATGAGCAACTGAACCTGCTACCGACCGGCGAACGGGGCGAGTTGGTGATATCGGGGCCGGGACTGAGCAATGGCTACATCAACCGGCCCGAACTGACAAAAGAGAAGTTTGCGGAAAAGCCTGCATCGCTTGCTGAAATGCCGGGAACTCGCATCTACCGAACAGGCGATGCAGCCATCATCAATGCAGACGGAAGTATTGATTTTCAGGGCCGTTTCGATGATCAGGTGAAGTTGCGTGGCTACAGGATAGAGCTTGGTGAAATAGAAAACCAACTAAGCACCCTACCCGACATTACGGCGGCGGCAGTAGCCATCAAAAAAGATTTGAACGGGCAAGACCATTTGGCGGCCTATGTAGTGTGCGACGACCCGGTGAATATGAGCCAGCAAAGCATACGCGAACAATTGGCCAAGGTACTGCCCGCCTACATGGTGCCGGCTGTAATAGTACAATTGCCCGAGATGCCCCGCCTGCCCAGTGGCAAAATAGACCGAAAATCGTTACCGGTACCGGCACAGCTAATGGAAAATATTGCTGCTATTGCCGATGATGTAATAGACATAGATGCCCCTCTGGGCGAACGGTTGGTGGCAGTGCTGAAAAAGTTCTTCCCTAATAGAACTATATCGCTATCCGATGATTTTTTTACAGACCTCGGCGGGCACTCTCTTTTGGCAGCAGCGGTGGTATCGCGCTTGCGAAAGGAGGCCAACATACCGCAAGCCTCGCTAAAAGACTTGTACATGCACCGGCCACTGAGCAAGGTAGCCGAACATTGGGCGCAAAAGCCAGTGGAAAAAACCAGTGCTAAACGGGTGTTTCATGAGGTGCGGCCTGCCAGATACTACATATGCTGGGCAGCGCAGACTATAGCCCTGTTGCTGGTATATGGGTTGTTTGCGGTGCAAATTTTCTTCCCATATTTGGGATACTATATAGTAAAAGAAGAATATAACGACATACCACTGGCTATAGGCACGGCACTATCGTTGTTTCTATGCATACCTCCGTTTTTTGCTACCCTGAGTGTGGGCATAAAATGGCTGGTAATAGGCAAAATGAAGGAAGGCGACTACCCACTGTGGGGCACCTACTACTTTCGCTGGTGGTTTGTAAAAACCATGCAGCGGTTACTGCCCTCGCAATTTTTGAATGGCACACCTTTGTATGCAGGATACTTGCGCAGCCTTGGGGTAAAAGTGGCCAAAGATGCCCAACTGGCCGCACTGACCATAGGTGCTGAAGACCTGGTGAGTATTGGCAGTGATGTAAGCATCAGCTCTGGTGCAGTACTGAACAATGCATGGGTAGAAGACGGACTGCTGAAGCTAAGACGCATAACGCTGGGCAACCATGCATATGTGGGTACCTGTGCCGTGCTTACAGGCAATACCACCATAGAAGACTGGGGCGAATTGCAGGATCTGAGCTACCTGCAAGCAGCAAAAACCATAAAGCCGGGCGAGGTATGGCAGGGTAGCCCTGCAGTGCTGAAAGAAACAAAAGCTATAGAAGATCTGCCACAGCCATTACCGGTAAGCAATACCAAACGAAGACTTTATTCCTTAGTATTTCTTTTGTCTTTGCTGCTGTTTCCTATAGTGGTATTGTTACCTCTGTTACCCACTATTATCATCATACACAATCTGGATAATTCGACACCCGATTACGACTTTAGCTACCTGCCCGTAACTCCCTCATTGGCATTGAGTTATATAATTGTATTTACATTAACCACCATACTTTTGTCACGGTTGTTGCAGTGGGGCATAAAGCCGGGCAAATACCCCATATACAGCATGTTCTATGTGCGTAAATGGTTTACAGACCAGTTGATGTCGCTATCGCTTATAGTGTTGCATCCTTTGTATGCCACTGTATACGTATCATTACTTTTCCGTGCATTGGGCGCAAAGGTGGGTAACAATACCGAAATCTCTACAGCCAGCAGCGTTACCCATCCCCTGTTGGAAATAGGTGCAGATGCCTTTGTGGCCGATGCGGTTACCCTTGGCGAGGCCGATGTGCGTGGCCAACAACTGATACTGGACAAAACAGTAATAGGTAATAACAGCTTTGTAGGCAACAGCGCATTGATACCACAAGGTTATCAATTGCCCGACAGGATGCTGATAGGTGTGTTATCTACTCCACCATCTGGCGAGCAACTGGCCGCCGGCGAGGCAAGAGACTGGTTTGGCTCGCCAGCCATACCGCTACCCAGACGGCAGGAAAGCAGAACATTTGCTGCCACACAAACACTGCGGCCCACACCCGGCAGATTGTTGGGCAGGAGTATTGTAGAGTTTATCAGAATCATATTGCCAGAAACAGTTATATTGATGTGCAGTATTCTATTTATTGCCTATGCCCACTCTTTGCTGGTAGAGATGACCTGGTGGGAGTCTTTGGTAGAACTGCCCTTTTACTTCCTGTTTTTTATGGGGTTACCTGCATTGTTGGTAACAGTGATGCTGAAATGGCTATTTGTAGGCAAGTACAAGCCCGAACAACAACCTATGTGGACAGCACGGGTGTGGCTGAGTGAGGCTATTACAGCCACTTATGAGTCGCTTGCAGTGCCATTTTTACTGGACTACATGCGCGGTACACCATGGTTGCCCTTTATGCTACGGTTGTTTGGGGTGAAGATTGGTAAGCGCGTATGGATGAATACAACCGACATTACCGAGTATGACATGGTAGATATTGGCGATGATACGGCCATGAATGAGGACTGTGGCCCGCAAACGCACCTATTTGAAGATAGGGTAATGAAAGTGGGCAAGATAAAAATTGGCAGTCGATGTAGCATAGGGGCTCGTAGCATAGTACTGTACGATAGCGAAATGGGTAACGATGTAAACCTTGAGCCACTATCGTTGGTAATGAAGGGTGAGAACCTGCAAAGCGACAGTCAGTGGGTAGGTAGCCCCGTAAGGCCTGCATAAAAGAATACTTTTGGTGGGGGTTACGCCTTTTCTTTCAACCGGTAACGTACTGTGCGGTGCTTGTTACTTTTATTGGCACTGATAGTAATGACACAATTCACATTATTGGTAAAGGTATACTCGTATTCAGGGCAAGAAGCGTCTTGCAAGGCTGCAAGGTTTTTGCCTATAACCCGGCGAATGTAGGGCACCTTCATGGTGGGGTTCACCCGCTCCATGGGGGGAATGGCTTTTAGACCAAAACATTTGGCTGGTATATTGCCCGCAGGTTCGGTGAATGTTTTAGTTACTTTAAATTCGGGGAAATATACCGACCGCTCCTTCACCTTGCCATTCTCGCCATAAGTAAAGTTCTCTACGTGTACTATGTCTTTGTTGTTGTCATTCAGACGCACCTCTTTGTACATTACATTGTTTTTGTCGAAGTACAACTTGGTGTAGAACTCTATTTTCCCGTTTATGTACGCAGCTTCGCTGGTAACAGACTCTCCTGTCTTTTTATCTACTGAATATTCGTACAGTTTCTTATATACGTTCTTATTGGTTGTGTTGCTGCGAATGTGTGATATTTTTCTATTTTTATCATCATACCGCCATTCGTTGGTTTCCAACAGATTATCATCCTTATATTCATCTGTTTTCAACAGTTGTTTTTTGGGGCCAAAGAAATGTACTGTGCGGTACACATTTGCATCGCGCCCCCGGATGGCTTGAGTCAGTACGACACTACTATCGGCCGCTATGTAGGTAATAGCACTATCGGCAAGGGTAATGCGCACACTGTCGGTATGTGTATAATGATAGTTATATTCCCGTATCACCGAAGTAGCCTCGTATGTTTTCCAACCGGCCTTGAAGGTGGTTTGTGCCAACGCCCCCTGCCCCAAACAAAGGAATAGTATAGAAACGGCTGTAAAAGGCTTCATGATGCTATGGTGAAGTATGATGATGTCACAAAATACTACCTGAACCGCGTACGTGGTGCAACTTTTTTGTCACAGAGTGTGGATAGTGAAAAGTACAAGTTCAACTTTTTACAAACACTGTAGCGAAGTATATTGCGCATTCAAACTGATAAACCATGAATACACGAAGCGTAGTGCTGTACATTGCTATGAGTGCAGATGGCTATATTGCCAAAGCAAACGGAGACCTTTCATTTCTATCGGTAGTAGAGCAACCGGGTGAGGATTATGGCTATGCCGCCTTTACCAAAACCGTAGATACGGTAATAATGGGACGAAAAACCTACGAAAAAGTACTGTCGTTTGGTATAGAGTTTCCGCACAAGGGCCGGGCGTGCTACATAATGACCAGAACACTGAAGGGGCAAAACGACTATGTAACATTCTGCAACAAAGACATTGCCGAACTGATTGCTGAGCTGAAAGCACAACCCGGTAACAACATATTTATAGATGGTGGTGCCGAACTGGTGCACGAAATGATACAAAAGAAGCTGATAGACAAGTACATTATATCGGTTATCCCTTATTTTACGGGAGGTGGCATACGCCTGTTCAAAGAAGGGTTTGACGAGATGAAACTAACGCTGACAAGCTGCCAAAGTTTTGCATCGGGTCTTGTGCAGTTGGAATATGTACCTACTTAAGATTGGCGACCTATCTGCCAAGAACCCTATGGGTAAGCATGCAAATACTGCCCAGAATGAGACCAGTGACCAACCCAATGACAGAACCGGTGAGTAGTGGATAAAAACGCATAGACATAAAGCGTACTTTCTCGAAACCAGAGCGTAGCGTTGGGTTGGCACCGAGATATTTGCGGAAGAACAATGATTGTATAAGACCGTTGGCAGTACCCCACCCTATACCTATGTACAAGCCGTGCATAAAAAAGCTACCGGGTGCCTGCAGGGCAACCAAAATGGCAACAATGCAGGTAAACACAAACCAAAAATAGGGTTCCCGTTTGCGGGTAATGCCCCAAACACTCATAAGGCCCATCAACAAGCCGGGCAAAGACAGCAGCAGAATTAATGACCAACTCATATACCAGTGGCGAAAATAGGAATAACAAGCGTGTACCTATACTACATACAGCCAACAACAAATTGGCTACAATGTGAAAATTAACAAGATATACAGGACGGTTTTGGTATTTTCACGCATTGCGTATTTATGACCTGGAAACAACTGAAATGGCGGATTAGGTATTACTGGCAGTATTTCCCATTTACGCTGAACACAGCATTGTGCTTGCTTGCTGGTTGGGGCGCATTCAAGCTATTGTACCAACCGCCCCACAAGGACGATTACCCCTCACCATTCATGCCCTTCATCATACTGATGGGCAAACTTACCTTTTGGCTGCTAATAGCACTGGTACTGCTATCTATGGCCAGTACACTGGCAGCTTACTTTTACTACTCGTGGCTAAGACACAGCAAGGGTACTACCCTACAGGTAGCTTTTAATACCGAACAAAAAGGCAATAAGGGCTACCGGCTGTACATGACTGCAAAGCTGGAGGGTGTCTTCAGGCCCATACTGGGTTTCATAAAGGGGCGTTTGTATTATGATGACCATATACTGACCGACCAGTTCGCCCTACAAACCAACAAACGCAAGCCACAAAGCCTGCTAAGAGAGGGTATAACCGGAAAAAGTAAGCTGTACCTGCCCGACATAAAGGAATATGAACTAAAAGGGGGCTTTATCTACTTTCAAGATATGCTGCATGTGTTTTCATTGGCAGTGTCGCAACCCGTAAGCGGGCATTTTTACCAACCACCAGTGCTTACCACCAGCGAAGACAGTACCGTAAACCCGCGCAAAACCGAAACTATGGATGTGCGCATAGACCAGATGCGGCGTGTAGAGGGCGAATACCTGAACTATAAAGACTTTGAAGCTGGCGACGATGTGCGCCGCATAGTGTGGAAGGTGTATGCGCGCAACCGCGAATTGGTAGTACGTGTGCCCGAAATGTTTGAACCCTATGCATCGCACCTATACTTTCATGCCTCGTTTTATGCGGCGATGAAGAAACAATGGCTGGGCGATGATTACATCAGCGAAATGCTGAATTACTACAAAAACAGTGTATGGACCATCTACGATACATTGGCAAAAAAAGAATGGCAAGTACGATACATACCCGATACTACCTACAACCCCGGCGATATGGAGGAGCAGGATAAAACTGCCCGCATCATCAGTAATAGCCAGTGGCATAAAGATTTGTCTTTATTGCAATACTTTAATCCCAAAACGGGGGCTGTGTTATGTATTTCCTCTTTTACCGATACCGATGAGCTGAAGGAGTTGCTGGAGCGATGCGATGCTGCCACGGTCATCTATTTTGTAAAAACATCGAACCGTTTGAAATCTTTTGCACCGCTTACATGGCTTGCCCGCTTGCTGATATTGCCACCGCAAGATCGGCTGTCAAGACTTAGGTCGAGATGGGCACTATCGCCCATGCGGCTACAGGTACAAAAACGGGAAAAAGAGATAGAACACATACTACAAAACAGCAGTGTGACATGGGCTGTAGTGTAATGATGCACACAAATTATCTGCTATCTGTAAATGGGGACAATTATTTTTTTGTAAACCCGTGTAACATCCTTGCAAATAATTATTTTTGTTTGGTAAAAGACTGTCTTCACAACTACGCTTATTTGCAGACTGTAGATGAATAATACATACACCGATCTCGTGCATCAGACCTTCCATTTTCCACAAGAAGGATTTGACATCAACGACGACAACACACTCTTATTTAATGGGTTGGACATAAAAGCACTCATAGATAAGTATGGCACACCCTTCAAACTTACCTATCTGCCCAAAATAGGGATGCAGATAAACAAGGCGAAGAAAATGTTTGCCGACGCCATTAAAAAACACAAGTATGAAGGCAAGTATGTGTACTGCTACTGTACAAAAAGCTCGCATTTCTCGTTTATAGTGGAAGAAACCCTGAAACATGGGGTGAATCTGGAAACATCTTTTGCCTATGATATAGACATCATTTGGCAACTGTACAAGAAAAAGAAGATAACCAAGGATATATATATCATCTGCAACGGCTTCAAAACCAAGCAGTACACCAGAAACATATCGAGGCTCATCAACGAAGGGTTCAAAAATGTAATACCCATTATTGATAATAAGAACGAATTTGAAGACTATAAAAAGCAAATACGTTCTAAAGACCCGGTAAACATTGGTATACGTATAGCCAGTGAAGAAGAGCCTACTTTCGACTTTTACACCTCTCGTTTGGGTATCCGTAGCAGAGATGTGCTGGAGTTTTATGTAGATAAAATAAAGGGCAACGAGAAGTTCCGCCTTACTATGCTGCACTTCTTCATGAACAAAGGCATAAAGGACGATGTGTATTACTGGAGCGAACTGACCAAGGTGCTGAACCTGTACTGTCAGTTGAAGAAAGTATGTCCGGAATTGCAGGGGCTCAACATTGGTGGTGGTTTGCCCATCAAACACTCTCTGGGTTTCGAGTACGACTACAATTACATGATTAATGAAATTGTGTCTACCATCAAAAAGGTGTGTAAGAAGAACAAAGTAGATGTGCCAGATATATATACCGAATTCGGCTCATTTACTGTAGGGGAGGCTGGTGCGGTAGTATATAGCGTACTGGACGAAAAAATGCAGAACGACCGCGAGATATGGTACATGATAGATAGCTCGTTCATCACTACCCTACCCGATACATGGGGTATTGGCGAAAAGTTCCTGATGCTGCCTATCAATGGCTGGGAAAGAGAATATCAGGAAGTGCATCTTGGAGGTTTGACGTGTGACAGTCACGACTTCTATACATCGGAAGAGCACATCAATGCGGTGTTCCTCCCCAAGCTGGACCGTGAGAAACAAACAACAGAGCCATTGTACATTGGTTTCTTCCATACCGGTGCCTATCAAGATCAGTTGGCAGGTTATGGCGGTATCAAACATTGTATGATACCCTCACCCAAACACATTGTTATAGAGCGCAACAAGGACGGCGAACTGGAAGACTGGCTGTATGCCCGCGAACAATCGTCGCAAAGCATGCTGAAGTTGCTTGGTTATATAAAATAAACGACATACTATCATTACGATATACGAGGAAAGCATCATAAAACGCACCAAGCAGGCACTATGGGCACAAAGGCCATAACATGGAAAGGCCACCAAGGCATCGTGTGCTGTTGATGCAAATCTCTTGTACCGCAGCTACTATTGTACAACATACTATAATAGAGAGGGCCAATCATTACGATTGGCCCTCTCTATTATTATTACTACGAAGGGGTTGCAAATATTTGCAACCCCTTCGTAGTAATATACCCCATCCATGTTACCCCTTGGGGTTCAGGGCCTTTTTAATGCGTTCTGATACATCCGTCAGGTGATATTTGCTCATTTTGTCGGTAGTACCGGCAATTGCAGCGTCTACCTGTTTGCGCAGACTCATCAACTGGCCACGTGCCACACTTACTGCGTCCGTATTCCACATATTGGCTGCTATGGCCACATTGGCAGGCACATCGGCAGGGTTAATGATTTTGTTCAATGCTTCTACGTACGCTTTTTGCAGCGATCGGCGATAGCCATCAATTGGCTTATGCGTGTTCAGCTCGCTCCAAATACCGTTTTTCACGTCGTCCATCATCATATCCAGCGTGTAGGCATCTTTGGCACCGAAACGATTGGCACTCACGGCCATACGGTTCATTCGCGGTGCCGACAACAAGCTATTCAAGATGTTGATTTGCAATGTTGTAACAGACTCTGCCCCGGCTGGGTTGGCAATTTTATTCAGTATGCTGGTATTCAGCAGCCATTCTGGTGTGGCAAACAACTGTTTATTCAGGAATGCAACCGCCTCTTTCTGTATGTCTTTTGGGGTAGGTTCATACACATCGCCGGGTTGTTCTATGCTTTTGGGTGTTTCATATATACCCCCTACATTCTTCAGTACATGCCCCATGTACCTGCCAAACTGCCCTACCGTGGCCATATACATGGTACTCAGGTTCTCATATTTGTCGGCTTCTTCCTTCGTCCATTCTGGTAGCTGGGGCACTATACGTTTCAGATTCATGATGCCATACTCGCTGGCCTTCATGCTGTTATCGCCCAGGTCTTCGGTTTGCGAGCGTGGGTCAAAGGGGTTGGTTTCGGTACCAAACCAAAGCCGGGGGTTGGCTGCAAGGCTATCGTTTACCCACTTATTCACTATTTTCTGGTCTTCCTTTTCATTTTTGGCCATGGTAGGTTTGTACCCCCACATAATGGCCCACTTATCGTAGTCACCAATACGTGGAAATAAACCGGTTTCTCCAATACCATCGCCGGGCTGCGCCACATAGTTAAAACGGGCATAGTCCATTATAGAGGCAGTATGCCCATTGGCTTCTACCCACGCCTTATCGCGCAGCTTCTCTACTGGTGTTCTGCTACTACTACCCATATTGTGCCTTAGCCCCAGTGTGTGTCCTACCTCGTGCGATGATACAAAACGAATGAGTTGCCCCATCAGTTCATCATCAAACTCCATCTTACGGGCACGGGGGTCTACGGCAGCGGTTTGCACCATGTACCAGTCGTGTACCAACTTCATTACGTTGTGGTACCAACCTATATGGCTTTCTATTATTTCGCCACTACGTGGGTCGTGTACATTGGGGCCATAGGCATTGGGGATGTCTGAGGGCAGATACCGAACTACAGAGAACCTTGCATCTTCCAGATTCATGGTACTATCGGTAGCATTCCATTCTTTGCCCCATATAGCGTTTTTGAAACCAGCCCGCTCAAAGGCTACCTGCCAGTCATTGATGCCCTGTATCAGGTATTTGCGCCACTTCTGCGGCGTGGCGGGGTCTATATAGTATATTATAGGTTTCTTTGGTTCTACCAGCTCGCCACGCTTCCATTTTTCCATATCCTCATCCTTCGGCTCCAGTCGCCAGCGCACGGCAAATATCTGTTCTTCAGCTTTTTGCTGCTGGTCATCAAACACCTGATAATCATCGGCAAAGTAACCTACGCGTGGGTCGTACAAACGCTTGGCCATGGGCACCTTTGGCAGCAGGATGAAAGAGTTATTCATCTCTACCGTAACTGCACCAGCCTCCCATGCGGCCGGCAGGGTAACGCTGGGCGGCATGCCCGGCACCTGTGCCTGTGGCCCGGCAGGTGGTGTAGAGTTGAAGGTACGCACTACCTTAACCTCGGTATTGATGGGATAACTATTGATAGACGATACATAAGAACGATCGCCAATCTGAGAAGATAAGTTGTACCTACGTTTTGTATAAGGGCTTATACTCACAGGCTGATTATCGCCCTTAAAGAAATCGGTCACATCTATCACCACCGAATTCGAATCCTTACCAATAGCCTTTATCTCAAATGATTCGGCTATTGGGTTCAGGTTCGAGTTACTAACTGCCTTAAAGATGTCGGTTGTAGAGTCTGCCACACTGATAACGGTTACCACCCTCAAAAACAAACGATTATTGGGACCTTTCTCCCACACAATTGTTTTTCTGCCCTCCATCTCACCGGCATATGTACCGCCACCACCAGCTATCTTGCTGTAGCGTGTAGTTACAATCATCTCGCGCTGCAACAATGAATCCGGTATTTCGAAATACCATTTATCATCAACCTTATGTACTGTAAACAGGCCCTTTTGCGAAACAGCCTTATCGGTAATAACCTTGCTGAATGCTTTTGGTCCCTTTTTGTTAGATGACGAATCCGCTTTGGCGGCTACCACCGGCATGTCGCCTCCTTTATGTTTCTTTTTCTTTTTGGCAGTTGCCGGCAACGATACTGCAGCCGCAGCAACTAGCACAAGACATTTTTTGAACATGATGTAATTATAGTTTCAGAACTGTAAAATACTAACTAAAACACACATACAGACTATATTAAAAAAAAAACACCTCTCAAATCACCCTTATAAGGTACCATGAGAAGTGTAAACATATTTTAATTTATTGCTCTATGCTGTAATACTTCGGAATAATGTATAGCGTGTCAATAATTCTAACGCCAAACATACGGCAGCTATCAGCGCAAACGGAAAAAACAATTCGGCATAATGCTTGTAAGATGTAATGCTCACTTTTGTCTTTTCCAGTTTGTCTATGTCTTTATAGATAGCCTCCAAAGAGCGGTTGCCGGTGGCACGATAGAACTTACCGTTGGTAGCGGCTGCAATATTTTTCAATAAATTCTCATCAACATCGGTAGCCATCATTTGCTTTTGTATGCCCATAGGTGTTTGCACTGGCACCAGTGCCTGCCCAATGGTACCTATGGCTATAGAGTATACCCTCACGCCATATAGTTTGGCAATTTCGGTAGCGGTAGCGGGGTCCAGGCTGGTGCCACCAAATACGTTATTGGTACCATCGGTCATAAGTATTACCACCTTGCTTTTGCCCCTGGCATTGCGCACACGGCCTACCGCCGTAGCCAGTCCGGAACCTATGGCAGTGCCCGATGTGGTGAGCATGGAGCTTTCAACTTTATTCACCTGATTCTTCAGTACATTATGATCTATAGTGATAGGGCACATGGTGAAGCTTTCACCAGCAAAAATGACTAAACCTATTCTATCGCCGGGACGCTCGTCTATAAAGTTTAGAGCCTGCTTCTTGGCGGCCTCCATACGGTTAGGCTTAAAATCCTCGGCCAGCATACTGCCCGATATGTCCATACAGAGCACTATGTCTATACCTTCACTATCTACGTTCTCGGTAGTGTTGCTGGATTGTGGACGAGCCAATGCTATAGTCAGCATGAGTATGGTTACCACACGCAACCAAAACAATGCAGGCCTAATACGGGCCTTAAACCCATTGTTACCAGCACCAAGGCCACTGATAGATGTGAGCCTGAGAGTTGGGTTTTCTTTACGTTTCCCTTTCATCTGCCACCATACCATAGCAGGCAATAGCAGCAACAGCAGAAAATACCACGGATGTGCAAATGTGATGTGTTTCCAATCTAACAAAGTACTCATAACGTTGTATTGGTTGGTGGTTGCGGGGTTACGGGGGGCATTAACGGCACCGGTGTTGTTCCCTTAATAAATTGACGCGCTTTGTCTATAGTATCAATATGTTCCTGTGGTAGTGGTTGTGCTTTGGCAAACTTAGCCATATCTGCCGTATGCAATATCACAGATAATAGCGTGTAGTGTGGTATCAAATCTCGCTGAACCTGAACCTTCTGCAGCAACTCATCTGTAGTCAGTTCCAGCGCAGCTGTCTGGAAACGCGATTCTATGTAGCTGCGCACAATACCAGTAAGGTCCACATAGTATTCCTTTATTTTATCATTTTGCCACAACTGCTTGGCTTCCAGCTCATTCAGCAAACGTAGTGCTTCCTCTTGCAACGTCTCCTTTGGCCCTTCGGGTACTATAGGTACTGGCTTTTTGCGCCTTGCCAGGTATACTGTAAGTACTACAATACCTACCAATAGCAATACACCTCCCAATATGTACCATATATAATCGAGCCATGACGCTTTTACATATATAATGTTCTTAATGGGCTTAAATGCTTGTGTAGTGTCTACCGCAACAGTCTGCACAAGAATATTCAGCGAGTCGGACTGCAAGTAGAAAGAATCGCCGGCAGATGAGCGCAAAGCAAAGTTGAAAGAAGGTATTTTGAATACACCCGAATCGAAACCGGTAATGAGCAAACGTTGTTTGTAGGTAACTACATCGCCATTGGTAATTGTGTCAATTTTACCTTTCTCTATAACTTCCAGTGTATTGAAAGTATCTGGTATCTGAGCCCAATACAGCGTACCCTTCGACGGATGGTTGGTAACCTCCAGAAACAGACGCGCCCGGTCACCCACCATGATTTGTGGCGGGTCTAATTTTGTGACAACACCAGCATCGGGCTGGGCAAGGGCTGTAACAGTGCTCAGGCAAAGCCAAATGGCCAATGCCACTAAGAAACGGTGAAACACAGCAACTGTATGCACAATCCTATTCTGCAATAGATATCCAAACTTATTGACTATCATTGTTCTATTACGTTCTTGTTGGATGGTTGAGTGAAGTTAACGGCTCTTGAAATATCCCTGAAGAACTTTTACATAATCTTCATCGGTACGTACATGCAGCAGGGATGCACCACTACGCCTGAAGACCTGCGTACAGTATTTATGCTTCTCGCTAAAGGCTGCACCATAGCGCATACGCACGGTACGGTCATCGGTATCTACCCATACGGTAGCACCTGTTTCCGAATCTACCACCTGCACCAGTCCGGCAGCGGGCAACTCCTTATCGGTTTTGTCATATACGTGTATACCCACAAGGTCGTGCTTGCGGGCCGCCAGTTGCAATGCCTGGTCGTATGGCTTGCTCACAAAATCGCTTAGAAGAAAGGTTATGGATCGCTTTTTCAATACGTTGTTCAAAAATTCCAATGCTACACCCACGTTGGTATCTCGGCTATTGGGCTCCAATGCAATGAGCTCTCGTATAATGCGCAATATATGACCCTTGCCCTTTTTGGGGGGTATGTACTTCTCTACCCTATCGCTAAAGAAAATAACACCCACCTTATCATTGTTGGTAGTGGCCGAAAAAGACAATACTGCCCCCAACTCGGTTATGAGATCGCGTTTGGTTTGCTTGTGGCTACCAAACAGAGAACTGTTGCTGATATCTACAAGAAGCATTAATATCAGTTCGCGTTCTTCTTCAAACACCTTCACGAATGGCGTGGAGAAACGGGCGGTTACATTCCAGTCTATGAACTTCACATCGTCGCCGGGGGTATACTCGCGCACCTCGCAAAACGACATACCACGCCCCTTGAAGGTGGAGTGATACTCGCCAGCAAAGATGTGGTTACTCAGTCCCTTAGTTTTTATCTCTATCCGCCTTACCTTCTTTAGTATTTCCGAAGTAGTCATGGGTTGTTGCCGGGGGCTGTGAATTGATGTATCGCAAAAATAACCGGTATACACCTTCAGTGTGTGGCCATTTTACTTAAAATTTTCTGAAAATCTGTGTGGTATTCTTCCTAACGTCACACAACCGGTTGTGTATATGACTATTACAAACACCGTGACTGTCCATTGTAGGTACAAATATCCCTAATGATAGGTATTACATAATGATATGTAGGTTTTATGTTACCATCTTGACTTACTTTTGGCGTTCAGAATAGCCCGATGGGAATGGATTGGTTTGAAAATTGGTTTAACTCGCCATATTATAAGATATTGTATCAGCACAGAAATGAACAGGAAGCACAAACATTTCTGGAAGAATTGCTGGCGTACCTGCAACCACCTGCTGGCTGCCGTATGCTGGATATAGCTTGTGGTGCAGGCCGGTTTGCAAGACAGCTTGCAGAACATGGTTATGATGTTACGGGCATAGACATATCGGAATGTAGTATAGACAGTGCCAAACAATACGAGCATGAGCATCTGCACTTTATGGTACAGGATATGCGCTTGCCTTTCTATACCAATTACTTCGATTTTGCATGTAACTTCTTTACCAGCTTTGGCTATTTTGCCCACGACAGAGATCATCTGATGGCTGCCAAAGCATTTGCCGGCGCATTAAAATGTGGCGGCACATTGGTGATAGATTACCTGAACAGGGAATATGTACTAAACAGACTGGTGCCAGAGGAACGATTGGAACGCGATGCGCTTCAGTTTCATATAACCCGAAAACTGGAACGCAACCACATTGTAAAAAATATAGTACTGACAGACGCAGATGGCACAGAGAAACGTTATGTAGAACGTGTGGCTGCATTCTCGCTCGCCGATTTTGAAGCCCTGATGACAAAGGCAGGCCTGCACCTGAAGGCTACATTTGGCGACTATGCACTAAATGGCTACGACGCTATTGAATCGCCCAGATTGATTATGATATTTGAGAAACGATAATGCTCAGAGAATTTGTAGAAACGGTTTTCCATGCCGATTACATTGTATGGAGCTACCTGAATGTGCGGTGGCACAACGAACTGGGTGATACCATAATGCCCTTTCTGCGCAACCAATGGTTTTGGGCACCGCTATACCTGTTTCTATTGGTGTTTACCACGCGTACCTATGGCAAGTATGGCTGGATCTGGTGTGGAGCTTTCCTCATTACATTTGGCCTGTCAGACCAGATAAGTGCCTCGGTATTGAAACCGCTATTTGGCAGGGTAAGACCCTGTAACGACCCCGCCTTTGCACAGTTTGTGCATATAATAGTGCCCTGCGGTGGGGGCAAAAGTTTCCCTTCGTCTCATGCTACCAATCATTTTGCACTGGCTGTTTTCAGTGCGCTTACCCTGGGTCACCATGCCCGGTGGATATGGCCTGTAGCAATACTATGGGCCGCATCGGTAGCCTATGCGCAGGTATATGTAGGGGTACACTATCCGCTCGATGTGTTTTGTGGTGGTTTGCTTGGCATGGGCATTGGTTGGCTAACCGGAAAGGCATTCAACAAGCAAATACCGCTTCATACAAAACAACCATCATCAGCCAGTTAGCAGTACTATCACTGCCCCTGCTGCATTATAGTATCATTTCGTTGGTATACTTCAGCCCACAAAACACCCTTCTGAAAACGTGCTACCTGATGAAAATTTGACCATTCGCTGCGACGATTGTACCGATAATCGGGTTCTACATTATCAAATATGATATATTGGGTGCTATCATCTATTTCCCATTTCACATGTACAAATGGTTGGTTTTGCAAAACAAAACCAGTAAGCGGCTGTGTAAGGTGAATAAGCTGTAGATAGGCACCAGTTGCCACATGGGCATTTTGTAGCCTATGGTATTGCATATACGAAGCTACCTGCTGATGAATGACAACGCCGTCGTAGGCTCCAAAATCGGCATCACCTTTATCGGTCTGCGATTCGCGAAAGCCGGCAATAGCCGTTGTACCAGTAACCAAAACAGTAAGTACCGTTGCATACCTTGGCAAAAAACGCAGAAAATGGGCCGATAGTGCCACAAACAAGATAATAGCCAATAAAACCAGCACTATAAGGTAGCGATAAATGAGAAAGGTAAATGTTGAAAATGTGATGAACAGCAGCATAAATACTGAGGAAAGCAAAACAAACTGGCCAGTTGCTCTGCCAGCCACCAATTTGTTGCCAATGTATACCGAGCTGCCCAACCAAACCGGGTATAACAACGCGAAAAAATATACCGGCGGCAATATGGCCGTACAGCGAGCATCATCTACCAACTGATAGACATACAATACAGGAGCCAGTACAATGAGGTACCGCCAATTACGTTTTTTATACGCTACCGCTATTGCCAGCAAAGACATCAGGATGAAGTAGACATAGCGGAGATTTTTACAAAAAACACCACTGAGCACGTATGTGCGAAACATATTCCAATAATCTTGCCAATTCGTACGCAGTGTACCTGCATGCAAGGGAAACAGATACCAGCCATATACCTGCTTTTGTAGCAGAAAAAACAGGCCCAGTGGTATAGCTGCAACACTTACAGCCCAAAATAGTGGCCAATAACTACGACCATCGGGCCGGAAACAAACCGACAAGAAAGAATAGACCGATAGCCATGCCCACAATACAAGACCACTTTCTTTCACCAACAACAATGCCGCAAGAAATATAAAGGTAGCCACCGACCTGCCACGCACATAACTAAACAAGACAAGTAGCGTTAGCAAGGCAAAGGGCACCTCGAGAATTACCGCCGACGACTGCACAATAAACCCCTCTGTAACTGCAATAAGCGCAGTAGAGGCAATAGCCGCGCCATTACCAAACAGAAACAGAACGTTTTCGTATACAACAATAAGCAGCAGCAGCGCTATACACAAAGAAAAACTGTGCATAGCCACATAGCTACCACCAAAGACCTTCATCCACGTTGCCGCAGCAGCATGAAACAAGAGCGGATGCCCACGAGAAAAATCGGGTTGCAGATTTTGAGGGAGCAAGCCAATACCACCGTCATGCAACGACCGTATGGCGGCTGCATAAGGCCAGCTTTCATCCCAATACCATGGCAGAGATAAATGAGGAATCTTGAATACAATAAATACGACAAGTATAACAATC